>CAVACW010000044.1:0-20389 GCA_963587345.1 uncultured Oscillospiraceae bacterium | reverse complement strand
TACTGTGGAATTTGGCGAAACTCGAGCATGACGCGGGGGTGCAATATCCAGGTTAAGCTTGATGGAGCCTTCCGCGGTGGAGTCTACTTTTAAGGAACTATTGAAATCTGTTGCACATTTTGCAATAGAGCTGAACGAGTAGTTTGAATCGCTGAGGTCCAACGTTCCGCCGGAAATAGTAACCGCATTGCGGATCTTCCAAGTGGAGTTCACCTTCATTGTGCCTTCTTGAACATCAACGAGGCCGTTGTAATCGCTAAGTGATGAGTTGATGATGAAGGTTCCTGCGCCTTGCTTGGTGATGAGATTGTGTCCGCCATAGGACTGGGCCTGTGCGTCGGAGGTCAAAGAGCTGGCGATGGTGTCGGCGTTTTTGTCGGTGGCAGTGAGATCGCCTAACGTCAGTGTCGCGCCTTCAGCAACAGAGAAGTTGGCTGTGGACTGGCGATCCATGAAAAGGAAGCCGCCAGATGTATAGGCGGAGCCTCCGTAAACGGACGTTGTGGCGGTTTTATCCGTGGTGGATACAGTGTTGCCGATGTAAGTTGTGTCCTTGTTAATAATGAAGTCAGCAGTTGTGGCTGCGCTGTCTTTGCCACCAGTACCATTAATTACTTTGTCCAACATAACGGCTCCGCCTACGGCAACGGAACCAGCCCCAGAGACATTGGAGACGATGCTGTTGTTTTCAAATAGAACATCTGTGAATTTGACGGAATGGCCTTTGATTGTGATGGCTCCGCCAGCATTCCAGTCGGTGGTTTTGCTTGTACCGTTGGCGATAAATTTGTTGTCGGCAAAGCGGTCATTGGTAAACGAGCTCGAGTAAAGAGATTTGCCATTGTTGCCTTTTGCATAAAAAGCGATTGCACCGCCGTAAGCACCATCGCCCTTTGTATACGTGGCTTCTACAGAATAAGTGTTTCCAGAGGAAGTGAAGTTTTCTTTACCTTCGTAGAGATAACCACCCCATCCGTCAGTGAAGTTAACCGTTCCAGAGATCGTTTGATTTGTGATGGAGTTAACGTTTTCTGTGTGAGTAAGAGTAAGTGCAAACGTCATGGTGGACGTTATGGCAAGAGTTCCTGCAACTGATGCGGCTACGATGGTTTTTACTCCCTTCCTTTGTACCGAGCTCGTCACCTCATTGGCGACCATCAGCGCCCCGCGCGCCTTGTTGAAGACGACCTTGAAAGTCTTGTTCATAGTGATATCCCCTTGAATAAGCCCATTGACGAGCAACAATTTAGTAAAAAGTTGTTCGCTTTTTGGTCTAGAAATCAATGTTCAAATTAACCATACCCCCCCCCCGACGCGCTTTGTCAAGCGATTTGACAAGATAAATTTCAGTGTGCTTTCAATTGTCCGGGGAGTTTTTTGTAATGCAGGGAAAATCGGCTGACAGTTTCGGGGGTGAAAACGGAGAATGAGGCATGAGTCTGTTGCCACACTGCAACACCTCTGCGTCAGGTCGCGCCGCAGGCTGGGTAGGCGGGCGCCGAGATCAGCCGAACTGGGGCGTTTGCGGTCTACCGCTCTCAAACAAAAGGGTTTTCAAAAAACGTAACGAGAGTAACTCTCATTACAAAAACTGATTTAAAAACAGTGTATATAATGCGCGTGACTTCGGAAAAGGCAGGGTGACTGTCTGTATTTTCCCGCCGGCCCCAACGCGCGGGAGAACACCAGGAGAACCGAAGCGGCGGCTCCCGCAGCGGTAGCGGGACGAACCGAAAAACTGCGAAGATCAGAGAACAAACGCAACTCGCAGAAAGCGCGTCAGGCCGCACGACCTGACGCCCGCGGCGCCCAAGGCGCCCGCTCTCGGTTTTAAACACAAGGCGAACAACGCATCGTTCAATTTGTTTTGTGCGACTTTGAAATAAGGAACATTCAAAATGGTGTTGAATCAGGCTACGAAGTACGGTCTTTTCTTTGTCGGCGGTCTCGTCGTGGGCGCATTGGGTGCCGTGGCGGTCGCGAAGGGCAAGAAGTTTGGCGGCGTGAAGCCCCTCGCAAGCTCGCTTCTCTCCGCGGGCATCGACGTGAAGGACAAGGTCCTGGCCGGCGTTGAAGGCGTGAAGGAAGATCTCGCCGACGTCGTCGCGGAAGCTCAGGTGAAGTCTCAGGAGCGCCGTGAAGCGAAGGAAGCCGTGGAAGCGGCTGAAGTGGCGGCGCCCGTTGCCGTCGAAGAAGTGAAGGAAGAAAAGAAGGAAGCGAAGAAGGCCCCCGCCAAGAAGACGGTGCGCCGCGCTCGCAAGGCGAAGGCCGCCCCGAAGGCGGAAGCCGCCGAGGCCGTCGCCGCGTAAGCTTTTTTCTTTGAGCCAAGCCTGAAGCCCGGCTGTCCGGTGAAACGGATAGCGCAGGGCTTTTCGTCTATTGGAAGAACGAAAATCGAAACGATTATCAAATAGAAAAACGACGTTTCGAGAGCCCCTTTTTTCCTCAGCCTGAAAAGATTGGAATTGTCATGAAGTTTTATCTTGCTCACAGCGTCGGCTGCCGCATGCGCTGGCGCACGGACAATGTGATGAGCGCCGCGACGGGCCGGGAGATCGCCGCCGCGGTGGGTGCGATTGACGGCATCACGAGCGTCAAGGTGAATGCGCTCACGGGGAGCGTGCTCGTGACATACGCCACGGACGCCGCCAAGCACGCGTTGATTGCGTATCTCGCCGGGCTTGAGACGAAGCCCGTAATCCTGAGGCGCCGCAAGGCCGCAAAATCCGCGAAGCGCGTTGCCTCCGTTCGTGAAGAGCTCATCCATGAAGCGGACGCTGCCGAAGGCCAGATGACTGCGGTCGCGCGCGGCGTCTCTGACCTGATGGAGCGCGCGGTGTCCGGCATGCCGGTGGTGGAAGCCGTGAAGCGCCCCTTCATGTCGTCTAAAGACCTCGCCGCCCGCGAGGAAGCCGCGGATCTGGACTTTTCGCCCTTGGCGCGCTGGCTCGTGCTGCGGCCGATTCTGCCGATTCTCGTCAACACCGCAAACGTCTTCCTGGGGGCCATCCCGTACTTCTTCCGCGGCGTGAAGAATCTTCTGCAGGGAAAACTCAACGTCGAAGTGCTCGACGCCTCTGCGATCGGCGTGTCGCTTCTCTTGCGCGACTTCCGCACCGCGGGGCTCGTTATCCTGTTGCTTGGCATGGGCGAGATGCTTGAGCGCTACACCCGCAAGAAGTCCTTGGCGAGCTTGGCGGACCAGCTTGCCTTGAAGGTGGACCGCGTCTGGGTGCGTCAAGGCGACGCCGTCATAGAGAAGTCCTTGAAGGACGTGACGCCCGAAGACATCATCGTCGTGCGCACGGGGAACACCATCCCTGTGGACGGCCAGGTGGTGGCGGGCAACGCTGAAGTCAATCAGGCGACGATGACGGGCGAGCCTCTGCCGGTGCACCGCGAAGCGGGCGGCACCGTCTTTGCGGGCACCGTGGTTGAAGACGGTGAAATCGACATTCAGGCGACGAAGATGGGGGACGGCACGCGCCTCAACCAGATCGTCAAGTTCATTGAAACGTCCGAAAAGAGCAAGGCGGGCATTCAGGGGAAGGCGGAACATTTGGCGGACGCCATCGTGCCCTTCAACTTCGCGCTGGCGGGCCTCGTCTTCCTCTTTACGCGCAACCTCGCGCGCGCTGCGGCCGTGCTGATGGTGGACTACTCCTGCGCGTTGCGTCTGGCGACGCCGCTCGCGATCCTCACCGCCATGAAGCAGGGCACGAAGAGCGGCGTGCTCGTAAAGGGCGGTCGCTACTTGGAAGCGTTGGCGGAAGTGGACACCGTCGTGCTCGACAAGACGGGCACCTTGACGCAGGCGTCGCCCAAGCTTTCTGACGTTGTGTCGCTCGATTCGAAGCGCGACGAAAAGGAGATTCTGGGCTTGGCTGCGTGCTTGGAAGAGCACTTCCCGCACCCTGTCTCTCGTGCGGTCGTGCGTGCGGCCGAAGAGCAAGGCGCGAGCCACTACACCGAAGAGCACGACGCCGAAGTGAAGTACGTCGTGGCGCACGGCATCTGCTCCACGGTGGACGGCGAAAAGGTCATCATCGGCTCCCGCCACTTTGTGGAGGAAGACGAGAAGGTGGACGTGACGGCGGGGCTCCCGCACGTCGAGCGTCTTGCCGCGGAAGGGAAGTCGGTTCTCTACATGGCGCTGGGCGGAAAGCTCGTGGGGATCCTCGGCATCGTCGATCCGCTGCGTCCCGAATCGAAGTCCGTCATTGCGGAACTCAAAAAGCGCGGCATCAAGCGCATCGTGATGTTGACGGGCGACGACGCCCGCACCGCAAAGAACGTGGCGCAGCAGCTGGGCATCACGGAATTCCGCGCGCAGGTGTTGCCAACGGACAAGGCGAGCCACGTGCTCGCTCTGAAGAAGGAAGGCTGCAAGGTCCTCATGATCGGGGACGGCGTGAACGACAGCCCGGCTTTGTCGAGCGCTGACGTGGGCGCTACTTTGAAGGAAGGGAGCGACATCGCGCAGGAAGTGGCGGATGTGGTTCTCACGAACAACAGCTTGGCGGACCTTCCGTTGGCCATCGACTTGGGCCGCGCCACGATGGCGCGCGTGAAGCAGAACTTCACCGTGTCCGTGGGCCTTAATACGGGCTTCATGGCGGGAGGACTCTTTGGCGTGCTGACGCCGGCCTTGGGCGCAGTGCTGCACAACCTGACGACGATCGGCGTGTGCTTGAACGCCATGCGTTCGCCCACGGGCGAAAAGACCGATCCGCGCGGGTGGCTCTCACAGGCGCTGGGGCTCTTGACGGCGCCCGCCAAAACGACGAGCGGCGACGCCGCGGCGGAAAAGCTCATTGCGGCGGAAGAAGCCGAGGAGAACTGACATGATGGAAGAACTCAAAAAGTACATTCGCTCTTACGTGCCGGGCCGCCTGCGCCTGCGTCATCCGGGATTGAAGAACCTCGATGCGGAGACGATGTCCCTCATTACATCGACCGTGACGTCCGCCGCGGGCATTACGGGCTGCACGATCAACCCCGAAGTGGGAAGCCTTCTTTTGACGTGGGACCGCAAGGCGCTCACGGAAGAGGACCTTCTGGGGTACCTTTCCTTCTGGGCCGCCTTTATTCCGGGCGACGCCGTGGACGGTGAAGCGGTGGAGCTCACGGACGAAACGCTTGAAGAAACGTCGGTTGCCAAGCGTTTCGCGGACGGCAAGGCCGCAGGCTGCGAAGCCGTGGCGAATCTTGCCTCGCAGGCGAAGGTCTACACGGACGCCGGGCTTGACGTTCTCGCGCCTTACCTCGCGCCGGATCAGACCGGCAAGGCCCGCCGCCGTCGCGTGACGCAGAACCGCCTGATGCTCGCCGCCGGGGCGGGGAGCATTGCGCTGCTTGCGATGCGTGGCTCGGCGCACGCCTGCATGGGCTGGGCGTTTGCGGCCATGGCGCTCATTCACCTCTATCAGCATCGCAAAGTGATCTGATACAGGCGAAATCCCGCTTGACGACGCCTCCGTCTATGCGACAATCCCCTTTTCGGACTGCCGTACGGACGGAGGTTTTTTATGAACTGGATAGTGAAGATCATCAAGGCGCTGGTGCTCGCGGTGGTGGCGATGGCCTCGGCGAGCGTTCTGGTGTTTGCCATTGCGGCGGTTCTCGCGATGGCGGCGGTGTGCCTGCTCGCGCTTCTCACGGCCTACGTGGTGAGCCCGAGCGACGTGAAGACCGTGATTTCTGCGTTGACCGCGAAGTTTGACGGCTGGATGAAGGACCTCACGGGGCTCGTGCAGTCGATGGTGGATGTGATCCGCAGCGCGACCGAAGCCGCCAAGACCGCGGCGGGAATCCCTGCGCAGGAAGCGCCGCAGGAGAAGGCCCCGGCTCCGGAAGCGCCTGCGACCGAAGCGCCGGCTGCGGCGGAAGAGCCGGAAGCTGAAGCCCCTGCGGAAAAGCCCGCCCGCCGTCGCCGCCATTGGTCCTCGGCCCGCCGCAAGCCTCGCGCGGCCGCGGGGGAGACGCCCCAGCAGGACGCCCCGCAGCCCGAAGGCTAGAAGCTCAAACGACAAGAGGCCGCGCAATGCGGCCTCTGTCGTTTGGAAAGAACGGATGAGGGCGTCAGTCCCCGAAGTTGTTCTTCCACTTGTCCCGCAGCGTCTGGCGGATGTTGGGGGCGAGGCGCTCGAGGGCGTCCAACGTCATGAAGATGGAGCTCTTTCCCTTCAAGGAAAGCTCGCGGAATCGACGCAAGAGTTCGTTTTCTTCAGGAACGGGCTTCAAGCGCTCGCCCGTGATGATGAACTGCACGTCAAAGCCGCAGGCGGAGAGCCGGGGCATTGAGAAGATGCCGGGGTCGCCCGCGCCCGCTTCAAACGTGAGGTAGACGTCTTCCTTCACCCCGATGAGCTGGGCGATCTGCAGCGGCGTGTAGTTGAGGCGCTCGCGTTCAATTCGCAGCCGCTCGCCGATCTCCTGACGCAGCTTGGTCGTCGTAAGGGCCATGATGGTGATGCGTGTCCGTTCCGATGAATGATGACGTCAGTATAGCGGAGGGAGGCGGTCGTCTTTCACGCCGTTTGGGGCGACTTTTCACCTGAGGGCGACGCCGCTCCCGTCAAAGTGCGGGATGAATTTTGCGAGGCTCGTCGTTCCCACTTGCCGAAAAACGTTCGTCATGCCCAGCGCCCGAATGTGCCGCAGCACCTTCTGGTATTCAAGCGTCGTGAGCTTGCGGTTGATTTCCGGGTGCCGGCATGCCTTGTAGAGCGGCATGTACTGGTTCATGACGGAGAGGTAGATGTCGTCACCGAAATGCGACCAGAGCCAGTCCACGCACTGGCAGGAGTCCTGCCACTGCCAGGGAAGCACCAGATGCCGCACGACCAGGCCCTTCTTCAAAAGGCCGTCTTCGCCCAGCTGAGCGGGGCCCGTGAGAGCAAACATGGTTTCAATGGCTTTTGAGGCAAAGTCAAAGTACCGCGGCACGCCCGAATACTTTTCCCCGAGCGTTGAGTCAAAGTACTTCAAGTCCGGCATGAAGATGTCAACGAGCCCCTGAAGCTTCATGAGGCTTTCCGGCAGCTCGTACCCGTTGCTGTTCCAGGCGACAGGGAGCGCAAGGCCGCGGGACTTGGCGTCTTTGAGCGCCGCAACGATCGCGTCTGTGTAGTGCCCTGGCGTGACGAGCTCAAGGCACGAGGCGCCTCTGTCCTGCTGCTCGAGAAAAATGTCCGCAAGGCGCCGCCGCGTCACCGTGACGCCTCGGCCCTCCGTGGAGATTTCATGGTTCTGGCAGAAGCAGCAGCGCAGGTTGCAGTGCGAGAAGAAGACGGTGCCCGCGCCTCGGGGGCCGCTGATCACAGGCTCTTCCCAGGGGTGCAGGCTCACGAGCGCAACGTCAATGGCGTCGGGGCCGCCCAAGGCGCGGCAGAGGCTGCGCTTTGCGCCCTCGGGCGTCGCACGGTCCGTGTTGCAGCGGCGGGGGCAGAGATTGCAGAGCGTCATGAAAGTTCGGGAGAAAAAGAAAGCCCCGACGCGGGGCCGGGGCGAATTGCGCCGGACGGGAAAGCCGTCCGGCGGGGAAGCAAAGAAGGATTAGTCCTTCTTTGCTTCGTTGCGCAGACGAATGTGCAGTTCACGGAGCTGCTTTTCGTCCACGGGGCTCGGAGCGCCAGTGAGGAGGCACTGAGCGCGTTGCGTCTTCGGGAACGCGATCACGTCGCGGATCGAAGGCGCGCCCGTCATCATCGTGACGATGCGATCGAGACCGAAGGCGAGGCCGCCGTGCGGGGGCGCGCCAAACTGCAGGGCGTCCAGCAAGAAGCCGAACTTCATGCGCGCTTCTTCCGGTCCGATTCGGAGCGCCGAGAACACCTTCTCCTGCACCGTGGCATCGTGGATGCGGATGGAGCCGCCGCCGATTTCCCAGCCGTTCAAGACCATGTCGTAAGCCTTGGCGTGGCAGTGCTCGGGATCGCTCTCCAACTTGTCCACGCAGTCGTCGTGCGGCATCGTGAACGGATGGTGGCAGGACATCCAGCGGCCTTCTTCCTCCGAGTACTCGAACATCGGGAAGTCCACGATCCAGAGGGGCTTCCAGGCGTCTTCAAAGAGGCCGTTCTTCTTGCCGAATTCGCTGTGGCCGATCTTGAGACGCAGGGCGCCCAGGCTGTCGTAGACGATCTTCGCCTTGTCGGCGCCAAAGAAGATCACGTCGCCCGTCTGAGCGTTCGTCGCCTTCAGGATCGCTTCGAGAATCTCGTCGGAGATGTTCTTCACGATCGGGCTCTGCAAGCCTTCGCGGCCCGCGGCGCGGTCGTTCACCTTGATGTAGGCGAGGCCCTTGGCGCCGTAGATCTTGACAAATTCGGTGTAGGCGTCGATTTCAGAGCGCGGCATCGTGCAGGCGTTGGGCACCTTCAAGGCGACCACTTTGCCGTTGTGAAGCGACTTCACGCCGGAGAAGACCTTGAATTCGCAGTCCTTCACCAGATCCGTCACTTCCACGAGCTCGAGCTTCACGCGAAGGTCGGGCTTGTCCGAGCCAAAGCGCGCCATGGCTTCGTCGTAGGGCATGATGGGGAAGCGGGCGTCGGGCGCCACGAGATCCACGTCAAGGCACTTCTTGAAGACGGAGCGAATCATGTTTTCCATGAGTTCGCGGATTTCGAGCTCGGTCAAGAAGCTCGTTTCAATATCGATCTGCGTGAATTCGGGCTGGCGGTCGGCGCGGAGGTCTTCGTCGCGGAAGCACTTCACGATCTGATAGTAGCGGTCAAAGCCCGCGATCATCAGCAGCTGCTTAAAGAGCTGCGGAGACTGCGGCAGCGCGAAGAAGTGGCCGTCCTGAACGCGGCTCGGAACGAGGTAATCGCGAGCGCCTTCGGGGGTGGACTTCGTCAGAACCGGCGTTTCGATGTCAATGAAGCCGTGGTCGTCCAGGAAGTGGCGGACGGCCTGCGTCACCTTGAAGCGCAGCTTCAGGTTCTTCTGCATGTATTCGCGGCGCAGATCAAGGACGCGGTAGGTGAGGCGAGCGGATTCGCTCACCGTGTCGTCGTCCAGCTGGAACGGAATCTGCTTAGAAGGATTGAGGATCGTGAGCTCGCGGCACAGCACTTCCACGCCGCCCGAGATGAGCGCATCGTTTTTCGTGCCTTCGGGGCGCGCGCGCACAAGGCCCACGACCTTGAGGCAGAACTCGTTGCGCACCTTGTCAGCCGTCGCGAAGACCTGAGGATTGTCAGGGTCGCACACGACCTGCACAAGACCTTCGCGGTCGCGAAGGTCGATGAAGATCACGCCGCCGTGGTCGCGGCGACGGTGAGCCCACCCGAAGAGGGTGACGGTCTGGCCGATGTACTTCTCATCAACCAAGCCACTGTAAACGGTACGCATTTTGGTACTCCGTCGTTTTGAATCTGATACTGGGGAAGGCAGGGATGCGATTCATCCCGGCGGCCTTCGCTCATTGCAAGCGACGCAGTTTAGCGCCGGCCGGGGCGCACTTGAGAAAAAACCGCCGGTTTTTGTGAAAAAGTCCGTGAAGCGTCGGCAGATTGCACTAATTCGCAGGCTTTCGGCCGCCTCGCTAAACTCACGGGCAAGCGCCTTGGGCCGCGGGGGCGGCGCGAGGCACGCATTAGACAACTCCTAGAACAACGGATCCGGGAATCATGGGAATCTTGTTTACGCTCCTTGAGATGCTTTTCGGGCTCTTTGGCAGCCTTCTCATTCTGCGCGCCTGGCTTTGGGCGAACGCCGTGAGCCCGAGGGATCCCCTCGTGCGCTTCATCTGGACCTTCACGGACTGGCTCTGCAACCCCGTGGGCTACGTCGTGAAGCCTCGGGGCAACTGGGACTGGACGTCTTTGGCGGCGGCGCTTTTGACGGCCGTTGCCTACACGCTCCTACTGCGTGAAGTCGAAGGGCTTCCCGCGACGCTCACGGGCTTTCTCTCGATGCCTCTGGCGCTCATCATTCGATGGGCGGTGGACCTTTTGATCTGGGGCACGATCATCTACTGCTTCTTGAGCTTCACAGGGCGCGCCTCTCCCATCTACCTGTTGCTCGGCACCCTGATCGATCCCTTCCTGCGACCGATTCAGCGCTTCATGCCGCGCATCGGGGGCTTTGATCTGTCGCCTGTGGTGCTCTTCATTGTCGCCAACATCATCCTGCGCTTTGTGGCGCCCTTGTCCACCGGGGCGTATCTCTACTGATGACGGCGCTTGACCTCTCGGGGTGGCTCGGGGATGCGGTTTCTCTCGGGCTCTTTCTCGTGCTTCTTGCGATTCCGGCACTTCTCATTCCGGCGTGCCGGCGTCTCATTGCGCGCATGGAAGACGAGGGCCGATAGCCGATGGATGATCTCGTCTTTCTCGCAGGGGCTGGCGTCGCCGCCTGCTGGCTCGTGTGGCGCCTCTGGCGGGCGTAGGAGGTCGGCATGATTGCTGCGCTTCTTGCGCTCGCGCTCTTTTCGGCGCTTCTTTTTCTGCTCACAAAGCCCATGGGCCTTTGGATGGCCCCCTTGGCCGCGGGCCGCGCGCCGCAGCGCGTGTCGGCCTTGGACCGTCGGGTTTTAAAGGGCTTGGGCGTGGCGCCGCTGCCTCAAACTTGGGCGCAGTACGCGGTGTCGCTGCTGCTATTTAATGCCGTGGGCGTCGTGGTGCTCTATGTCCTTTTGCGCTGCCAGGGCTGGCTCCCCTTGAACCCTCGGGGCTTTGCCGGGATCGAGCCTCTGCCGGCTTTTAACATCGCCGTCGCCTTCGTGACGGGAACCGACTGGCAGAGCTACGCGGGCGAAGCGACGCTTTCCTATTTTTCCCAGACCGTGGGACTCACGGTGGCAGGGTTTTCCGCGGCGGCGACCGGCATTGCCGCGTCGTTTGTGGTGATGCGCGGGTTTTCGCAAAAGCTCACGGACCGCGTGGGAAACTTCTGGGTGGACTTGACGCACATTGCGCTCTGGCTCCTGTTGCCGCTTTCCTTTGTGTTTGCGGTCTTTCTATTGACGCAAGGCGTCGTGCAGACGTTTTCGGACTACCCCGTCGTGGAAACGATGGCGGGCGCTTCGCAGACGATTGCCGTGGGCCCCGTGGCAAGTCAGGAGGCGATCAAGTATTTGGGCACCAACGGCGGCGGCTTTTTTGGCGTCAACAGCGCGCATCCTTTTGAGAACCCCTCGCAGTTTGTGAACTTTGCCTCGGCGCTTGCGTCCCTTTTGATTGCTTCGGGCCTCACCTACACCTTTGGCGTCACGGTGCGCGACACGCGCCAGGGCTGGACGGTGTGGGGCGCGATGTGGGTGATCTTTGCGCTGGCGATGATCGGCTTTGCGTGGTTTGAAAACCAGACGCCGCAGGCGATGCTCGACTTGGGCTACGGGGAAGGGATCATGAACCCGGAAGGCAAGGAAATGCGCTTTGATGAAGCGTCCACCGCCCTTTTTGCCATTGCGATGACGGCGGCCTCCGGGGGCGCTGTGAACGCCATGCACGATTCGTTTTCGCCCTTGGCGGGGCTTTTTCCTTTGTGGCTCATGCAAAGCGACGAGGTGGTCTTCGGCGGCGTGGGCGTGGGTTTTGTGGGCATGATGGTCTTTGCGGTGATCGGCGTTTTTGCCGCAGGGCTCATGGTGGGGCGAACTCCGGAATACATCGGCAAGCGGATCGAGCCCCTGCAGATGAAGTTGGCGGTGACGGCGATGCTCGCACCCCCGGTGATCGTTCTTGTGGGGACGGCGGTGACGACGCTTCTTCCCGGCGTGCGGGAGAGCTTGACGAACACGGGCGCGCAAGGCTTTACGGAAATTCTTTACGCGTGGTCTTCAGCGGCCAAAAACAACGGCTCCGCCTTTGCGGGGCTCGCGGCAGACACGCCGTTTTTTAACGTTGGCCTCGCGGTCGCGATGTGGCTCGGGCGCTTTGTGCCGATGGTGGCGATGATGGCTTTGGCGGGGTCGCTTGCGCGGCAGAAGACGGTGGCGGCAAACGCCGGCACCTTGAAGACCTACGGCTTTTTCTTCACGGTGTTTCTGACGCTCACCGTGCTGCTGGTGGGGGCGCTTACCTATGTGCCGGCGCTTGCCTTGGGGCCGATGGCGGCTTTTGCGGGAGGCGGCCTGTGACCCGGAAAAAACGCTGGGGCGCCCTGCGCCGAAGTCTTTTGAAGCGCGCTCTCGCGGGCGCCTTCGTGCGCTTGAATCCCGCCGTGCGGCAGGACAACCCCGTGATGTTCATCGTATGGCTCGGAGCGGTCTTCACGACGCTGCTTTGGGTTGGATCGATTCTGGGCTGGTGTCGCGAGAACCCGGTCTTTGTGGGGCTGACGACGGTGCTTCTTTGGGGCACGGTGCTCACCGCGAACTTTGCGGAATCTTTGGCGGCCACGGGCGCCAAGGCGCGTGCGGCGGCTTTGCGCAGCTTGCGAAGCAACGTCACCGGTCGGCGCATTGAAGAGAGCGACCTCTACGGCGTCTCCGTGGACACGCCGGGGGAAATCGTGGACGGCGAGGCCCTGAGAGAGGGCGACCTCATCCTTGTCTTGGCGGGGGAAGTCATCCCGACGGACGGTGAAGTGATCCGCGGCATTGCGTCCGTGAACGAAGCGGCGGTGACCGGGGAGTCGGCGCCCGTGGTGCGGGGCGAAGGCAGCGACCAGAGCGGCGTCACGGGCGGCACCACGGTGTTGTCCGACTGGATCGTCGTGCGCGTCACGAGCAACCCCGGGGACAGTTTTTTGGATCGCATGATTGCGATGGTGGAAGGGGCGGAAAGGCGCAAGACCCCGAACGAGCGCGCGCTCACGATTTTGCTTCTGGCCATTACGGTGCTCTTTGTGCTCGTGGCGTCCACGTTGCTTCCCTTCACGGACTTTGCGGGCGAACTCACCGGGCGCGAGCATCACGTCACCTACACGACGGTGGTGGGGCTGCTTGTGAGCCTCATGCCCACGACCGTGGGCGGGCTTCTTGCCGCGGCGGGCGTGGCGGGCATTGCGCGCCTCATGCGCGAAAACGTGATTGCGAATTCGGGGCGCGCCATCGAGGCAGCCGGGGACGTCGATATCGTCTTCATCGACAAGACGGGGACGGTGACGTTTGGCGACCGGCAGGCGTCTGCCATCCTGCCGGCGACGGGCGTGAAGGCGCGAGACGCCCTGCAGGCCGCCTTTCTCGCGTCGTCGGCGGACACCACGCCTGAAGGGCGCTCCATCGTGGACTACGTGAGCCGGCGTCTTGCCAGCCGCTATCTCATCGTTCCGGAGGGCGCCTCTTACGTGCCTTTTTCTGCGACGACCCGCATGTCGGGCATTACGCTTGCGGGGCGCACCATCCGCAAGGGAGCGCCGGATGCGGTGCGCGACTACCTGAAGACCTTCGGCGTTGAGGTGCCCGCGGCGGTGACGTCGATCACGGACACGGTGGCTAGCCGCGGCGCCACGCCCTTGCTGCTCTTTGAAGACCGGCGCGTCCTCGCGGTGATTGAATTGAAAGACACCGTGAAGCCCGCGATGGCGATGCATTTTGCTCAATTAAAGCGCATGGGCATCCGCACGGTGATGATCACCGGGGACAACGCCCTGACCGCCGCAAGCATTGCGCGTGAAGCGGGCATTGACGACTACCTTGCCGAAGCTACGCCCGAAAAGAAGCTCGCGAAGATTCGGGAGCTCCAGAGCGAAGGGCACATGGTGGCGATGACGGGGGACGGCACGAACGATTCGCCCGCCTTGGCTCAGGCTGACGTCGCCGTCGCCATGAATAGCGGCACGCAGGCGGCGCGCGAGGCGGCGAACATGGTGGACTTGGATTCAAGTCCCGCGAAATTGATCAAGATCGTGAAAATCGGCAAGCAGCTTCTGATGACTCGCGGGGCGCTCATCACGTTTTCGCTCGCCAACGACATTGGCAAGTACTTTGCCGTCATCCCCACGACCTTTGCGGGGCTTTACCCGGGGCTCGCGCGCTTTAACGTGATGGGCCTCACGGGAAGCGGGACGGCGCTTCTGGCGACGATGCTCTTTAACATTCTGGCGCTCGCGCTCCTGACGCCTTTGGCGCTAAAAGGCGTGCCCTACCGGCCGATGTCGGCCGCGCGGCTTTTAAAGCGCCACCTCTTCATCTACGGTGCGGGCGGCCTCGTGCTTCCTTTTCTTCTCATCAAGGCGGCGGACTGGTTCATCACGCTGCTGGGCATTGTGTAGGGGGGTGAGGATGAAAGTGCTTTTTCAATCCGCCGTGCCGCTGCAGTGGTTTCCCGCTGTTGGAAAGAGCGTTGTGTTTGTGGCGGCGATGACGCTTGTGTTTGGCGTCATCTATCCCGCCGCGGTGACCGGGGTGTCGCTTTTGTTTCCGGAACTTCGCACGGGCTCCATCATCGAAGCCAACGGGCGTCCGAGTGCGAGCGAACTCATCGGGCAGGACTACTGGGCAACGGATCTTTTTGCGGGAAGGCCGTCAGCGACGGAGCCCCCGTACGACGCGGCGCAGGGGCGGGCGACGAACCTCGCGCCGGGAAATCCTCAATTTAAAAAACGCCTCAAGGAAGCGATCGCCGCCTGGCAGGCGAGAACGGGGCAGAAGACGCTGCCGCCCCCGGACCTCATCACCATGTCCGCTTCGGGGCTCGATCCCCACGTGAGCGTCGCCGCCGCCCTGTGGCAGGCGCCTTTCGTCGCTCGCAAGACGGGCCTCACGGAAGCCGAGCTCAAGGCGCTCATGGACGAAGTGTCGGAAGTGGGGCTTTTTAGCGGGCGGCGATTTGTGAACGTTGTGAAGCTCAATCATCGGGTGGCGGCTCTGCGCCGCCGGCCGCCGGAGAATGCACCATGACCGAAGTCAATGAAAGAACGCCGGACGCCTTGTTAAAGGACGTGAAGAAGTCGCGCCGCGGCAAGTTGAAGCTTTTCTTTGGCGCGGCGCCCGGCGTGGGCAAGACCTTCACCATGCTGCAGGAGGCGCAGGAAAAGAGGGCGCAGGGGCTCGATGTTCTGGTGGGCTGGGTGGACACCCACGGACGCAAGGACACGGAAGAAAAGCTCGCAGGCCTGTCCGTGCTTCCCCGCAAGGTGATGAAGACCGACGCCTTCACCTACGAAGAGTTTGACATTGACGCCGTTCTCGAAAAGCGCCCCGCGCTTGTCATCGTGGATGAATTGGCGCACAGCAACGCGCCGGGATCGCGCCATCCCAAGCGCTGGCAGGACGTGGAGGAATTGCTTTCCGCAGGGATCGACGTTTACAGCGCCTTGAATGTGCAGCATCTTGAAAGTCTCAACGACATCGTCGAGCGCATGATCGGCGTGGACGTGAAAGAGACGGTGCCCGACCGCCTTTTTGACGAGGCGGACGAAGTGCGCCTGGTGGACCTGCCGCCTGCGGACTTGATTGCGCGTCTGAAGGCGGGAAAGATCTACCTGCAGCAGACGATTTCGGCGGCGCTCTCGGGCTTCTTTAAAAAGGGCAATTTGCTCGCGCTGCGCGAATTGTCGCTAAGGCGCATGGCGCAGCGCGCTGACGCGGAAAGCAGCGCCCGGCGGCCTGAAGCGCAGTTTGTGAATCCCGCGGGCGACGGCATTCTCGTGTGGCTCACCGGGCCGGAGGGCGCTGAAGAGCTTGTGCGCGATGGCGCACGTCAGGCGGGGGCAAATCAGCGCACGTGGCACGTTGTTTGGTTTGACGGCGGCACGGCGAGTGAAAAGAAGCGCCGCCGCATGCTCGCGGCGCTCGCTTTGGCGGACGAATTGGGCGCCGTCACGCAGATTCTCGGGGGCTTTGAAGCGGAGGCGGCGGTCGTGGCGTACGCCAAAAGCCACAGCGTGAAGACGCTGATGGTTTCGCAGGCCTGGCTTACCTTCTGGCGGCGGCGCCGTCTGATGCGCGTGGCGGACACGCTGCGGCTTCTCGAGGTGTCGGTGGAGGATTCCGAACCCGATGAAGAAGAGGAAGGCGGGTGGCTCTCGACACTGGGGGCCTTCTTCAGCGTGACGGAAAAGGACGGCTGGTGGCAGTCAACCTTTGTGACGGCGGTGGCGACGGCAGTGCTCTACTGGCTGATGCCCTTCATTCACCCCACCAACGCCGTGCTGCTGCTTCTCATTCCCACGATGCTCATTGCGCTCAGGTACGGCCGGGCGCCGGCGGCGCTTACGGCGCTTTTGTCGTCGGCAGCCTTCATCTACGTCTTTGTGGATCCCGCCTTCTCCTTTGCGGTGCAGGACTGGTCCTACGGCATCGTTTTTCTCGTGCTCTTGAGCGTCGGAACCGGCATGGGAACGCTTGTGGCGCGGCTCAAAGCCTTGTCCGAGCAGGCGAACGATCGGACGGCTCACGTGCGCATGCTCTTCACGCTCTCTCGGGAATTGGGGCAGGCCCTCATGGTGGAGGAGGTGTGCGAGACGGTGAACCGTTGCGCGGCGGCTGACTTTGACGCCGTGGTTGACCTTTGGAGCACCGGCGGGACGATTGCCGACGTGAAGCGCCTTACGCACAATGTAAAGGGCGTGGACCGCTCGCTTGTGCTCTGGTGCATTGACCACAACGCTCCCGCCGGGCGCGGCACGCACACGCAGCCCGAGTCCCCCTTCCTCTACTTGCCTTTGAAGGGCCAGATGCGCGTGCATGGCGTCATGGTCCTTTCCGTCGAGGATCCGGAGCGCTGGGTGGACAAGGAAATGCGCGGCATTGCGGCCGGCATGGCGGATCTGGCGGCGAGCGCCTTGGAGCGCCTTCACTACGTGGATGTTTCGCAGCGCACCGTGGTGGAGATGGAAAACGAGCGCTTTCGCCAGTCGCTCATTCAGGACCTGGCAAGCGAACTGCAGGAGCCCTTGGCCGAACTCTCGGACGGCGCGGAGGAATTGTCGGCGCAGCTTGCCACGAGCCGCGCCAAGCAGGCGCCCGAAGCCCGCAAGATGCTCTCCGACGTGCGCCGCATGTCGCGCCTCATGGGCAACTTGCTTGAAATGTCGCGCCTGCAGGGGGCAGGCTTTGAGCTGAAGCTGAGCCGCATCGGCGTCGCCAATCTTTTGAACGATGCCGTGGACGACTTGTCTGACGGGATGAAGCGACGCTTTCACCTCAAGGTGGCGGTGATGCCGGGGTGCCCGGACGTCACGGTGGACACGGGGCTTATTCGCCGGTTGCTTGCGAACCTCTTGGACAACGCCGTAAAGTACTGCCCCAAGGATTCCACGATTGAGCTCACGGGGGAATGCTCCGCCGAGAGCGTCTTGATCAGCGTGACGGACAACGGGCCGGGGCTGCCGGATGATGACGTGAACAAGCTCTTTGACCCCTTCCGCCGCGGCGCCAAGATGGAGCTCTCGGGAGGCGTCGCCGGCGTGGGGCTGGGACTTGCAGTAAGCCGCATGATCGCTCGCGTGCACGGTGCGCAGCTTATTGCCAAGAACAACACGGACGGCCCTGGCGCCTCCTTTACTCTTATCTTGCCGGTGAAGAAGGACGGCGCGGCGTAGCGTCAGTCGGGGCGCCAGCCGTAGGTCGCTTCGCAGCAGTCGGCGATGTCGTTCTTGGTGACGGCGTAGCCCTGGGCGCCTTGGTGCTCCACCTTGAAGTGCCCCATGACGGATGCGAGCTCAACGCAAGATTTGAGGGGCAGCCCGCGTCGTAGCCCCGACAAGAGGCCGCCGCGAAAGGCGTCGCCTGCGCCCACGGGATCGACGGCGCGGCTTGGCACGGCGGTCACGACGTCTGTCGCGCCGTCGTGATGAATCACGGTGCCGTCGGCGCCGTTCGTGACAATGAAGGCCTTGAGGCTTCGGGCGATGGCGTCAATGGGACGGCGGGCGGCGCGGCTGATGAGATCGGCTTCGTAGCGGCTCGCGACGGCCCACGTGGCGAGATTGAGCATTTCGCCGATTTCGTCGGTAGTAAAAAGCGGCGTCGCCTGACCGAGATCGAGCACGAAGGGAATGCCCCGCGCGTGGAGCTCGCGGCAGCGCAGCGGCATGGACTCCCGGCTGTCGGGGGCGACGATCGCGAGGTCGATGGCTTCGCCCTCGGGAAAGGGCGCCTCGTGGTTTCGCGCCATGGCGCCCAAGTGGAAGGTGGAGAGCTGGTTGCCTTCAGCGTCCGTCGTCGCAAAGCACTGCGCCGTGAAGGCGTCGGCGTGACGGGCGATGCAGCGCGTCGTGATGCCGAGCGCTTCAAGCGTTGCGAGGTATTCGCCGCCGTCCTGCCCTATGGCGGAAACGAGGAGCGGATCCTCGCCGAGAAGCTTCAGCGAGTAGGCGATGTTGCCGGCGCAGCCGCCGCGGCTTCGCCGCATGGCGTCCGACTGAAAGGTGAGGTTGAGATGGTCGAGCTTTCCGGTGAGGAAGTGATCCGCAAAGCGCCCGGCGAAGTCGAGGACGGTGTCGTAGGCGACGGAGCCGCTTACAAAGATCATGATGGACGCCTTGAAAGGAAATGAAGATTAAGTCATTCTAGGCGCCCGCAAAAAAGCGCCGAACCCAAAGGGGCAGGGTTCGGCGCAACGAGGGGCATGAAAGAGGGGGACTACATGCCAATCACGTGTTTGGCGGCCTTGAGGTAGTTGGTGTTGGGCAGCGACGCAATGCCGAGCGCTTCCACGGCCGCTTTCATGGCATCGTAGTTCTCGCTCTCGCAGCAGGCGGTTTCGACCAGCGCGCCGTTGAACCACACCTTGGCGTACTCGCAGATGACGCCGTTGACGGAGAAGCCGTAGCGCTTTTTCTCCACCTTCACGAGCGCCATTTCGGGATTGGCCTTGACGAGCGCGCAGAAGGCGTCAAAGGAATAGCTTTCTTCCGTGAGATCGACGGTCACCTTGAGGTGGCCGAGAATTTCAGAGAGCTCTTCGCGGGAGACCGGAAACTGGAACTTTCCGCGCGGCTGGAAGATTTCGAAGCCTTCGGGCGTCTCGCCCGTCTTCGTCTTGATGTCGAGCAGGCCGTCGCGCACCTTCACGTTGGCTTCGTTCGTGTGGCGCGAGAGGATGTAAGTCTCTTCGGGCATGACGCGCGCTTTAAAGAGCTGCGCCTTGCAGGCCCACATGTGTTCGATCACGCCCGCGATGATGTCTTTGCCGAAGACGCGGAACTCGGCGCGAGGCACGATTTTCAAGGCGTCTTCCTTGCTTGTGGCGACGTTCTTGGCATAGGTGTCGGTCATGGCGTTCTCCTTACTTCTTCCACGTGCTGTAGGGATGGGCTACGAGCATCGAGTTGTAGTAGCGGGGATCGCCGGAGACTTCTTCGCCGATCCAGGCGGGCTTTTCAAAGGCCTGGTCTTCCGACTTCAATTCAATCTCCGCCACGATGAGGCCTTCGTTGACACCGTGGAATTCGTCGATCTCCCAGACGAATTCCCTCATCGGGATCTTGTAGCGGGTCTTCTCAATGACGGGCTGCTCGGCGAGATGATCGAGCATCGTGACGCAGTCGTCATACGGAATCGGATACTCGAATTCAAGGCGCGTGACGCCGACGGTCGGTCCCTTGACGGTCATGAAGGCCTTGTCGCCCACCGTGCGGATGCGCACCGTGCGCTCCTTCATGCTGTTCAAGTACCCCTGACGGTAATGCGTGCCCTGCGCGAGCTTGCGCCAGTCGTCGCCCACGACGAGGAACTTCCGTTCAATTTCTTTTGCCATCACGATTTCCTTATAGAAAAGCGTTTCCCGAAAGACGCCGGCGAGAGATGCGGGGAACGGCATTCGAGCCTTGCGGCGCGGCGCCTGCTTAAGAGTCATTGTCGCGCTGAAAGGAGGATAAAAAAACGTGAAAGGATATCCATTCCATAAAGCATTTTTATTGGTTAGACCGCGGCGGTGATGAGCGCATTGAAGCGCCGCATGAAGGCAAGAAGCTCCACGTGCAACGCGCTGGTTTCTTCGGATTCCGCGAGTCCTGCGGCGACGCGGGCCATGTGCCGGCTGATGAGCGGAAACTCCTGCGCGGCAAGCGACTCAGAGGCTTCTTGAACAGCCTTCTTGAGCGTGACGCGGATGGCGTCCGAAGCGGGATTGAGGAGCGCGCTGATTCGCGTGAGATTCTCGCTCACGGTGGCATGAAGCGCCAGAAGCTCGGCGGCGCCCGCGGGGGAGAAGGCGCGGTGGCGCGAGCACTTGTTGCGCACCAGTGAATCCAGTATGTCGCTTGCGGCGGCGGAGGCGGAGCGGATGGCTTCGTTGAGGTTCTGCAGCTGCTGCCAGCGCGTCATCTCTTCAACGGAGAGATTCTGCTGCACAAGGGCGGAAAGAAAGAGGTGCATGGCGCGGCAGGAAAGGAGCAGGTCCCGCCGCTCTTCCTTCAAAAGAAGCGCCTCGCCCTGCGGGGGATTGCCTTTGATGAAGGGGATGAGACGGCGCCAGAGTGAGGCGAGCGAGGCCATGTTGGCGCGCGACTCGTCGCCCGCCAGGCTCACGGCGGCTTCGGGGTT
>CAVACW010000043.1:0-20422 GCA_963587345.1 uncultured Oscillospiraceae bacterium | reverse complement strand
ATGGTAGGCAGTTTGACTGGGGCGGTCTCCTCCTAAAGGGTAACGGAGGAGTACAAAGGTACGCTAGGTACGGTCGGAAATCGTGCTGATAGTGCAATGGCGCAAGCGTGCTTGACTGCGAGACCGACAAGTCGAGCAGATGCGAAAGCAGGTCATAGTGATCCGGTGGCACTGAATGGAAGGGCCATCGCTCAACGGATAAAAGGTACTCTGGGGATAACAGGCTGATACCGCCCAAGAGTTCATATCGACGGCGGTGTTTGGCACCTCGATGTCGGCTCATCACATCCTGGGGCTGTAGTCGGTCCCAAGGGTATGGCTGTTCGCCATTTAAAGTGGTACGTGAGCTGGGTTTAAAACGTCGTGAGACAGTTTGGTCCCTATCTGCCGTGGGCGCTGGAAGATTGACGGGGGCTGCTCCTAGTACGAGAGGACCGGAGTGGACGCACCTCTGGTGTACCGGTTGTCACGCCAGTGGCACAGCCGGGTAGCTATGTGCGGAAGAGATAACCGCTGAAAGCATCTAAGCGGGAAACTTGCCTGAAGATAAGTCTTCCCTGGGGTTTAACCCCACTGAAGGGTCGTTTGAGACTAAGACGTTGATAGGTCGGGAGTGGAAGAGCTGTGAGGCTTGGAGCGGACCGATACTAATTGCCCGTGAGGCTTGATCCTATAACCGTGCTGCCTGAACTGCAGAAAAGTTCAGGAGGACAGCGAGATGGTTTGATGAGGATTGAAGCTCGAAACTGCAAATTGCAGCTCGTAGCTTTACTTCTTTTTGCAAAGAATTCGACTTGAGAGCGTGAAGCTCTGAGTCAAAGCCCTTTGCCCGGCGGCCATACCGAAGTGGTACCACTCCTTCCCATTCCGAACAGGACAGTGAAACGCTTTTGGGCCGATGATAGTTGGTTGTATTTCCAGTGAAAGTAGGACACTGCCGGGCTCACCCTTTCAGAACCCCTGAGATCACATCGGTCTCGGGGGTTTTGTCTTCTCTGGGCCGTGGAAAAACTTGGCGTAACCCGCTACGATGAGTCCCCGCTTTTGGGACACGATGAATGACTGAAACTGAATCCCTCGAAAATCTGCAGGAAGCTGATGCGCCGGAGGCCGCCGCGAAGCGGCAGTACAAGAAAAGCGCTGATCGTCGGCAGGAGATTCTGGCGGCTGTGGTGACGCTTCTTGGCAAGCCCCGTCTGGAAAGGTTCACGACTAAAGAGATTGCAGCGGCGACCGGCCTTTCTGAAGCCGCGCTTTATCGCCATTTCACGAACAAGGCGGAGATTCTTCGCCAGATCGTGATGTTCTGCGAGACATCCTTCGCCAGCATGTTTTCAGCGGTCGAGGCCGTGGAGGTAATGACGCATCGCCAACGGGCTGTCTCCAAGGTGCAAACGCTCTTGCAGTTTGCGGAAGTGAATCCTGGCATTGCCCGGCTTCTCACAGGCGAGGCGCTGGTTTACGAAGACCCGGCGGTGCTTGATTACATGAATCATGTGCTTGACAAGGCGGAGCTCAGCATCAAGCAGACGCTGAAGCTTGCGATTGTCGAGAGGGAGATTGCTGCCGACACCAATGTCGGTGCGGCGGCTTCTGTTTACCTGAGCTTTGTCCTCGGCCGCTGGCGGCGCTATACGCAATCTCAGTTCAAGAAGAAACCTTCGGAAGGCTTCAGCATGGCAGAAGCACTTCTGAGCGCCCTTCGCTGAGAAAAAGGCCCGCCGGCAATGGTCGACAGGGCCTTTGCGTAGGGGCGAATTGGCTCAGGATTTTCCGAACACTTCGTTCAGTTGCTGGGATACGCGAACGAACGTCGTGCGCATGGTGAGCTCCTTCAAGCGCTTGGCGCCCACGTAGGTGCAGGCAGAACGCACGCCGCCCAGGATGTCCTGACAGGTCTGTTCCACCGGACCGCGATCTTCAATCCAGACGAACTTGCCTTCTGCGGCGCGGTATTTGGCGACGCCCCCAGAATACTTGTCCATTGCGTTTTTGGAGCTCATGCCATAGAAGCCGCGCATCTTGCGGCCGTCCACTTCTTTCATTTCACCGCCCGACTCTTCGTGGCCGGCAAACATGCCGCCCAGCATGACGAAGTCGGCGCCGCCCCCAAAGGCCTTGGCAACGTCGCCCGGGCGCGTGCAGCCGCCGTCCGAGCAGATGCGGCCCTTGAGGCCGTGGGCAGCGTCGGCGCATTCAATCACGGCGGAGAGCTGCGGGTAGCCCACGCCTGTCATCTTTCGGGTTGTGCACACGGAGCCCGGGCCGATGCCGACCTTGACGATGTCGGCGCCGGCGAGCACGAGCTCTTCAGTCATGTCGCCAGTGACGACGTTGCCCGCCATGATGACGAGATCCGGGTAGGCGTCCCGCATCTTTTTCACAAAGCTCACGAAGGCTTCGGTATAGCCGTTGGCGACGTCAATGCAGACGTAGCGGATGGCGCCGTCGGGGGTTTTTTCCATCACCGTGCGGAATTTCTCATAGTCAGCGTCGCCGATTCCGAGGGAATAGAACGCATCGGACTTCTGCTCCAAGTGCGTGAAGAACTCCACATACTCTTCGACGCTGTAGTGCTTGTGCAACGCTGTCATCATGCCGTGGCGCCCCAGCGCCTTTGCCATCGCGAAGGTGCCCGTCGTGTCCATGTTCGCAGCGATCACCGGCACGGAGCGGAAGACTTCCGTCGAATGCCGAAACTTGATTTCCCGCGTGATGTCCACCTGGCTGCGGCTCGTGAGGGTGGAGCGCTTCGGACGGATGAGTACGTCTTTGAAGTCAAGCTTGAGTTCGTTTTCGATATGCATGGAAGCTCCTTCAGGCGCGCTAGGGGAACGTTGCGCATTTGCAGTAAACACAAAAAACGCCGGCAGGTCATTGAAACCCTCCGGCGTTGATTGAGTTTATCAGTTTTCAGAGCTCAGGAACGGATTCGCCGCGCATCAGATCCGCGACGGTTTCGCGGGCGCGAATGAGCGTCGCCTTCTTGTCGTCAACGAGCACTTCCGCGGCGCGGGGGCGCGCGTTGTAGTTTCCTGACATCGTCATGCCGTAGGCGCCGGCGCAGGTCATGGCGAGCACGTCGCCTTCTTCGATTGCGAGCGTCTCGTCGTGCGCAAGCCAGTCGCCCGACTCGCAGATGGGCCCCACGATGTCGGTGGCGGCAGCGGCAAGGCCTTCGTGCGTCACCGTGTTTACTACGTGCATCGTCGCTTGATAGAGCGTCGGGCGCAGCATGTCGTTCATGCCGGCGTCTGTGATGCAGTAGCGCTTGTGCGGCGTGGTCTTCAGGTATTCAGCACGCATCACCAGAAGCCCGGCTTCCGCCGAAAGGGACCGTCCTGGTTCAAAAAAGAGCGTCAGGTGGCCAAGGCCCTTTGCTTCACACATCGAAGCCATGCGCTTTACGAGCGCTTCGGCGCGCGGCGGCTTCTCCTCGCCGTAGCGCACGCCGAGGCCGCCGCCGAAGTCGATGTGATCAAGCTCGATGCCGTCCGCCTTCAATTCGAGCACCATGTCGGTCACGATGTCGCAGGCTTCGACGAAAGGCTCGATTAGCGTAATTTGACTGCCCACGTGACAGTCGATGCCGGAGACGCGTAGATGGGGAAGCGTCGCCGCTTTGCGGTAAAGCGCGCGGGCGTCCTGCAGGCTGACGCCGAACTTGTTGTCTTCAAGCCCCGTCGAAATGTAGGGGTGCGTCTTGGCGTCCACGTCGGGATTGACGCGAAAGGACACGGCGGCGGTGACGCCCAGCTTGGCGGCCTCCTCTTCGAGGCGGTCCAGTTCCTGCGGATTTTCGAGATTGAAGCAGCAGATTCCCGCCTTTAGGGCGGTGCGCATTTCTACGCGCGTCTTGCCCACGCCCGAATAGACGACGTTCTTCGGATCGCCGCCCGCGGCGATGACGCGAGCGAGCTCGCCGGCGCTCACGATGTCAAAGCCCAGCCCCAGCTGTGCAAAGACTTTCAGAACGCCCAGACTGTAGTTGGACTTCACCGCGTAGAAGACGCGGTGCGGCGTGTTGGCGATGCCCGCGAGCCAGTCTTGGGCGGCCGCTTCGAGCGCGGCGCGGGAATAAACGTAGAGCGGAGTGCCGAACCGCTGAGCGAGTTCGGGAACGGCGAGCCCTTCGCAGAAAAGGGTGCCGTTCTGGCGGGAAAGTCCCGGCAGCTGAGTGACGTGGTCGGACATGACGGAGCGTTCGTCAGGAAAAGGCGGTGGTGTTATTTGGCGGGAGCCGTCTGTGCGGGCGACGAGGTGTCGGGCAGATAAAGCGGCCCCTTGACGCCGCAGGCCGTGAGGGCGGTAACAGCGGTCAAGCATACAATAGCGGCGATCGTTCGCAGCATGGGGATCTCCCTTGTTGTCTAAAGTTGAGAAGCGAATTATGACCGAAACCGAATTTATTGAGCAGGCTGAAAAGCTCCTGGCCGCCATTGAAAATGCGCTCGATGCCGTCCAGGCGGACGTGGAGTGCGACCGGGCGGGCAACGTCCTTACGATTGAAGCCGACTCGGGGGATCAGGTCGTGGTGAATCTTCACACGCCGACGCAGCAGGTGTGGCTCGCGAGCTTGAAAGGCGGTTATCACTTTTCCTTTGAAAACGGCCTTTGGAAGGAAAGCCGCGGGCGCGCGGATTTCTGGAGCCTTCTCTCGGATGCCGTGAGCTACATAACGAAAGAGCCCGTCACGGTGACGGGCCCTCGGTAGTCCTTCGATCGGCGATCAGAAGATCTGATCTCGGAGAATGTCGCGAGCGCGGTTGCGCTCTTCGATCTTGCCGTTCAAGGGCACGTCCCGCACCGTGGCGTCCACGCTGTCGGCGTAGTAGTAGCTGCCGTTGATGAGAACGACGCTTGAAGGCTGGCGGCGCCGGAAGATGGGTTCGTTCGTGATGACGGACTTCATGTAGTCCACCCACAAGGGGAGCATCAGGCCGCCGCCCGTTTCGCGGTTTCCGAGCGGCTTCATTTGGTCGTACCCCATCCAGCCCACGGCGACGAGGTCGCCGGCGTAGCCTGCGAACCAGGCGTCATAAGCATTGTTCGTCGTGCCGGTCTTGCCGCCCATGTCGGGGCGCTTCAGTTCGCGGTAGGCGCGGGCGCCCGTGCCGCTCGTGACGACGCCGTTCAAGAGCGTGTGCATGATGAAGGCGTTTCGCTCGTCGATCGCGCGGATGGTTTCGTCGCCTGCCTTGCGGTTGTGCTCCTGCATGAGAACCTTGCCTTCGGCATCCGTCACCTTCGTGATGAGGTAGGGATGCACGCGGTAGCCGCCGTTGGCAAAGATGCAGTAGGCGCCCGTCATCTCCCAGGGCGTCGTGGAGCCCGCGCCTAGAGCCGTCGTGAGCTGTGCGGGCGTGCGGGAGGCGGGGAAGCCGAACTTTCCGACATATTCCTGCGCGTAGCGTGCGCCGATCGCCTGCATGATGCGGATGGAGACGAGGTTCTTGGACTTCTTGAGGCCGGTCGCCATCGTCATCGGGCCGTCAAAGCGGCCTTCGAAGTTGCGGGGCTCCCAGAGTTCGCCTCCGGTGAGGCGCGGATCAATGAAGATCGGGGCGTCGTTGATGATGGTGGCGGGATTGAAGCCCTTGTCAAGCGCTGCGGAGTAGATGAAGGGCTTGAAGGAGGACCCGGGCTGGCGCAGCGCCTGCGTCACATGGTTGAACATGTTGAGGTTGAAGTCAAAGCCGCCCACCATGGCGCGCACGGCGCCAGTCATGAATTCGGCGCTCAGGAACCCTGCCTGCACCTGCGGCACCTGAGCAAGCGTCCATTCGCCCTTTTCTGTCTTCATGACGCGAACGACGCTGCCCGCCTTCAGGCGCTCTTCGCCCGCGGCCTCGGTGAGGTACTTGCCGGCAAAGGCCTGCGTCGCTTCGTCAAGTTCCGCCGTCGCGCCGTCTTCGAACATGACGGTGACGGTGTTCACCGTGCGAGTCTTCGTTTGCGGCTTGGCGCGGCGGTTCTTCTTGTTGGGAATCGTCTCCGTCACCGTCGTCGCGCGGATGTCGGTGATGACCGCGCCCACGAGATCGGGCACTTCCGGCAGGCGCGAGAGAACAAGCGCCACGTTCTTTTGCCGGGTTTCGGCGCTGGAGATGTCGATTGCCGTGCGGGCGCCGCGGAAGCCGTACTTGCGGTCATAGGCGATGAGGTGGTCATGCACCGTCTTCCAGGCGGCAGTCTGATCGGCGTCGCGGATGGTGGTGTAGACATTGAGGCCTCGAGTGTAGGTCTCTTCCTTGAATTCGTCGTAGACGAGCATTCGGGCGAGTTCGGCGGCGTATTCCGCGTGCACCGAGCGGATTTCCTTGCGGTCGGCCTCGGCCTGCATGTTCTTGGCGACAAGAGGCGCCGCCTTTTCGTGCTCGTAGGTCGCTTCATCAATGTAGCCTAGATCGCGCATGCGCCCGAGAACGTAGTTCTTGCGCATGGTGGCGCGCGTCGGGTTCACGATGGGGTTGTACGCGGAGGGCGCGACGGGAAGGCCCGCGATCGTGGCGGCTTCGCCGATCGTGAGCTGGTCGAGCTTTTTGCCAAAGTAGGCCATGGCGGCTGAAGAAAAGCCGTAGGCGCGCTGTCCGAGGTAGATCTGGTTCAAATAGACCTCAAGAATCTGGTCCTTCGAGAGCAGGCTCTCGATCTTGTAGGCCATGGCGATTTCGTAGATCTTGCGGGTGTAGGTGCGCTCCGAGGAGAGAAAGAAGTTGCGCGCCACCTGCATCGTGATGGTGGAGCCGCCCTGCCCCTTGCGCCCCGTGAGAAGGTTTGCGAGCGCGGCGCGGGCGATGCCCGAAAATTCAATGCCGGAGTGTTCGTAAAAGCCGTTGTCCTCAGCGGCAAGCACGGCTTGCTTCACGAACTTCGGCATGTCCTTCAAGTGCACGAAGTCGCGGCGCTCTTCGCCGAATTCACCGATCAGCGTGTGGTCTGCGCTGTAGATGCGCAGCGGAATCTTCGGACGGTAGTCGGTGAGGGAGTCGATTGCCGGCAGCTGCTTGTAGATGAGGGAGAAGACGATGACGACGAGACTCGCGGCGCAGACGGCGCCGAGCAGACCGAGCCCTGCGATCCACATCAGGCCCTTGGCCCAGAAGGACGAATTGAATTTGGAGGATTTCACGCGATAACCTTCCGCCGGGGCCGCGCGACGGAAGAAAAAAGGCCGGCGGCTCGACTGAAATTCCTGATGGAAAAGAAGAAACGGCGCGAATTATACGGGCTCGCGCCGGGGCTTACGGCCGTGGATTTGTGACGGATCACGACGTGGGTTGCCCCCGATCGGAGGCAGTTGCCGCGTTCCGATCGGGCGGCGCGCATCACTGGCGGGCTTCGCCCGTCTTCAAGACGGAGAGAAGGCTCGCGCGGGGGCGAAAGAGCTTCGTGGCGACCCCTGTAAGATCAAAGAGCGTGTCGGCGAGGTTGTCGTGAGAGACGGGGATGGCGACGTCGGCGACGGGCGCATCAAGACCGAAGCGCCGTTGCGCCGAGAGGTTCATCCATAGAATCATCGGCACCTTCGTCTGTTCGTCAAGCTTCATCCAGTAGGGGGCGCCGTGCAGCCAGAGCCCCTTTTCCCCGAGGCTTTCGCCGTGGTCCGACAGGTAGAGAAGCACGGCGTCGTGCGTTTGGTCGGCAGCGAGCAGGTCGATCACGTTTGAGAGGAACCGGTCGGCGTAGGCGACCGCGTTGTCGTAGGAGGCAACGACGTCCTCGGGGCGGCATTGGCCGAGGTCGTCCTTGAGACACCCGGCGCCGAAGGGGCGAAAGCCCGCGGGAGCGCGCTTCCAGTAGGCGGGGCCGTGGTTGCCCATGGAGTGAAGCACGAGAAGCGACCGCTCCGCGGGCGAAGCGAGCGCCTCGCGCACGTTGCCGAGCATCGCGCCGTCGTAGCAGACGCCGCCCGGGCAGTCGGCGGCGTTTCGGGCGACGGCTTGCGACATTTCCTTCGTGCAGGCGCCTTTGCACCCCGACTGATTGTCCACCCAGCGCACGGTGACGCCCGCGCGCTCGATGACGGAGAGGACGCTTTCTTCGGAGAGGATGCGGTCGCGGTCGTAGTCGCTGCGGCCCACGCGGCTGAACATGCAAGGAAGGCTCACGTCGGTCGATGTGCCGCAGGAGGTGACGTTCGTGAAGTTGATGACGCCGCGGCGCGCGAGCTCCGGCGTGGTATTTCTTGCGTAGCCGTTCAGGCCCCAGTTGGCGGCGCGGACGGTCTCCCCTATGACGAGCACGACAAGCAGCGGTTTTTCGGACGGCGCGGCGACAAGCGCGGGTTCGGGATCGATCACGGCGCGAGTACGGTTTTCGGGCGCGCCGTCCGCAATGAGCGTGCGCGCGGCGCTGTAGACCACGGAGGCGGGCTCGATGAGGTAGCGCGCCTGCTTGTCGTTGCGCATGAAGGCGGCAAGCGTAGAGAACTGCGACAGGAGAAAGACGGCCGTCACGACAAAGGCGGCGACGCCCTTTGTGACAAAGAGGAGGCGGCTGCGGAAGTCGGCGGCGGCTCCGCGCACGACGGGGGGTGCGAAAAGCGCGACGGCAAGGCCTGGCAGCGCAAAGAGCGCGGTGCGCGCGGCCCAGCGCCAGCCCACGAGCTCGGTGGCTTCGTGCCAGTCGGTGGCAAGCGCGTTTCGCACCATGTCAGGCGTCATCACCGTGCCGTAGAGCGTTGTGAAGGCGTCCGCGCCCGCGCCCAGGAGCGAGAGAAGGGCGAGCGCCGCGCGCCAGCCGCGGTTCGGCAGAAAGCGGGCGAGGAGAAGAAAGAGCCCCGTCCAGAGAAAGGCAAAGAGGAGACCCGTGGAAATCATCGCGAGAAAGCCGCCGAGCGTAGCGGACTTCGCGAGCGACGCAAAGAAGGGCACCGACAGGAGCGTGAGCGGCACGGCGGAAAAAAGCGCCGCCTGCGTGACGTTCATCTCGGTCTTTTCCTTGGAGTCTGGCCAGAAGATGACGCCGGCCGCGGCAAAGCCCAGCAGCATCGTCGCGACGGAGTGCGAAAGAAAGTGCGCGCCCTGCAGCAGGCGGGCGGCGGCGCAGAGGCTGCCGTAGAGGGTGACGGCGGCAAGCACCCAGCCTGCGTGACGCACCTTGAGGCGCCGGGCTGCAAAGTAAAGGCCAAAGAAGCAGAAGCCCGTGGTGGCGTGGCCGGCGGGCCAGCACTTGCCCTGGTACGACGCGTCCGAAAAGAGCCAGGCAAAGGGCGTGATGAGGGACGACGTCTTCTGCGGATTGAATTCCGGGAGGCTCCAGGGACAGGCGACGCCCGACGTGTGCTTCATGAGAAGCATCAGGCCCAGCGTCAGCACCGCAGACATCAGAACGCGAATGAGCGCGTCGGTGAGCGGCTGGTTGTCGGCGCGGTAGGCGCGCACGGCCCAGACGGCGAGTCCGGCGGCGAAAAGCCCCGAGAAGATCTTCGCCCCGCCGTAGAGCGGAACAGTCCAGAGCCAGCCAGTGTTCCAGCCGTCGCGGCCGTAATGAAAGATGAGGTGCGACAAGCCGCGGTCGATCGCTTCAAACGGAACGACGGCGAGAATGAGAAGGTAGAGGGCGGCGAGGACGACCGCGAGGTCGACGGGCTTTGCCGCAGGGACGAGGCGCTTTTTCATGATAGAGGGCATTGTGTCGGGGCCTCTGTGAAACGCCGGTTGACGCGGCGTGAAAGCGGCGTGAAAAGACGTAACGCGGCGCGCGGCGGCTGAGTTCAGGCTTTGAAATGAAGCGGCGGGCGGTGAGAAAATGAGACTGACCTGAACTGGCCTAGAAAGGAGCAGCGCATGCAGAAGATTTTGATCGTGGAAGACGACGCAGACATTGCGGCGAACATTGCCGACTATCTGCAGGGCGTGGATCCGACGCTCACGATCGTCGTAAAGCACGAGGGCTTTGACGGATTTTCGGCGGCAGCGACGGACGAAACCGTGGCGCTGGCGGTTTTGGACATCGGTCTTCCGGGGCTGGACGGCTTGAATCTCACGCGGCGGCTGCGGGAGATCGGCTGGAAAAAGCCCATCATCATGCTTACGGCGCGCGACACGGTGCCCGACCGCATCCGGGGCCTCGAAAGCGGCGCGGACGACTACTTGATCAAGCCCTTTTCCTTGGCGGAATTGCATGCCCGCATCCGCGCGCAGCTGCGGCGCTCGGAATCGGACGCCGCGCCTGCGGTGCTCGTCGTGGGGGACTTGAAGCTCAATCTGCGCTTGTGGTCGGTGGAGCGCGCCGGGCGGCCCGTGAAGTTGAACGCCACCGCCATGAAGATTCTGACGCTTCTGATGAAGAAGAGCCCCGCCGTCGTCACAAAGGAGGAGTTTGCGCGAGAGGTGTGGGGGGCGCCGCCGACGGCGGAGACGATCCGCAGCCACCTCTACATGCTGAGAAACGCCGTGGACAAGCCCTTTGCGACGGCGCTTGTGAAGACGGTGCCGGGCGTGGGCTGGACGCTGCGGGCGGAGTAGCGGGCGATGCGCTTTGCGGACTTTCTCAAAGGGTGCGCCAGTCCCACCATCACGGCGCGCGTTGTGGTCGCCATGCTCTGCATGGTGACGATCGTCACGGTGACGTACGGGTTCGCCATCTTCTACGGGGTTTCGCTTGCGGAAGAAAGCCTCGTGGGGCTCGAGATGGAATCAAAGCTCACGCTCGCCGCAAGCGGACAGCATCCAGAGCTCTACGACCGGCTGGAGAAGATCTACGCCGACACGAAGCGCACCACGGCCTATCCCCCGGTGCCCGAGCGCTACCGGGCCTTGAAGGAGGGCTTCAGCGAAAGTCTCGGGGAGGCGGACTACTTCGTCTACAAGATGGTGAGGGACGGCGAAGTCTGGGTGATGGAGCAGGACCAGTTCGGGTTTGAGGCCGAGGAGCTGGAGCTTTATCTGCAGGCGGCGATCGGCTTTTTGGTGGTGCTTTTCGTGTCCGCGGTGGCGGGGCTGTGGCTGGCGCGCGCCGTGACGCTGCCCGTGCAGCGGCTTGCGGACGACGTGAAGTCGATGGCGAAGGCAAAGACCTTTCAACCCTTGTCGGTGCGGCCTGCGAACGATGAAATCGGGGCGCTGGCGCTCACGGTGGAGTCCACCTTGAAGCAATTTAACGAGGCGCTTGCGCGCGAGCGGGCTTTCACGGCGGACGTGAGCCACGAGTTAAGAACGCCCCTCATGGTGATTTCGAGCACGGCGGAGCTGCTGCAGCTGCCGGCTTCGCCCGAAGTGCAGGCGCAGCGCATCCGGCGCATTGAAGGGGCCTGCCGGCGGCTGAGCCGTCTGGTGCGAGTGTTTTTGGAACTCGCCCGCGGCACGACGGAGAGCACGTCGGAAATCGTGCCGTGGTCTCAGGTTCTGGCGACGGCGGTCACTAATTGGCAGGCGGAGGCGAAGAAAAAAGGGATTGCGCTTTCGTGGGAGGACGCTTCCACGGAAAATCCTCAGGTGAACAGCGCCTTTGCGGAGTCGGTCGTGGACAACCTCCTGCGCAACGCACTGCAGTACACGGACGAGGGAGAGATCCGACTGCGGCTCACAGACGACGCGGTGACCGTAGCGGACACGGGACGGGGGATCCCCGAGGGAGAGAAGGCGCAGATTCTGCAAGCCTTTGTGCGCGGCGAATCGGCGCCGGGCGAGGGCTACGGCTGGGGGCTCTCCTTGGTGCGGCGCATCTGCCGCCACGAGGGCTGGCCGCTCTCCTTGGCGGACAATGCGCCGCGGGGCACCGTTTTCAAGGTGCGCTTTGCGGCCGCGACGCCTGGGGGCGAGTCGTTTTTGCTGGAAGCGGGCGCGGCGTCAGAAGGCGCCTGACGGCTGGAGCGAGGCAAGGCGCTTCACGACTTCAAGAAGGAGCTCCGTGTCGATCATCGCGCCGTGAAGCGCGCGGCTTTCGAGGCTGATGCCGAAATGGCGGCAGAGGTCGTCGAGGCGATTTCGGGGAAGGTCCAATGTGCGACGCGCCATCTTGAGCGTGCAGACCGGCCGGCAGCCCAGCTGCGCGAGGTCGCCAAGCCCCGCGCGGGCGAGCTCGGCGTTGAGAAAGCCCGCGTCAAAGGCGGCGTTGTGCATGTAGAGGTCGGCGTCGCGAATGAAGTCGATGAGTTCGGGCGCCGCCTCGCGAAAGACGGGGTGCGGGGCGAGAAAGTCGTTCGTGAGCCCGTGCACCTGCTGCGCGCCCCAGCTCACCGGACACTCGGGATTGAGGTAGAGGTGAAGGCGCGAGCGCGCCTTGAAGGTGACGGGATCGAATTCGATCGCCGCCACTTCGCAGAGGCGGTCCCGGGCGCGGGCCATGCCCGTCGTCTCGGTGTCAAGACAGATGGCGCGACGAGACATTAGAGCACGCGCTTTAAGAAGGCGCGGGTGCGCTCTTCCTTCGGGTTGACGAGCACGTCGTCAGGGCGCCCTTCTTCGACGATGACGCCGCCGTCCATGAAGACTACGTGGTCCGCCACTTCGCGCGCAAAGCCGATTTCGTGCGTTACGACGACCATGGTCATGCCTTCGTCCGCGAGGGACTTCATGACGGCGAGCACTTCGCCCACGAGCTCGGGATCCAGCGCGGACGTCGGTTCGTCAAAGAGAATCACCTTGGGATCCATCGCAAGCGCTCGGGCAATGCCCACGCGCTGCTGCTGGCCGCCCGAAAGGCGCACGGGGTATTCGTCAGCCTTCGCGGCCAGGCCCACGCGCTCCAGCATCTTGAGGGCCTTTTCCTTCGCGGCCGCGGCGCTGCGGCCTGAAACCACCATCTGCCCCAGCATCACGTTTTCGAGCACCGTCTTGTGGGGCCAGAGGTTAAAGCGCTGAAACACCATGCCGAGGTGCTCCCGCAGGCGATTGATGTTGGTGTGGCGGTCGGTGACTTCGACGCCGTCCACGTTGATCGAGCCCGCGTCGGGGTCTTCAAGCGCGTTGATGCAGCGAAGCATCGTGGACTTTCCGGAGCCCGAGGGCCCCAGAACCACCACCTTTTCGCCGCGGTGCACGTCAAGATCGATGCCCTTTAAGACCTTGAGGTCGCCGTAGCTTTTGGCGAGCCCCTTGATGGAAATCATGACGGGGCTTTCTGTCGTCGAACTCATTTGTCGTCTCCTTTGCCCAGGCGTTCTTCGAGAAGGTGAATGAGCCACGCCAAGCCCAGCGTCATCACCCAGTACATGAGGGAGATGGTGAGGTAGGGCTCCCAGTAGCGCGCGGAGGCGCCGGCGACGGTGCGGGCGGCGTACGCGAGTTCGGTGAGGCCGATGGCGGAAACGAGGGACGAGTCCTTCAAGATGGCGATCGCGTTGTTCCCCAGAGCGGGCAGCATGCGCCGGAAGGCCTGCGGCAGAATGATGTGGCGCATGCACTGCCAGTAAGTCATGCCGACACTGCGGGCGGCTTCGGCCTGCCCCTTGTCAAGGGACTGGATCCCTGCGCGGAAGACTTCGCTCATGTAGGCGCCGGCGTTGAGCGAAATCGCGAGAAAGCCCGCGATGAGGGCGCCGTAGCTGCCGCGCAGCTCTCGTGCAAGCGACCCGCTCACGAGAAGGCCGTCTACTGGGTGAATGAAGACGGGGAGCACCGCAAAGTACATGAGAAAGATCTGCACGAAAAGCGGCGTGCCGCGAAAGAAGCTCACCCACACCGTGACGGGCCAGCGCACGCCGTAGTGCAGCAGCGTCTTCCACGGATCGTGCCGGGCGCTTGCCATGCGGGCCATGCCGAGCAGCATCCCGAGGCACACGCCGCAGAACACGCAGGCGAAGGTGAGTTTGAGCGTCATGCCGGCGCCTTCAATGAAGAGGGGCCAGTACTCCGCCAGTACGTCCAAGCGAAATCCACTCATGATGGGTTGGTGTCAGAAAAACATGAAAAACCCCGAAAGGGCGCGGGCCACAGAGGGCAGGCGGGACTTTCGGGGAGCGATGAGGCGACGTTGCGGCCTACGGGATGGGGAGCGTCGGCACCGGGGCCTTTTCGCCGAACCACTTGTGGTAGACCTTGGCGTAGGCGCCGGAGGCGATGACCTTTTTGAGGCCTTCGTTCACGTCGTTCAACACCTTGGCGTTGCCCTTTCGGACGCCGATCCCGAAGTACTGGTCTTCAAAGGACGCGTCGCGCGTCATGTTGAAGTCCTTGTCGGGGTTCTGCTGCGCGTAATAGGCGAAGACGCCCACGTCGCCCACGGCGGCATCGACGCCGCCGGCGTTGAGTTCTTCCAGCGCGAGCGGCGTGTTGTCAAAGCGCTTGATGTTGGGGGACGCCTTGCCGAAGGCCTTGCTCGAAACGACGTCGCCCGCGGAGTTGGCGCACACCGCGATGTTCTTGCCCTTCAATTCCTTCAAGGAATTCACCTTCAGGTCCTTCTGGGTGAGAATCAGCTGATGCGCCGCAAAGTACGGGTAGGAGAAGTCGATCGCCTCCTGGCGCTGCGGGGTGATGGTGATGCCGCTCATGATGATGTCGCGGTCGCCGTTCTTGACGGACTCGAAGATCACGCCCCAGAGGGTGTTCACGAACTTCACCTTGAAGCCCTGAGCCTTCGCGATCTCCTTCATGAGATCGATGTCAAAGCCCACGATCTCTTTCGTAGGCGTCTGGAATTCGAACGGACGGTAGGTGGCGCCGGTGCCCACGGTGTATTCGACCGGGGCGGCGAAGACGGTGCCGGTGAAGAGCGTTGCTGCGGCCGCGGCGGCCACAGCGAGACCTTTGATTGACATGGTGCTTCTCCCGCAAGGAGGGTTCTTGTTCTGGCTAGTGGAGCGAAAGCTGCGCGCACCCGCGGATGGCTGCCCCGGACGACTCCCGACACAGGAGGGCCGCAGGCAAGAGGGCGTGAACTTTCCCCAAAGGCCCTCATTTTGAAGAAAGAAAGGGCGAATTGCCAACGCGAGCGTTCGAAATTCGCCTGGGTTCCTTTCGAAGGATCGCCTTACTTTCGGCGTGCCTTCATGGCTTCAACAAAGAAGTTCACGAGCGGGAGCAGCCATAGGTAGAAGGCCGCAAGAAGGCAGGTCCCGGGCGCTGCGATCGTTGCGACTGGCACGGCGCCGGCGATCGCCCACGGAATGAGCGGCGCGATCACGATGGCGGTGTTTTCCAAATGCGAGGCGCGCTCTTTGTCGTCGGGGTAGAGGGGGCGGGAGAACTGCTCGGTGAGAAGCACCGCAAGCGCCTGATTGCAGGCGATGGCGGCGGAAACGACCGCCGTGGCGATGACGGCGCCAAAGGGGGTGAGGCGCTGGGCCATCGCGGGAACGCAGCCCTTTAAAGCGTCGGTGAGCCCCGTGCCGTCAAAAAGCCCGGAGAAGGTGGAGGAGATGAGGACGATGAGGCAGACGGAGATCATCGAGATGAGCCCGCCCCCGTTCATCATGCGGGCGACGTCGGGGTCCGCGGCCGAGTAGCCCAGAATGAGGGTTCGGGCGACGCTCTCCCACGACTGGTGCTGCAAAAAGACGCAAAGGAGCACCGCCGAGAGAATGCTTGCCGTCATCACCCACTTGATGGGCACTCGAACGAGTACGAGGCCGATCAAGACGACGGCGGGAAGAAAGGTGAGGAGCCCCAGATCGAATTCTTTAGCAAACACCGCGGTGATGTTGAGGTCAACGCGGTGGCCGGGAAAGACAAAGCCCAGGATCGCATAGGCCGCGGCGGAGAGGGCGAGCGGCACGGCCCCCGTGACGAGCATCCGGCGGATGTTGTCGTAGAGCGACGTGTGGGTGATGATGGCGACGAGTGCTGCGCTCGTGGAAACGGGGGAGCAGCGGTCGCCGATGTAGATCCCCGCCAGAATGGCGCCGCCCGACAAGACGGGGCTCACGCCCATGGCGTTTGTCATCGTCATGCTGATGACCCCGAGCGTAGCGCAGGTGCCAAACGAGGTGCCCAGAAGCGTGGAGATGGCGCCGTTTAAGAGAAAGACGGTTACGAGGCTCCACTCCGGGGAAATGAGGCTTGCGGCATCTCCCACGAGTCGCGCGATGGTGCCCGAGGCGCGCCACGAGCCCGTGAGCATGCCGATCAGGCCCATGACGATCACGACGCCCGCCGTCGCCTTGACGCCCTTCATCATCAGAGGAGTGAGGGCGCGCAAGGAAAAGCCCTTCATGAGCCCGTAGCTCGTGAAGACGAAGAAGCCGAAAAGGAGCGCGAAGACGACGTTTGTGCCCGTCACGGCGCAGGTGACGACGGCGGCGACAAATAATAGGAGCGCGGCGGCTTCGGCCATGATGGGCTACCGGTTGGTGGAGAGAAGGTAGGTGCCGAAGGTGTGCGCTTTGGCAACCACGTGTCCTGCCATGGCGTTTTCAGCGTCACTTCGCGTGAAGCCCGGCGCGAGATCGAGCACCGTGTCCAAGGCGTAGAGGTGAAAGAAGTAGCGGTGCACGCCGATGGGCGGGCGGGGGCCGGACCACCCGAGGTCGCCGCTGTCGTTCACGGTCGTGACGGCGCCTTGGGGAAGCGTCTTCACGCCTTCGGTGAGCCCCGTGCAGTCCGCGGGAAGGTTCACGACGAGCCAGTGCAGCCAGACGCAGCGGGGTGCCGCGGGATCCGGGGCGTCGGGGTCGTCAGCGATGAGAACGAGGGACTTCGCGCGGGCGGGCACGTCAATAAAGCGCACTTCGGGCGAGAGATCCTCGCCCTCCTGCGTGTTCTTTTCGGGGATTTCGCCGCCTTCGGGGAAGGCCGGAGTTTCAATGCGCATGAGAGTCTCCTTATGCTTCGTCATCGTCAGAAGCCGTTGCACCGGGCGCCGTGACGCCTTCGGGGCGCAGGCCGCCTCCGGTGCGCTCAAAGAAGTTGTAGAGCGACTTGTCCGCGAGCTGCGAGGGTGACACGCGCGTCGTGCTCATGAAGAGGTTGTAGATGCGGGAGTCGTGCGCGCGGTCCCACTCGTCCATCAGTTCCTTCACTTCGCGGCGCTTCTTGTTTTCGCCCGCGCCGCAGAGGTCCTTTGGAGCGAGCTCATACCCCTGAATCTTCGCCCACTTGAGGTTCTCCGCTTCGCGCACGTAGATCAGCGGCCGGATGATGGTGTTCTGATGGTCGTCGGAAAAGAGCACCGGGGGCATGGCCTTCAAGCGCCCGCCGTAGAACATGTTAAGCAGCAGCGTGGACACCACGTCGTCCATCTGGTGTCCGAGCGCGATCTTCGTGCACCCCAATTCCCGCGCCACGCGATAGAGAATGCCGCGGCGCAGCCGGGCGCAGAGGGAGCAGACGTTTTTTCCCGAGGGAATGAGCTTTTCGATGATGGAATTGGTGTCCTGATCTTCGATGTGGTACGGGACGCCGGCGGTGGCGAGGTAGCGCTCGACGACGGGGGTGGGGCCGCCCGGGATGTGCTGGTTCACATGCACCGCGATGAGGTCAAAGTGCACGGGGGCGCGGGCCTGCAGCTTTCGAAGGACTTCAAGGAGCACGTAGCTGTCCTTGCCGCCGCTCATCGCGACCGCGATCTTGTCGCCCTCGCGGATCATTTGATAGTCGGCAATTGCTTGCGCGGTGAGGCGCACGATGCGCTTTTCGAGTTTTTTCACCGACACGGAGGCGTGCACGTGATGGCCGTCTGCGCTCTGGATGGTCTTTTTGTTGTCGTCGCCGCTTTTGGTCATGCGGCCGTTCTTGAACCAGTTGACCGGGGCTTCGCTCACAGTTGTCATGGGAGTTTGAAAAAAAAAGCTGATGGGAATGGGCGGATTCTAATGGCGTGAATTTCCCTAGGAACGGTACGCACACTAATAAATCATAGAATATCCCGCCACACAAAGCCACCAAGGCAACTTGCTGTTTCGCCGCAGTAAGTTGCCATTTTTTATTGCTTGACTTTATTACTCGATCATGCTATATTTATTGCGTACGACCGGTACGGCCTAGATTTGGAATTTCCATGGGGTATATTTACCGTAATCTGCAGCCCATTTCTATCCCTGCTGACGGCAGGGTTAACAACTACGACAAAAAAGTTTCGAAGTACTACACGTACGACGGAAAACGGCGACGTTGGATAATCGGGGCTGTGACAACCGAAGGGATGATGATCCCCAACGAGAACTTTCGGCGTCTGTACCCCGACCTCTGGAAGCAGCATTACGGGCAAGAAGTTCCGGCCATGAGGATTGTTCGAATCGGCATGTATGCCTTGACGCTGGGCATCGGTTATTCAAACGGCATCTACCCGTTACTTCAAAAATCCGTTGGCCCCGAATTCGGGAACGCCCTCATGGACTTCTCGATGTACAACATCCAAGAGAGAAGCAACGTGGCACAACACTTCTCAAGTGCCATGGAAGAGCAGATGGTCTTCACCAGAAAGCCGTGGAGTGATTCTGCGTATTCTGATTTATTTAGCAAAGACTTATCGCTCGATCGCATACATGCGTTTCGTACGGCATGGCTTAACAAGTATCTTGAACCAAAACAAAAATCAGAAACCAAGGATGAGGCCGAAAGTCACGAAGATGGTGAGCCACGAGCAAAGAAAGTTTGGTTGTGCATAGATGGTTCCAATAATGACTGCGCTGTGTCCGACAGCGAACTAGCACAGCTCGGGCATGCAAAAAGTCTTCGGGAAACCGAGATCGTCAGCTTCATGTGGGCGGTTGATTCAGAGACCGGCATGCCGGTCACTTGGTTCGTCAACAACGGCTCCATGCCTGATTGCAAGGCGGTGGATGAAATGATTCGTTTCCTTGCAGACAAGCATGTGCAGATTGAGGGGGCAATAGTTGACCGGGGTTTCGCCTCGCAGGCAGTTCTTGACTTGATCACCAGCAAGAAAATGGAATACATTGTTATGCTGAAATCAAATACGAACGGCTATCGGGAGATGATGCTTCGCCATGCTGAAGAGATTCGGGGAAAAGTAACGAAAGCTGTTAGTGATGATGGGATATTTGGTATTACAGATAATGTAAAAGTCTTTGGCAACAGCGGCTCCGACAGTTGTGTCGGTCTTTTCTTCGTTTGGATGAAAAATTGCTCTCGGGGCATCAAACTTCTTGGGAAAATCCGCAAACAGCGAAGAGATCTGGAAGCATTGATTCGTGAGGGCAAAAAACCGGTCGTTCCTTCTGAATTTAAGAAATATCTCAAAGTCGAAGAGCAGAAGGACGGAACTTGTACGGTGAACTGCGATTACGACCAATGGCAGGCCGACACAGACGGCTGTGGATTTCACGCCATTGCTTCATCTTCAGATCGCACGGCTGAAGAAATTCACTCGCTGTACCAACTTCGTGATGTCTCTGAAAAGCAGTTCTCCATCCTGAAATCTCAGCTAGGAGGCGACACCACACGCGTTCACTCAGATCACGCCATCGAAGCACGCTTTGCGGTCGCTTTCATTGCAAGTGTTATTCGTACTGAAATTATGAATGCGTGCAAACGGCTTGATCTGGATACGAACGAGATGATTCGTAAGACGAACAGAGCCTACATGCTACGTTTAACCGGCGGAACATATGAATTTGTTGAAAATTTACCGGCAGACCTTCTGCAATTGTTGGCGTGCTTCGGAGTCCAAACGGAGCATCTTCGTAAGTTAGCTGACGACATCAATTTGCAAGAGAGCCAGCCTGTTTACGATCAAAACCGTAAACTCCCGTCCATTGAACCTAAGCACGTGGGTCGAAAAAAAGGAAGTAAAAACAAGGCAACTTTGGAACGGGAGGCAAAGATGGCGGCTGCAGGTGAAACGAAGCCCTCGGAAAAAACGCCTCCTCAGGTAAAAAAGGGGCCGGGGCGCCCTCCGGGCAGCAAAAACAAAGCAACACTGGAACGGGAAGCTCGAGAGGCTGCGATGCCCCCTAAAGAGAAGCGCGGTCCTGGGCGGCCGCCTGGTAGCAAAAACAAGAAAACTTTAACGCGCGAGGCTGCTGAAGCTAGACACGCTAGAGTATTACAAAAACGGAAAAATAAGAAACAGAAGGAACAAACAGTAGTACAACAGTAATACAAAATACCCCCGTTTGCCACAGACTTTAGCAGTGGCTCTTCAGATCATTTACGGGGGTGTTTTTTTAGACCTCTGTACCGTTTTCAGGGAAATTCACGTACATGATCATTGCTGAATTAGCTTTCAATTGAACATTCTTAGCATCAGTGCTTCTGATCTTCAGCCCGCAAGCATCTAGGTTTGCGGAGATTGAGGTTTTCTTTGGGATGATGTAAAAATTCGCCAGTACGTTATGCGAGAATTGTATGAAACTCGACGAACGTAATGGAGAATTTTTGCATGGCACTCATTCATCGCGAACTGCAGCCTCTGGTTGAAAATCAAACGCCGCCGAAAGCGGTTGTGATCTTTGGTCCTCGTCGAGTCGGCAAGACGACGCTTTTGCGGGAGATTGCCAAGGGCGCGACCGTGAGCTGGTATTACTCCGGCACTCAAAAAGTAACATTGCAAAGGGTACCATTCCCCGTGAAAT
>CAVACW010000042.1:0-20840 GCA_963587345.1 uncultured Oscillospiraceae bacterium | reverse complement strand
AATCAATTTCCGCCAGATCATCCGCATGGTTGCGGTCAACATTCGTGCGAGAGCCAGAGGCCCCCTGATTTTGTGTCACGGTTTCGGACATCTTTTCCATTTTTGTCTGTGCAAACACAAAGAAGCCCTCCGCCGAAGCGAAAGGCCGCTCTCCTAAAAACGCGGGCGCAAGTTTAGCGAATTCGCGCCGCATTTCGAAACTTCAATTGCCGTTGTTCCAACAAAAAAAAGGAAGCCTTTCGACCTCCTTTCCTCGCTACGCTGCCTCAAAGGGGGCGGCTGACATACCGCTTTCCGCCGGCACAATTCGGAGCACCCGCTGATTGGTGCTCCCGTACCAGAGCCCCTGCTCCGTCACTTTTTTCTTTTCCACAAACGGCCCGTCCACGAGCACATCTATATAAGAGAGGAGCGGCGACGCCTTCACCTTGTCAAACACGCGCCCGGTCCACGCCCAGACGGTCTTCTGCGGAAACTGAGCCTTGATCTTTTGCAACAGCGAGAGAAGCGCCGCCTCATGCTCGGGCTCAAAGGGGTCGCCCCCCAGCAGCGAGAAGCCGGCGACATACGGATTTTCAAGCGCCTTGAGGATCATCGCTTCAGTGTCCGCCGTAAAGGGCTTTCCCGAGGCAAAGTCCCAGCTCTCCCGATTGAAGCACCCCTTGCAGTGCAGGGTGCACCCCGACACAAAGAGCGACACCCGAACGCCGGGGCCGTTTGCGGTGTCGTACTTTGAAAACCCGATGTAGTTCACTTCGGCGCCTTACATGCTCACACGGTTGCGGATCTCCGCCATCTTGCCGTCATTCATTCGAGTGTGGCCGTTCACGTTGCTGTAGCCCAGGTAGCCGCAGACGCGGGAGATGACGGAAATATTGGTACTGCCGCAGAAGGGGCACTTGTTCAACACATTCGTGCTGTGACGGCCGCACTCGTTGCAGTAGGCGCTGTCAAAATTGACGCCCTGATAAAAACCCATCTCCATGCCGCGGTGAACAACGGCAGCCAAGGCTTCCTCGTTCTTGGGGGAGTCCAGACGCACGTACTGGATGTGCCCACCCTCGCAGAGGTGGAAGTCCGCAAACTCCGCGTCCTGCTTTTCAAAGGGCGTGATGTTCTCGGTGACGTTCACGTGAAAGGAATTCGTGAAGTAGTCAGGGCTGTAGTGAGCGGAATTCTTGAAAACGTTCTTCACGCCGATCTTTCCACACCACTCGTCGTACTGCTTGGCCTGCGTGGCGCAGAGGGACTCCGCGGGCGTGCCGTAAATAGCGTAGAGGTAGCCGTCCTCGTGCTTGTATTCGTTGATCTTTTCCTTCAAGTGCTTTAACACCGCTTCGGAGAAGGTGCGATCTTCCACCAAGCGCTTCCCAGACCAGAGGAACGTCGCCTCATCCAAGGCCGTGATGCCGAAGGAAGCCGTCATGTAGCGCACGAGATCGCCCACTTCGTCGTCGGGAGCCTTCGTGCCTTCGTAAAAGCCCCCTTGCGTGAAAGCCAAGGGGTTGCTCGAGCACTTCTGATGGCGCACGACGTCGTAGCGGCGCTTCAAGAAGTTGTGAATGACGTCAAGACGCTTGTCCAGTTCCGGCCAGAACGTTTCGCGCCAGTTCTCCGGATCCTGATGCTGCACGATGCTCAGAATGAGCGGCACGTTCAAAGACACCGCACCGATGTTGCAGCGACCGATCGTGATGTACTTTCCCTCCTCGTTCGCCCAAGGCGTGAGGTAGGCGCGGCACCCCATGGGCGACGTGATGACGCCCGTCTCCTGATAGAGCTTGCTCACGGAGCCGAACTGCGACGACAGGGACAGGTAGTCTGGGTACATGCACTCGGCGGACGTCTTCACCGCGGAGTCAAAGAGCGCGGCGCTTTCGGGATCGGCCTTGATCTGCGCGGCGTCATAGAGATAGACAAGCTTCGGGAACACCACCGGATGATGACTCGGCCCGTGGCCGTTGCGGCGCGTCGCGAGAATCGTCTGATTGATGATGCGCATCCACTTGCGGTCTTCAGCAGACCAGTCGGCGCCCCACTGGCCGAAGGTAAGCGTCGTGAAGGCAAAGTCGCCGCGAGAGCACGGCACCGTGTTGAGCTTCAATTCCAAGGACTGGAACCCCTGCTCCAATTCGCGAACGACGTCCTTTTCCGCCTGCTCGGCGCTTCTTTCTTCCGAGAGCCCCAGCTCCAGGTACTTCTCATGCGCGGCGGCAAGGCTCTTTTTCACATACGGCAGAAGCACCTTGTCGATTTCTGCAATCGTGAAGCCGCCGAACTGCTGCGCCGTCGCCACGAGCGTGATGTCGCCCACGACCTGCAGGGCCGAGAGAACGGTCTTCGGTTCCGTGTACTGGACGTTTGACATCTCAAAGCCGCCCTTTAGCACGCTCCCCATGTCAAAGAGACAGCAGTTGATGCAGCCCAGAATCATGTCGCGCATGTCGTGGATATAGATGTCGCCGCGGTCGATGTACTCGCGCTCCTTGGCGGACAAATAGAACTGCTTGTAGAGGTTCTTCGTGAGGTAGCCCTTGATAAGCGACCCCTTTGTCGACACAAGCGAGCTGTCAAAGTTCGCGTTCTCGCGGTCCCCCAGACGCAGAACGTCGTCAGCGTCCTCGCGAAGCTTCTCAAAGGTCTTCGCGTACTGCGTCTTGTAGTAGCGGTATTCCGCGTAGGACGCGGCGATGTCGTGGAAGTCGTTGGCGGCCAGAGACTCGATCACGATGTCGTGCAGGTCGATCACAGAGACGGAGGGCTTTGTGGCGAGCTTGGCGAGCACCGTGCGAATGATCGCCTCGACGTTGCGCTGGCTCAGCATCTTGTCGCAGCGCATCGCCGCCTTGTTCACCGCCACTTCAATTTTCTGAGGGATGAACGATTCTTCCGAACCATCCTTCTTGATGACGACGATGTCTGATGAAATCATGCGGCGCTCCGAGATGAAAGAACCCGCATCAAGCGGGCAGGTGTTCTAAAAAAAATCGGGGCGCATGCTAACACAGCCCCGTCAACCTGTCACCTCCCTAAACATACTAGATATTGTGTCCATAGGTGCATACGACCACCATCCATCGTACTAATACCATTTTCCGCCTGCAATATCAGCACCCGCCGCAACGGGGCTAAAATCCCGCCCCTTTGACCCAGAGATGACTTCTTGGACACCATGGAAAATCTTCATCAGCTCCTTGCCGGCTTTCACAATTTCCGCCGCGAAATGCTTGCCGAAGACGCTCGATTCTTCGCGTCGCTCGCCAAAAGCCAGAATCCCCACACGCTCGTCATCGCCTGCTGCGACTCGCGCGTGGATCCCGGCATCATCCTCGGCTGCCGGCCAGGGGACCTCTTCGTCGTAAGAAACGTCGCGGCGATTGTTCCGCACGCGGCGCCCGTGGGGCAGCCTGACGCCGTCATGGCGGCGGTGGAGTACGGCGTGAAGCACCTCGAAGTGCGGCACGTGGTCGTGATGGGCCACTCCAACTGCGGCGGCATCCACGGACTGCTGCACCCGGAAGCCGTGGCGCACGAAGACTACATCGCCGATTGGGTAAAGCAGGCCGCGCCCGCCGCAGCAAGCCTTGAGCACGCCGAAAGCGAGCACGAGCGGCATCGCCTTGCGGAAGAAGGCGCCGTGCTGCTTTCAATCGACAACCTTCTATCCTACGATTGGATCCGAGAGCGCACCGAAGCGGGACTGCTCGCGCTGCACGCCGTCTACTACGATCTCGAAAACCATTCACTTGACCTCTGGGACGCCGAAAAAGAAGACTTCGTCCCGACTCCCGCGCTTCATCCCGTCGAAAAATAATCCCATTCCTGCGGCGTCTGTTTTGTCGGACGCCGCGCGCTTGATTCCTTCTGCATCGACGCCCCGCCATAGCCTGCAAACTCTGGCTTCTATTCGATTTTCGAATAGATTCCGTAAAGCCCATTGCCTTGCATCAATAGCCTACCTAGTTCTTTATAGCTAGTTCCTCTCATACAACTAGACTATTCGCAAGGAGAGAGCGAGACAAGTTCATTTCTCCCGAAACATTTCGTTTCAGAAATCTAAACTCCTCACCCAGCGGCAAAGGGTTTTCCCTGAAACCGCACCAATAAAAACCATTATTCAACCCAAGGGAGCGTTCATCATGAACAAATCCTTACGAAGCTGGCTCATCGTGCTGGTCGTGGGCGCCGCCATCTGGCTGTGCCCCGCGCCGGACGGTCTGACCCCCGCTGCATGGCATCTCTTTGCCGTCTTCGTGGCAACGGTTCTGGGCTTCATTCTGCAGCCCATGCCCATCGGCGCCGTCGCCTTCATCGCCCTCACGTTCTGCTGCTTCACCGGTCTTCTCAAGACCGGCCAAGTCCTCATGGGCTTTGGCAACGGCACCATCTGGCTCATCGTCTGCGCCTTCTTCCTCTCGCGCGCCTTCATCAAGACGGGCTTCGGACGGCGCATCGCCTACTTGATCATCAAGGCGATCGGCCGCTCGTCCCTGTCGCTCGGCTACTCGATCGCCCTTTCTGAACTGATCGTGTCACCCGCCATGCCGTCAGCGACGGCCCGCGGGGGCGGCGTGTTCTACCCGATCGTGCGCTCCCTCTCGGGCGCCTTCGGCAGCGAACCCGGCCCCTCGTCTCGCAAGATCGGCGCCTACCTCATGCAGGTGGGCTACCACACGGACGCCACGACCTGCATGATGTTCCTCACCTCCATGGCCGGGAACCCCTTGTGCGTGGGCCTTGCGGCAAGCGCCGTGGGCGTTGAGATCACGTGGACGAACTGGGCGGCCGCAGCCATCGTGCCGGGGCTCGTGTCCCTCGCGCTCGTCCCCTGGGTCGTGAGCCTTCTGTCGCCCCCGGAAATCAAGGCCATCCCCAACGCCAAGGAGCTCGCCGAGAAGGAACTCGCCGCCATGGGCCCGATGAGCCGCGATGAGAAGGTGCTTGCCTTCGTGTTCGTGATGTGCCTCATCCTCTGGGCGACAGGCAGCTGGACCAAGCTCGGCGCCACCCCGATTGCGATGCTCGCCATCGCCATCATGCTCATCACCAAGGTTTTGTCCTGGCAGGACATTCTGGGTGAAAAGGGCGCCTGGGACGCGATGTTCTGGATGGGCGGCTTGATGAGCTTGGCAACGGCTTTGGGCAAGTCGGGCTTCATCACCTGGCTCGCCAAGGACGTGGCGACCATCATCGGCGGCGCCGGCTTTGACTGGATCACCGCCTTCCTGATCGTCATCCTCTTCTACACCTACTCGCACTACTGCTTTGCGTCGGTGACAGCTCGCATCTCCGCGATGTACGCCGCGTTCGTCGCGGTGGCGGCGGCCTGCGGCACGCCGGCTCTGATGGCGGCCTTGACGTTCGGCTTCTTTGCGAACTGCCCCATTTCGCTCACGCACTACGGCAACGGCTGCGGCCCGGTCTACTACGGCGCGGGCTACGTGAGCCAGGGCGAATGGTGGCGCAACGGTGCGGTGATCTGCACCATGAACGCCGCGATCTGGCTCACGGTCGGCATGGCCTGGTGGAAGGTGATCGGCCTCTACTAAAGCCACGCGACTGATTCCGCAAGAATCACAAAGAGCCCGCTCGGAATGTCCGGCGGGCTCTTGTTTTTAGGGCGTTGTCAGAGACAGCTGGCTCAATCGCCGTACTGCGGTAGCGTGAGCGCTTCGCCCGTAACGTGCCAGTGGCCGCCCGCCACATAGTGCAGCGGCCGGCATTCCTTGGGCGCGTTTTCCAAAAGCCAGTGCCCGTCCTTGAAGAGCCGATCGTCGGCCCACGCTTCCACGCACTGCCCGATAAAAAGATCGTAGGTCTTCTCGTTGTGCGCCTCGGGGATCACGTCAAAGACCGCCCACGCGGCGCACCCTTTCACAAAGGGCAGATCGCGCCCGCCCACGTAAAAGAGCTCGGCGCCGCTCTTTTCCACTTTGTCCGGCTCGTCGTTCTTGCTCACCCACCCCAACTTCATCACCTGCTCCACAATCGCCGCCGTCGGGATCATGAGCGCAAAGCGCCCGCTCGCCTCAATAAGGCGCCGCGTGTAGTGCGTGTGGTCGATCACCGCCGTCACTTTCGTGGGCGTGAGATCCAGAGGACAGCACCACGTAGCGGGCATGATGTCGAAGTCGCCATGGTATTCGGCGGCGACCAAGGGCGTTGCGCCCAGATTGAAAAGCCGGTACGCCTTGTTGACGTCCACGCTTTCTAAATGCTCAAGCATCATTGGCTATCTCCCATGCCAAATTTGGATGCCGTCCATTCTACGCACTATCCGCCCGCCATCTTCGCGGCTAAACTGCCGGCTTTTCCCTCGTTTCTGCCCGATTCTTTCGTCATGTCCGATCAACCGCTCCTTTTTCAGCTGGAAAGCTGCGACACCGTCCTGAACGAAGCTCGCCGCCTCTTTGCCGCCGGCCGCTTTCCCATCTTTGCGTCCGTACTCGCCGCGACGCAGACCGAAGGGCGCGGCCAGCACGGACACCGCTGGACAAGTCCCAAGGGAAACCTCTACGCCGGGCTGCGACTTCCCTTGACGGCGCCTTTTATTGACTTTCGCGGCCCCATGGCGGTGAGCGCCGTCATTGTGGAAGCGCTAGAAGCCGCGGGCTTTGAGGTGAAGATCAAATGGCCCAACGACATCGTGCTCAACGTCCCGACCAAAGGCTGGGCGAAGTGCGCGGGGCTCCTTCTGGAGAAGAAAGGCGAGCTTCTCACCGCCGGCATCGGCCTCAATCTCACCGCGCTTCCCCCTGAAGGCGATCTCAGAGAAGGCGCGGCGCTTCCGGCGGGAGCGCTGGGAGAAGTCTCCAACACCGTCCCCAGCGCCTGCGCTCTCTGGAAGCAGCTCGCCGAACGCTTTGCCGCCTTGGATACTGAGCGGTTTCTGAAAAGCTGGCCCGGCGTAATTGACGAACGGCTCCTCTGGCGCGGCGAGCGCGTCGTGCTCACGATCCCCGGCAAGGCGCCCGCAACAGGACGCCTCTTGGGCGTGGGCCCTGCGGGCGAACTGCGTCTTGCGACGCCGTCCGGCGAAGCGCGCTTCACCGAAGGCAGTCTCAAGCCCGAAACCTAGGCAAAATCCCCCATTTTTCTTTCTTTAGAATTAAGTCACTTTTTCACGCTAGCCAGCAATTCAAGGCCTCTTTCTCATGACGTTCAATCCCACCGCCGTCACCTTCATCGGCTACATGGCGCTGATGCTGATGCTGGGCTTCTTTGCCTGGCACTACACTCGCAGCTTCAATGACTACATTCTCGGAGGCCGCAGCCTCGGGGGGCTTGTGACCGCCTTGTCCGTGGGCGCAAGCGACATGTCTGGATGGCTCCTCATGGGGCTCCCGGGCGCCGTCTTTCTTTTTGGCGTGAGCGAAAGCTGGCTCGCGATCGGGCTCATCATCGGCACATTCTTCAACTGGAAGCTCGTTGCCGCGCGCCTTCGCGTCTACACCGAGATCGAGCACAACGCGCTCACGCTCCCTGACTTTTTCACGCATCGCTTCAAGGACACGAGCCGCATCCTTCGCATCGCGGCCGCCGCCGTGATCCTCGTCTTTTTCACGATCTACTGCGCAAGCGGCATCGTCGCCGGGGCCCGCCTCTTTGAAAACACCTTCTCGATGCCCTACTCCGCCGCCGTCTGGGCGGGCGCCGCAGCCACCATTCTTTACGTCTTCATCGGCGGTTTCCTTGCCGTAAGCTGGACGGACGCCATTCAAGCAACGCTCATGTGCATCGCGCTCGTAGTGACGCCCTTTGTGGTGATGACGGACTTGGGAGGCCTAGACGCCACCCTCCGTACCGTCGAAGGCATCAACCCCAACATGCTCCACATGATGACGAACCAGACCGTCGTGGGCGTGGCGAGCCTTCTCGCCTGGGGCCTCGGCTACTTCGGGCAGCCCCACATCCTCGTGCGCTTCATGGCGACAAAGTCCATCAAGGTGATCCCCAACGCCTGCCGCGTGTCGCTACTGTGGATGGTCTTTTGCCTCGGAGGCGCCGTGTGCGTCGGGTTCTTTGGTGCGGCCTACTTCGCGCAGCACGCCGATCAGGCCGCGCTCGTTCAGGAAAACCACGAACGCATCTTCATCGTCCTGTCGCAGATTCTCTTCAACCCGTGGATCGGCGGCATCCTGATGTCGGCGATTCTCGCCGCGGTGATGTCCACCCTTTCCTGCCAGCTTCTCGTCTGCTCGTCCACGCTCACCGAAGACTTCTATCGCGCCTTTCTGCGCCCCAAGGCTGGAAACCGGGAATTGATCTGGTTCGGCCGCTGCATGGTGCTTGCGGTGGCGCTCCTGGCAATCTGGATCGCCATGGATCCCACGAGCCTCGTTCTTTCCCTCGTGAGCTACGCCTGGGCGGGCTTTGGCGCGGCGTTCGGCCCCGTCATCCTGATGAGTCTCTGGTGGAAGCGCATGACCCGCAACGGGGCGCTTGCCGGCATGGTGACGGGCGCTGTCACCGTCATCGTCTGGCACACCGGCGCCTGGTTCGGCCTCTACGAAATCATTCCCGGCTTTGTGTTCGGCCTCGCGGCCATCGTGATCGGGAGCCTTCTCTCGCCCGAGCCCGACAAGGAAACCGAAGCCAACTTTGACCACGTCGTCAAAACTGTACGCGCGGCCTGATCCTTAAGAAAGGCAACTTGACATGTCTACTCCTACATTAAGCCGCACGGCGCGCTCCGTGAAGACTTCCATCATCGGCGAGCTTCTTTCGCTCGCCGCCCGACCCGAAGTGATCTCTTTTGCGGGCGGCCTTCCCACGCCTGAAGGCTTTCCGGTGAAAGCGCTCGCGGACGCCGCGGCGAAGGTCTTTGAAGAAAAGTCCTCGCGCGCCCTGCAGTATTCCGTCGCCACGGGGGAAAGGGAGCTGAAGTCCTTCATCGCCCAGCACGAAACCCGCCGCGGCGTTCCCACAACGCCCGACGAAGTGATGATCGTCTCGGGCTCGCAGCAGGCGATCTACTTCGCGGCGCAAGCCTTTGTGGATGAAGGCAGCACCGTGCTCGTCGAAGCGCCGACCTACATGGGCGCGCTCCAGTCCTTTGACCTCGCGCACCCCAAATACCAGTCGCTGCCCACGGATGAAGAGGGCCTCAACCCCGCCGCCATGGGCAAAGAATGCCGCGGTGCGCGCTTTGCGTACGTGATGCCCACGTTTGCGAATCCCTCGGGCCTTACGATGTCGCTTGCGCGCCGCAAGGCCTTGGCGGAAAAAGCCCGCGAGCTTGACCTCTGGCTCATTGAAGACGATCCCTACGGCGAGCTCTGGTACCACGAAGAGCCGCCCGTGTCGCTGCGCGCCTTTGCACCCGAGCGGACGCTGCGCCTTGGCACCTTCTCCAAAGTCTTGGCGCCGGGCCTTCGCCTGGGCTACGTTTGCGCTCCGAAGGACGTGATCGATGTTCTCTCGCAGTTCAAGCAGGCCTGCGACGTCCACACGTCCCCCCTCACGCAACTCATCGCCGCCGAAGTCTTGGACGACGGTCTCCTCGACCGCCACCTCCCCGCCGTGCGGCAGATCTACAAGCGCCAGGCCGAAGCGATGCTCGAGGCGCTGACGGAATTCATGCCGAAAAACGCCGGCATCTCGTGGACGAAGCCCGCGGGCGGCATGTTCATCTGGGTGACGCTCCACGAAAGCTTTGACACGGACGAACTCATGAAGGAAGCCGTGGCCGCCAACGTCGCCTTCGTGCCGGGATCCGTCTTCTACGGCAATGCCCCGCAGAAAAACAAGCTGCGCCTTTCCTTTGTCACGGTTCCCGTTGAAAAGATCCGTGAAGGCATCCAGGCGCTCGCGGGCGTCGTCGCGAAGCACTTGTAATCGAATTGTCACGATTTTTACGCCCGCGGAAGATGCCTGCGGGCGTAAGCTAGCGAGTCTCATTGGCAAAACCGGCCGGACGTCCCTCCGGCCGAAGGCAGCACGAAGAAAAAATGTCCTATCCCTTTGCGCAGAACTTCATCAACGGCCGCTGGGAAGATCCCTCCTCCGGTCGCTACCTCGACGTGGTGAACCCCGCAACGCTCGAAGCCTTTGAAAAGGTGCCCGACAGCGGCGACGCCGACGCCGGCCGAGCCGTGGAAGCCGCTGCCGCCGCGCAGGAAGCGTGGCAGGCGACGCCCGCCGCCACACGCATCGCCCTCATGAAGACGTTCCTTGAGCACTTCAAGGCTAAGCACGACGACATCATTCGTCTCGAAGCCGAAGAGCTCGGCGCCCCGGTTTCCTTTGGGAAGGTCTCCCACTGCGAGTACCAGTACACGCGCGTCGCCTCCTACATCGCGGCGGCCGAGAAGCTCGCCGAGTCTGAGCTCTTTGAAAAAAGCACGGTCTGGCGCGAACCCGTCGGGGTCGTCGCCTGCATCACGCCGTGGAACTACCCCCTGGGGCAGATCGTGCAGAAGGTGGTGCCCGCGCTTCTTGCCGGGAACACCGTCGTCTTGAAGCCCAGCCAGCACACGCCGCTCACCGCCGTCTTGATGGTGAAGTCCTTTGAAGAGGCGGGGTTCCCCGCCGGAACCGTGAACCTCATTCAGGGCCGGGGCTCCAAGCTGGGCGACATTCTGGGCACGCATCCCAAGGTGGACATGGTGAGCTTCACGGGCTCCACGTCCGTGGGCGTGAAGCTTTCGCAGGCGGCTCTCGCCTCCGTAAAGCGCATCAGTCTGGAGCTGGGCGGCAAGTCCCCCTACATCTGGCTCAAAAGCGAGGATTACGCCCCCGCGATTCCGAAGCTCTTCAGCTCGATCTTCTTAAACAGCGGCCAGACCTGCACGGCGCTCTCCCGCCTCATCGTCCCTGAAGAAGACCTCGAAAAGGTGAAGGCGCTCCTTCTCGCGCACATCGGCGAACTGACCGTGGGCGATCCGAAGGATCCGGCGACCAAGCTCGGCCCCGTCGCGAGCAAGGCGCAGTTTGAAAAGATCAACGAGTACATCCGTCTGGGGATTGAAGAGGGCGCGGAGCTTCTCACGGGCGGCGAAGCGAAGGACGCCTCTCACGGCTACTACATCCAGCCCACGATCTTCACAAAGGTGACAAACGACATGCGCATCGCCCGCGAGGAAATCTTCGGACCGGTGCTCGTCATCCTCACCTACAAAACAGTGGACGAAGCCGTGGCGATCGCCAACGACACCATCTACGGCCTCAACGCCGCGGTGTTCGGGCCCAAGGCCGAGGCCCTCGCCGTCGCCCGCCGCATCAAGGCCGGCAACGTCTACGTGAACGACGCGCCGCGCGACGTGACCGCCCCCTTTGGCGGCTACAAGCAAAGCGGCATCGGCCGCGAAGGCGGCATTGAAGGCATCAAGGAATTCACGCAGCTCAAGACCGTGTACGACCACAGCTCGTTCTGAGCGGGCCTCTGACGCCAGTTTTGAGCCGTTCCGGTGACACGTCGGGGCGGCTCTTTCGTTTTGTCGTCACGGCATCGACGCTGTCAATCATGAATGACAGTTCTCGCTTCTAGTGATTGAAGTGTCTCCTACGAGTGACACTTTTTGTCCAAACAAGAAAATCTGTCACTCATGGAGGACAATTTACAGTCCAATAGGATAAAGTGTCTTTTGTCAATGACACTTTATCCCATCGCCATGATTCCACGTGAAAGCTACCTGCGCCGCATCCGCCCGTTCATCGACCAAGAGTTGATCAAGGTGATCACCGGCCTTCGTCGCTGCGGCAAGTCCGTTCTTCTGGAGCTCATTCAGAACGAACTGCTCACCCGCGGCATCCAGCCGGACGCCATTTTGACCTTCAATTTCGAGTCCCTCTCCCATCGACCGCTTTGCACCGCGCCGGCGCTCTATGACGAACTCAAGCGACGAATCGGCGACCGCAAGGACAGGATCTACCTCTTCTTCGATGAAATTCAAGAAGTGTCCGACTGGCAGCGCTGCGTCAACTCCTGCCGAGTTGACTTCAACTGCGACATATACCTCACGGGGTCAAACGCCCGCCTTCTTTCGGGCGAGCTCGCCACCTACTTGTCCGGTCGCTACGTTGCCTTCGAAGTGTTTCCATTTTCGTTTGCTGAATTCTGCGATTTCCGCAAGGAGATCGGACTTTCAACCGCCTCGCGGGAAGCCTTCGACGCCTATCTTGCCATCGGCGGCATGCCCGTCGCAAGCCTGCTGCGGGAACAATCCACCGCACGTCAGTACCTCCGCGATCTCTACGCCTCCGTCGTTCTCAAGGACATCATTGAGCGCAACGGCATTCGCAATGCCGACCTTCTCGAGCGAGTCATTCATTACCTGTCGGACAACATCGGACAGATTTTCAGCGCGACGAACGTGAATCGTTTTCTCAAAACCGAAGAGGACCGCAGCTTCGGCCGCGAAACCATTCTGAACTACGTAAAGGCCTGCCAGAACGCCTTTCTCTTTCACGCCGTTCCGCGCGAGGATCTTTCCGGCAAGCGCGTGCTGACGGTAAACGAAAAGCTCTACCTGGCGGATCACGGGCTGCGCGAAGCGGCCTTCGCCGGCGAAAGCGCCGCCGACATCGGACAGGTTCTGGAGAACATGATTTGTCTCGAGCTGCTTCGCCGCGGCTTTTCACTTACCGTGGGACGCGTTGGCGCCAAGGAAGTGGACTTTGTCGCTCGACGCGGCGAGGAGAAGCTCTACGTTCAGGTCGCCTACCTGCTGGCCACGCCTGACGTCATCGAGCGCGAATTCAGCGTGCTGCGCCAGATTCCGGACAACTGGCCAAAACACGTCGTCACCTGCGACGAATTCGACTTCAGCCGCGACGGCATCCGGCACTGGAACATCCGCCGCTTTCTCACGGACACGAGCTGGGGCTGATCTCAAAAAAATCCCCCGGACGAACCGAGGGACGAAAGCTTTACGCCGCTTTGGCGGGCGCCGTCTTGGCGACGGGCTTCCTTGCAGCCTTGCGGCGAGGCTTGGCGACCTTCTTTTCGGAAGGCGCCTCGGTCTTGGCTTCCGCGGGCTTTTCTTCCGCCGCCTTCGCAGGCTTCTTCGCCGCGGGCTTTCGCGCCGCCTTCTTCTCGGGCGCGGGCTTTGCGGTGAACGCAAGCTTCGCGGGCTCAGCCTTCACGCCCAACTGCGAGGCCATCGTCTGGATGAGCTTCGTCTGCTCCGTCACCACGGCCTTCAGGCGCGAAATCTCTTCGGCATACGGATCCTTCTCGCCCGCCATCACGGCATAGGCGGCAAAGGCCTGATGCGCAGCCTTCTCCGCCTTGTTTTCCAAGACCGTGCGGCCCGGAACGCCCACCACGGTTTCGTTCGCGGGCACGGGGCGCACCACGACGGCGTTGGAGCCGATGCGAGCGTTGTCCCCCACCGTGAAGCCCCCCAGAATCTGAGCGCCTGCGCCGATCACGACGTTCTTGCCAATCGTGGGGTGGCGCTTCGTGCCGCGCCCGAGGCTCGTACCCCCAAGCGTCACGCCGTGATAAATCGTGCAGTCGTCGCCCACCTCGGCGGTTTCACCAATCACGACGCCCATGCCATGGTCAATGAAGACGCGGCGGCCAATCTTCGCCGCCGGATGGATCTCAATGCCCGTCAAAAAGCGCGCCGCATGGCTCACGACGCGTGCAAAGACGTTCCAACCCTGCAGATGGCACCAGTAGGCCCAGCGGTGCATCACGAGGGCGTGAAAGCCCGGATACGCAAGAGCAATCTCAAGCTTGCTCTGCGCCGCAGGATCTCGTTCCAGAATGGTTTTCAGATCTTCCTGAATGCGTTCAAACATGCGCGTGTTCCTTTTGCCGCAGGGATTTCGGCATCAATTTGTTCATTTTAGCGGCTTGCCGCGGGCTTTTTGGTGCCGATGCGCTCTTTTTTGGAGCGAATGACCGCCGCGCAGATGCCTCTTAGGAGGTCCACCTCACGCTGCGTCAGTCCGGCGCGTGAGAAGAGACGCCGCGTCATGCCCATGAGGTTCTTGGGCTCCTCGGGGTCCAGCGCACCGCACGCCGTCATCGCCTCCTCCCAATGCCGGTAGAACCCCTCAATCGCCGGAACCGGCGCCGCGCGGTCCGCTTCAAAGCGGCTCTGCCACGCGTAGAGCTCCCCTTCGTGGTGGGTGTCCGCCAAAAGCGCCGTGTGCATCTCGTAGGCCGTGATCTGCACGGCCTGCGCGAGGTTGAGGCTCGGGCTCTCCGGGTTGGCGGCAATCGCCGAGCAGAACTGGCACAAGGCCATCTGCTCGTTTGTGAGGCCGCTTCGCTCCGTGCCGAACACGAAAGCGATGTCGCCCCCGTCGCTGTCCTCCAGCCGCAGCGCCGCGCGCTCCACGCTCTCGTGCACATTTTCAATGGGAGGGCCGAATTCGCGGCTGTAGCCCGACAGAGCGCACGCCAGCGTCACGCCTTCCAAGGCGTCTTCGAGCGTCATGTGAGTTCGGGCGGCGTTCAGAACATCCACGGAGCTCGTTGCAAGCGCCACGGCCTCCATGTCCTCCTTGTAGTCCGCGATGCGGGGATTGACGACGCGAAGGTCATAGAACCCCATCGTCTTGATGGCGCGCGCCGCCGATCCAATGTTGCCCGGATGGCTCGGGTCCACCAGCACGAAGCGCACGCGGCGGGCGGCCTGCGGAATTCGATCCACGGAAAAATCCTTTCAAAAAGAAGAAAAAGCGGCACGGATTCTAGCGAGAGGCGCTGCGCGAAACGCAGCTTTTGCCGTCCGTCCCAAGAAAAAAGCCTGAAAACTCCCCACAATCGGGGGCCTCCCCGTTAAAATTCAACGATTCGATTCATTTTTTGCAAGCGTCGGACGCCTTGGGGGCCCGCACGCTTCGTTTCTTTTCCGGGATTCTCCAGCACCATGGCCAAATCTGCGCAGCTTCAGACGGCGATCCGCGCCGCCCTCAAAGCAGGCAAAATCATCAGCCGCGAAAGCGGCAACATCGATTCGATCGAAGTCCACGAGAAGGCTCAATTTGACTTCTTCAGCCGCGTTGACACCGAATGTCAGGAAACGATCTGCGGCATTTTGAAGGACGCCTTCCCCCGCGACGGCATCGTTGCCGAAGAAAACAGCGTCGCCGAGCACACGGACGCCGAATGCGTCTGGTACATCGACCCCTTGGACGGCACGACGAACTTCCTGCACGGCTTTCCGCAGTACGCTGTGAGCATCGGCATGACCTACCGCGGCAAGCTCGCCGTGGGCGTCGTGTACGACCCGTCCCGCAACGAGCTCTTCTACGCGGAAAAAGGCAAGGGCGCCTTCTTGAACGACACCCGCATCCGTGTTTCCGGGCGCTCTGACTTTGCAAAGGCCCTGATCGGCACGGGCTTTCCCTTCCGCAAGACGGACGACTACCAGTCCTTCATGCCGAAGTTTGAGCGCGTGGCACGCGCCGCGGCGGGCCTGCGCCGCGCAGGCTCCGCAGCGCTTGACCTCTCCTGGGTCGCCTGCGGCCGCATGGACGCCTTCTGGGAATCGAACCTGAAGCCCTGGGATCTTGCCGCAGGCGCCTTGATCGTTCTCGAAGCGGGCGGCCTCGTCACCGACTTGAAGGGCGGCGAAGACTACCTCGCAGGCGACATCTGCGTGGGGACGCCGAAGATCTTCGCGCCCCTTATCGCCAAGGTGGGCGACCTCAAGTAATTCGTCGGGACGGCGCGGCTATTTTTTCGCGTCGTCTCTTATTTCAAGCAGACAACCAAAGGGGCCGCGCTCCTTTCTTGTCTGCTTCATTTTTTTCTTCACCACAACGCCATGACCGAAGCCGCCGACACGACGCCCCCGAAGCCCGACGACGAACGCTACCGCAACGAAACGCCGGCGATGCGCCACTACCTCACGCTCCGAGACCAGCACCCGGGCGTGATGCTCCTTTACCGCATCGGCGACTTCTACGAAACGTTCTATGACGACGCGGTGAAGATCAACAAGCTGCTGGGGCTCACGCTCACCTCCCGCAGCAAGGACAAGGCCGTGCCGATGGCAGGCGTCCCCGCCTCCACGCTGGAACAGTACCTCGCACGCCTCGTGCGGCTCGGGGTGTCGGTAGCGATCTGCGAGCAGATCGGCGATCCGGCAGAAACGAAAGGCACCATGGAGCGCCGCATCACGCGCATCGTGACGCCCGGAACGCTCACGGACAACGCCCTTCTTTCTGAAAAAAGCGACTCGGTGCTCCTTGCCGTCTCGGCCGCAAAAGGCGCCAAGGGAAGCTACGCCCTCGTCTGGCTCACGCTCACGAACGGCTCCTTTCGCGCCACGATGGCAACCGAAGCGACTCTTGCGGCGGAGCTTGCCCGCATCACGCCTTCGGAAATTCTGGCGGCCGATGCGCTGACTGAGGCCCTGAAGACCATCGCGCCCTCCGTCTCCGTGCACGCCATGCCAACGTGGTACTTTGACGCCGCGCGAGGCCGGGAGCTTTTGAAAAAGAAGTTTGCGCTCAACAACCTGGAAGCCTGGGGCATTGAGGAAAAGCCGCCGCTTCTTTCCGCCGTGAACGCACTTTTAAGCTACGTGGACAACACGCAGTGCGACAACCCGCCCTACATTGCGCCGCTGGTGATTGAAGACGAGTCGGAATTTCTGGGCTTAGACGCCGCCAGCCGCCGCAACCTCGAAATCACTGAAAGCCTGCGCCCCGAAGGCGGCCCCACGCTCTTTTCGACGATGGACACCTGTCTTACGAGCATGGGAAGCCGCCTGATGAAGCGCTGGCTCACCTCCCCCAGGCGCGATCCGCGCGTGGCGCAAAGCCGGCATGCGGCAGTAGAAGAGTTTCTTCTCAACCCCGACCTCACAAAGCCCTTGGAAAAGCTCCTTGACGCCGTCCCCGACATTGAGCGCACCGCGGGCCGCATTGCATTAAAGAGCATCCGCCCCAAGGAAGCGGCGGCGCTTCGCGACGTTCTGCCGCAGCTAAAGGCCGTGGGCGCGCTTGCCGCCCAATTAAAGAGTCCGATCATCGCGCCCATCGCAGCCGCCCTCCAGCTTTCTGACGACCTGCAGCAAAAGCTCGCGGACACGCTCTTGGACGACCCCGCCACCTTCTTAAGGGAAGGCGACGTCATCCGCTCGGAAGCCGACGCGGAGCTCTCGGACCTGCGAAACCTGCGCGACAACACGAGCGGTCTTCTGATCGAAATGGAGGCGCGCGAAAAGGCGCGCACCGGCATTGCGACGCTCAGAGTCGCCTACAACCGCGTGAGCGGCTTTTACATCGAAGTCCCCAAGGGGCAGGCCGAGAACGTCCCCGTGGACTACAAGCGACGGCAGACCCTCAAAAACAATGAGCGCTTCATCACGCCCGAATTGAAGGAGTATGAAGACCGTGCTTTTTCCGCCAAAGAGCGGTGCGCTCAAATTGAAAAGCGGCTCTGGGATGAGCTCGTCGATTTTCTCGGGGGCTGGGTGGAGACGATCCTTGCCGCAGGCCGCGCCATCGCGGCGCTTGACGTGCTCACGTCCTTTGCGCGCCACGCCTTTGACATGCGCTGGGTGCCCCCCAAGATGACGACCAAGCCCGGCCTCACGATTCAAGGCGCGCGGCACCCCGTCGTCGAGAAGATGATCACGGACTTCATCCCCAACAACTGCCGGTTTGCGCCAGGGCGGCGCCTTCTTATCATCACGGGCCCCAACATGGGCGGCAAGTCCACTTACATGCGCTCCGTGGCGCTCATCGTTCTCCTTGCCTACGTCGGCAGCTTCGTCCCCGCCGTCGCGGCGGAGATCGGCCCCATCGACCGCATTCTCACTCGCATCGGCGCCTCGGACGACCTCGCCCGCGGCCGCTCCACCTTCATGGTGGAGATGACGGAGGCAGCGTCCATCCTGCGTCAGGCAACAAGCGAATCCCTCGTTCTGATGGATGAAATCGGCCGCGGCACGTCCACGTTTGACGGACTCTCCCTCGCGGCTTCGATTGCCGAGGAGCTCGCCTCCGCCGCCCGCAGCTGGACCCTTTTTGCGACGCACTACTTCGAACTTACGCAGCTTCAGGCCACCTGTCCCGAAGTCGTGAACGTGCATGTCTCCGCCAAAAACGACGCGGGCGGCATCGTCTTCCTGCACGACGTGAAGGAGGGGCCGGCCAACCAGAGCTACGGCATCGCGGTCGCCAAGCTTGCGGGCGTTCCCGAACGCGTCATCCGGCGCGCAAAGCGCCTTCTCTCTCAACTCGAGGAGCAGCGCTCCGTCACCGCCGCCGCACAACCCGATCTTTTCAATGCACCCGCCCCCGCAGAAGAGCCCGCACCAGACCCCGCGGCTGCGGCGGATCCCCGGCTTGAAGAAAGCGCGCAGCTCGCGCAAGCGCTGGCGGCGCTTGAAGCGGACGACCTCACGCCGCGCGAAGCCCTAAAGAAGCTCTACGAACTCAAGGACACGGCGAGCGCCATCTGGAAAAACCACCACCAAAACCAATCTTGATCATTGATTTTCTAACAAAAATCATTAAGGTACCAGAAAGCTAGACTCTTTTTTCCCAGAAAGAGGATCACTCCATGTCCGACGTTGCTGAACTGAAGTCCATTCCGCCTGCCGCCATCACCTTTCAAGAGCTGAGAGCGGACAGCTACGCCTTTGTGGACAAGACCCGCTACATCGAAGTTTTGGAAAAAACCCGCGAGCGCTTCCCCTTCATCGTGCGTCCGCGCCGCTTCGGCAAGACGTTTTTCACGAGCACGCTTGAGGCGTACTACGACAAAATAGCCGCCGATGCTTTTGACGCCACGTTCCGCGGCACGTATACGGAACGACAAAGTGACTTGTGCTTCGAGTAAGACAGACTCCAGGACACCAAGCCTGTGTTGGTCAGTCAAGCACAAACATCAATGTCGTTTCCTATACTTCACCAAGTCCGACGCCTCCGACGAAGCGGTCGCCAAAGCACTCGCCGAAGCCCAAGCGCAAACCCAGCGCTACGCCGAAGGTGAGAACATCCGCGGCATTTTGCCCCTAAAGCGCGTCGCCGCCGTCTTCGCCGGCACGCGGATGAAGGCGTTCAAAGTCGAAGACTGACAGTCATCGCCAGCCAGACACGACCGCCGAACTCCGCCTCAAAGCGCCTGCCATGCCGTCAGCTGACGTTCGGCTTCCGAAAAAACCAGCGCCACACCAACCGCATGTCCCTTTTCGAGCGCCTTGTTGAGGTAGCCTTTCTCTTTCATCTGGTTTGCCGCCGCCTCAAGAAGCGCTGCTTCTTCAGTAGCCGGATCGACCGACTCTTTTTTCAGAAACTTGAATTCAAAAACCCAGTGGCAACCGCCAACCGTCACTTCCAGATCACTTCTACCGTGAGCGCCGTGCACCTCCACAGACGGAAGCAGACACGCGCCAATGAGTAGCACCTGCAAATGCGACCGGCAGGATGCCTCGCTCTCCACCGGCGACTTCAAGTAATCGATGCAGGAAAACATTGTATTGAAGAGACTCACCACCTTCTCAACCGAGCCTTGGGCCATGACCTCGGGAAGACCGGCCATCTTCGCCTTGCTGTCGTCCGGATTCTTCAAGCACATCGACGCGTAGAGCCCCGCCATGGACTGCGTCACCTCTTCATTGGGGTAGCCCACGAAGAAAATGTCATTCGAAGTCACGGAGCGAATCGTGAGGTATCCCGTCTGCGTGAGAAGCACTGGCGCCGACATGGTGGCAAGACTCTTGGGCTCATCCAAGGTCGTGTACGACACCGCGAGCGGCTCGTCGTAGTGTTCCGGAGACGCCAGCTGATGACTCTCCAGATACCGCATCACCACGGTCAGTTCGCCCGCGCTGCGATACCAGTAGTTGAAGAAGCCCGCCTCCGGATGCTCAAAGAACTTGAGCACCGACCACGTGGAGTAAACATGCTTCGTCGCCGTTCGCTCAAAGCAGTAGCCGTCATAATTCGCCGTCAGCTGCTCCAGCACCTCTGCTGTCGTGCAGTGAAGCGCCGCCGCTGCATCCTGAAGGTAGGAAGAAAAGACCACCTCGATCTCCTCTCGCGTGAATCCCAGCAACGTGCCATATTCCGGCCACATCGAGAGATCCGTCACGTCATTCAACTCAGAAAAGATGTTGGCGTTCTGAAATTTCGAGATCCCCGTGAGAAAGAAAAAACGCAGGCAACCTTCGTTGCTCTTCAAAATCGAATAAAAATCCGCTAGAAGACCACGTATGTAATCAAATGTCTCCGGCGTATTCAAGGCGTCCGTGAGCGGCGCATCGTACTCATCCACGAGGACCACGAGGGACGAATCTGGCCGGTTTTCCAGCCAGTCATCGATCTGCTCGGAAACCGTCAGAACATCCGTCGGATCGTAGACAAAACCCGCGCGGCGAAAAGCCTTGAAAAGAAAACGGTCAAACTTCTCCTGATAATCCTCTGCGCTGACAAAACGCCGGACTTTCGAAAAGTCGAGTCTCACCACATCGTAAGTCTTGTCCTTCCACAGCTTTTCGAGCTTAAGTCCTTGAAAGTCCTTTAAGCCGTCGCGAAAAAGCGATTCAAAAGTGCGCACCAATAGCGACTTCCCAAATCGGCGGGGGCGGAAAAACGCATATTTGCCGTCTCCACTCGCGATTTGCGCCACCATGTCCGTCTTGTCGACGTAGAGCTTCCCCTCCTCACGAAGCTTGCTGAACTTCGTGAAAGCAATCGGCAACCGTTTAGAATCATTGTCTAGCATTTTTCCATGTCGCTTCCGTTCGTAAAGCGCATCGCTCAATCATGCCACAGCCTCAGTGAAGTCTCCCTCGACTAAAGTCGAAGGCTTCCCTCGTTTGTAATCGGAGGGACTGCCTCAGTTCGATGCGGGCAGCACTCAGATGATTGGTGTTCTGTTGAACCCAACTCCGCATGGAGCCTAAAGAGCGAACTTAAGG
>CAVACW010000041.1:0-21602 GCA_963587345.1 uncultured Oscillospiraceae bacterium | reverse complement strand
ATGGTTCGCAGAGTCTACGTGCTAGCATCATTTGCTTTAATGCCTGTGGTAGTTCTGTCTTTTTGTTCTTGTGTGTATTTTATTCTAGAGAATAAGTTTAAAAGTTCAGTACTTAATATCTATTTTGTGTATCTGGTGGTTGCATTAATTTTGCTGTCAATGTCTGCTAGGAAGTTTCCTCACTATGCTATGGTTCTTGTTCCCGCTACTGTGTATCCGGTCGCTATGGCAGTGGATCGATTGGTTTCTTCGAATGATGGTCTTGAGATCATTGCAAGATTTTGTGATCGATACGTAAAACCGTTGATGGCAATTATTTCTGTGCTGTTCATTTGTGGAGCTTATGCTGTAGCGTCTTTTCTTAGTGGATTAGATAAGGGGCAGATAAAACAAGAGACGAGAGAGGTTTGTCGCTTGATAGAGCGGAATACGACGGCTGTAGATAGGATTTCTGTATATGGGAATTTTGATACGGTATATTTATTTACTCATCGACTGCATGCCACACGATTTTCTTATCAGCATCCTATAATAACTATTGATGAAAATTATAAGAACGAATATTGGGATAGCATGCGAAAGGAGCTTCCTAAAATTGTAGTGGTGGTTCAGACAAAGGAAGTTTCGTACTTGGATGTGGATATGATCGAATTTTTAAATAGAAATGGTTATAAGCAAATTTCTGATGATTCGATTTTGCATAAAGTTTATTTGAGGAAATAGTAAATTAAGCTGAATAACGAAAGTCGATTCCTCAAAGAAAAAAGAGGGGTCAGAGACAAGTTGAGTGACTTGTCTCTGACCCCTCTTTTCGCAGGAAGCCGCTGGCGCGGCTTCCTCGAGCTATCAGATCGCGCGCAGCACGGCGCCCGTGCAGCCCGAGCTCACCTGCTTGGCGTAGCGGGCGAGGTAGCCCGTGGTGATGCGCGGTTCGCGCGGCTTCCACTCGGCCTTGCGGCGAGCCATCTCTTCGTCGCTCACGTCAACGCTGATGCGGTTGGCGGGAATGTCAATTTCGATGATGTCGCCTTCCTTCACAAGGGCGATGGGGCCGCCCACGGCGGCTTCAGGGGAGACGTGGCCGATCGCGGCGCCGCGGGTGGCGCCGGAGAAGCGGCCGTCCGTGATGAGGGCGACACAGTGGCCGAGGCCCGATCCCATGATGGCGGAGGTGGGATTCAACATTTCGCGCATGCCGGGGCCGCCCTTTGGGCCTTCGTAGCGAATCACGACGACTTCGCCTGGGTTGATCTTGCCGCCGTAGATGGCGTTCAAGGCGTCTTCTTCGCAGTCAAAGACGCGGGCCTTGCCCTTGTGCACCATCATGTCGGCGCCCACGGCGGAGCGCTTCACGACGGAGCCTTCGGGGGCGAGGTTGCCCTTCAGAACGGCGATGCCGCCCTCTTTGGCGATCGGGTTTTCGACGGTGTGAATGATTTCCGTGTCGAGGATCTTCGCGCCCGCGATGTTTTCGCCGACGGTCTTGCCAGTCACGGTCATGAGGTCCGTCTTCAAGAAGCCGAGCTTGGCGATTTCCGCCATCACGGCGCGGATGCCGCCCGCTTCATCGAGCTCTTCGATGTAGTGGTTGCCGGCAGGGGCGAGATGGCAGAGGTTCGGGGTGTGGGAGCTGATTTCGTTCGCGACCGAGAGGTCAAGCTCGATGCCGCATTCGTGGGCAATGGCCGGAAGGTGCAGCATGGAATTGGTGGAGCAGCCGAGCGCCATGTCGATCGCAAGCGCATTCATGAACGCGTCGCGCGTCATGATGTCGCGCGGCTTCACGTCGTTCTTGACGAGCTCCATGATCTTCATGCCGGTTTCCTTTGCAAGACGCAGGCGCGCGGAGTAGACGGCGGGGATGGTGCCGTTGCCGGGGAGCGCCATGCCGAGCACTTCGGAGAGGCAGTTCATGGAATTGGCGGTGAACATGCCCGAGCAGGAGCCGCAGGACGGGCAGGCCTTGTTTTCAAGGTCTTCGAACTGGATTTTCGTGATTTTGCCGGTGCGGAACTGGCTTACGCCTTCGCTGATGTTGGAGTAGGAAACCTTGCGGCCTTCAAAGTGGCCGGCGAGCATGGCGCCGCCGCTCACGACGATCGACGGAATGTTGAGGCGGGCCGCAGCCATCAGAAGGCCCGGCACGTTCTTGTCGCAGGCGGCGACCAGAACGAGGCCGTCAAAGGGGTGGGCGGTCGCCATCGCTTCCGTGCTGTCGGCGATGAGCTCGCGGGAAACGAGGGAGTACTTCATGCCCGTGTGGCCCATCGCAAGGCCGTCGCAGACCGCGATCGCCGGGAAGACGATCGGCACGCCGCCCGCCAACGCCACGCCCTGCTTGACGGCGTCAACCACCTTGTCAAGGTTCATGTGGCCCGGAACGATGTCGTTCTTGGAGCTCACGACGCCGATCAGGGGCTTGCCGATTTCTGCATCGCACAAGCCAAGGGCTTTCAGAAGAGAACGCTGCGGGGCGGCATTGACGCCCTTCGTTAACGGATCACTGCGCATGGACGGGGTACTCCGAGTAAGTCAATATGGGTGTAGTGACGGAAGCCGGCCTTGAGCCGTCTTCGTGCGGCATTCGACCGGATTCCTGCAATGGAACTCTCCATTTTATGCCCGCACTGCCGCGGACACCGCGGGATGGCGTAGGGTGAAACGCCTAACTGAAGGCCGTGGCAACGCGCGCCAATGGGCGCCATAGCGGGTTTCAATGGGGGCGCTGCTGTAAGTTTTTGTTAATGGGTTCTGCCTAAACTCGCCGCCTACAATAAGAGGAGAGTCTCCGGCGCTGCAGGCCGGGCTTTTCCAACGAACCTTCGTTTTTTATGACCCCCAACGAGACTGACGCACTCTTTGCCGCTGAGTCGCTTGAAATGGAGCGCGGCGACCGGCTTCTCTTCACCGGACTCACGTTCTGGGCCCCCGCGGGGACGCTCGTGCGCCTGGCGGGCGCCAACGGCACGGGGAAGACGTCGCTGCTGCGGCTTCTCACCGGGCTCATGGCGCCTGACGCCGGTCGCATTCTCTATCGCGGCGAAGGCATCAAAAAGCTCAAGGAAGACTACTGGCGCGATCTCGTCTACATCGGCCACCTGAACGGCGTCAAAGACGATTTGACGGCGCTTGAGAACGTGCGCATCAGCGCGCGCTTCGGGAATCTGCACGTGACAAGGGAGGCCGCGCAGGCCGCCTTGACGAAGGTGGGACTCGACGATTTTTTTGACCATGCGACAGGGGAATTAAGCCAGGGGCAGCGCCGCCGCGTGGCGCTTGCGCGCCTATTCGTGAGCCACGAAAAGCCCGTGTGGATTCTGGACGAACCCTTTACGGCGCTGGACGTTGCAAGCGTCACGAACCTCACGCAGGCGGTTGCGGATCATGTGAACGCCGGGGGCGTCGTGATCTACACCACGCATCAGGAATGCCCGGTGCCGGTTGAAGATGCCAAGAAGCTCACCGTTACGGTGTCGGATTTTGCGCCCGCGGGCTGCGTGCCTGAAGAGAGCGATGACGCCGAGGAGGCGGACCATGCTTGAACTATTTTTCTCCGTCGTCCGTCGCGACCTGCTTCTCGCGATGAAGCAGAAAAGCGACCTCATTCAGACGCTCTTTTTCTTTGCCGTTGTCGTGACGCTGGTGCCTCTGGGCGTCGGGGCGGAGACGAATCTTCTCCGTTCCATGGCGCCCGGCGTCGTGTGGGTGGCGGCGCTTCTGGCCGCGCTCCTCTCGCTTCCGCGCCTCTTTGCCCACGACTGGGCGGACGGGACCCTCGAGCAGATGCTCATCTCGGCCGAGCCCCTCACGGTCATCGTGCTTGCGAAAGTCGCGGCTCACTGGCTCGTGACGGGCGTGCCGATGACGGTCTTTTCCGTCATCTTCGGCGTGATGTTTGACCTGCCCCTCGAAGAGACGCTCGTCTTGACGGCGGCGCTCGCCTTGGGAACGCCGGTCCTGAGCCTCGTGGGCGCGATCGGCGCGGCGCTCACGCTGGGACTTCGCGCGGGCTCGGTGTTGACGAGCCTCCTCGTGCTTCCTCTCTACATTCCGGTGCTCGTTTTTGGCGCAGGCGCCGCGGTGCAGGTGGCGGTGAGCGTGAGCCCTGCGGCCTACCTCATGGTGACGGGAGCGCTCACGCTCTTTGCGCTCGCGGCCGCGCCTTTTGCGGTCGCCGCCGCCCTTCGGATTTCGATGCAGTAAGGAGATCGATCTTGCTTAAGAATGCCTTTTTCACGCCGCAGGGGTTCTACGGCACGGCCGAGAAGTCCGTGACGTGGCTCTACGCCTTGGCGGGCCTCCTTTTTCTCACGGGGCTCTATCTTGCCTTTTTCGTCTGCCCCATTGACGCGACGCAGGGGCACTCCTACCGCATCCTCTTCATTCACGTGGGGGCGGCGTGGATGAGCATGCTGATCTACGTCATGATGGCGGTCTTTTCTGCGGGGGCGCTTGCGACCGAAAACCGCATGTGCTCGGTGTATGCGGCGGCCCTGGCGCCCACGGGTGCGGCGATGACGTTTTTGGCGCTCTTCACCGGGGCCTTCTGGGGGCGTCCCACCTGGGGCGCCTACTGGGTGTGGGACGCGCGGCTGACGAGCGAGCTCATCCTGCTTTTTCTCTATCTTGGGTTCCTTGCGCTTCAAAGCGCCGTCACCGACTGGAAGCGTGCGGACAAGGCCTGCGCCCTGATCGCCATCGTGGGCGTCGTGAACGTGCCTATCATCTACTTTTCGGTGAAGTGGTGGAACACCCTTCACCAGGGCGCCTCCATCACCTCGAAGGGCTCCTCCATGCATCCCGTGATGCTCGCAACGCTTCTCGTGATGGTCGCCGCCTTCTGGATCTACAGCTTCGCCGCCACCTTCTCGCGCGCGAAGAATCTCGTTTTGGTGCGTGAAAAGCGCGAAGCCTGGGCGCAGCGCGCCGCAAAGGAGTGACGTCATGCAGTGGAGCTCGATTTCTGACTTTCTGACGATGGGCGGCCACGGCTACTACGTGTGGTGCGCCTACGGCATGGCAGTGCTGCTTCTTGCGGCGGAGACCGTGACGCTTGCGCTGGGACGCAAAGCCGCGAAGGCTGCGGTGAAGAAGGAGGCGGCGAAGATCGCCGCTCGTGAAAAAGCCGCGAAGGCCGCGCAGCAAGCGACCGTCCCTCAACACTGATTAGGAGAATCCCCATCATGGCTTCCGCTGCAACGAAGCGCCTCGCCCTCATTGCGGGCGCCGTCGCCGTCGTGGGCGCCGGCGTCTACCTGATGCTGTCTGCCTTCAACGACAATCTCGTCTTCTTTTACTCCCCCATGCAGGTCGCCAATCACGAGGCGCCGCAGGGACGCGCCTTCCGCATGGGCGGCATGGTCGCCGAAGGGAGCGTGAAGCGCCTGGAGGACGGCGTCACCGTGCGCTTTGAAATCACTGACACTGCCGCCTCCATTCCTACGGAGTACAAGGGCATCCTCCCCGACCTCTTCAAGGAGAACACCGGGGTCGTGGCCCAGGGGCAGTTAAACGACAAGGGCGTCTTTGTCGCCAATGAAGTCTTGGCAAAGCACGACGAAAACTACATGCCCCCGGAAGTGCAGGCGGCGATGGACAAGGCCCAGCAGGCGAAGCGCTTGGGCGGCGCCAAGGTCCCGTAACCTATTTTTAAACGAGAGGGAGACAGTCCCGTGATTGCAGAAATCGGTCATTTTGCGCTCATCCTCGCGCTCGTCATGGCCGTGATTCAGGGGGTGATGCCATTGGTTGGCGCCGCCCGCGGAATCCCGAGCTGGATGGCGGTGGGGAAGATGTGCGCCGCGGCGAACGCCGTCTTCATGACGGTGGCGTTCGGCACGCTGGCGTACTGCTTCTACGTGAGCGACTTTACGGTCTTCAACGTGGCGAACAACTCGAATTCGCTCCTGCCGTGGTACTACAAGATCGCGGCGACGTGGGGCAGCCACGAGGGGTCCATCCTCTTTTGGTCCACGACGCTCGCGTGGTGGGCGTTTGCGGTGGCTCTGACGAGCAGCCGGCTTTCCGAAGAGGCCATGGCGCGCGTGATGGGGATCATGGGGCTCATTCTCATGGGCTTTCTCCTTTTCATGCTTTTCACGTCAAACCCCTTTCTGCGCCTCTTTCCGGCGGCGCCCGAAGGCGGTGACTTGAATCCCCTCCTGCAGGACCCGGGGATGGTGTTCCATCCGCCGCTGCTCTATCTGGGCTACGTGGGATTCTCCGTGCCGTTTGCGTTTTCGATCGCCGCCTTGATCGGCGGCCGCCTTGACGTCGCCTGGGCGCGCTGGATGCGCCCGTGGACGACGGCGGCGTGGATTCTCTTGACGCTCGGGATCGCCCTGGGCTCCTACTGGGCCTACTACGAACTGGGCTGGGGCGGCTGGTGGTTCTGGGACCCCGTGGAAAACTCGTCCTTCATGCCCTGGCTCACCGGCACGGCACTTTTGCACAGCCTCGCTGTCACGGAAAAGCGCGGCTGCTTCAAAATTTGGACGGTGCTGCTTGCGATCATCACGTTCTCGCTTTCGCTTCTGGGGACCTTCCTCGTGCGCTCGGGCGTCTTGACTTCCGTGCACGCCTTCGCAACGGACCCGGAGCGCGGCGTCTTCATTCTCGCCTTCCTCATCATCGTGATCGGTCTCTCCTTCCTTCTTTTTGCGTGGCGCGCGCCCACGGTGGGGCTGGGGGGCAACTTCTCGATGGTGTCCCGCGAATCGATGCTTCTTGTGAACAACGTGCTTCTCGTCGTGGCGATGAGCGCGGTGCTGCTGGGGACCCTCTACCCCTTGTTCCTTGACGCGCTGGGCGCCGGAAAGATTTCGGTCGGCCCTCCGTACTTTGACTCCGTCTTCGGCCCCCTGATGCTGCCGATGCTCTTTTTGCTGGGCGTCGCGCCTTTTGCGCGATGGAAGGAGGCGGATACGCTCGAACTCACCAAAAAGCTCGTCGGGGTCTTTGCGGCCTCAATCGTGATCGGCGCGGCGATTCCCTTCCTCATGGGGCGCTGGAGCCACTGGGTCTTCGTGGGCAGCTCGCTCGCCGTGTGGGTGGCGCTGACGGCGATTTACAACATCATTGATCGCGGCCGCAACTTGAAGGGCGGGTTCTTCGCGAAGCTCGCGCAGCATCCGCGCGCCTTCTGGGGCATGCAGATCGCGCACATCGGCGTCGCCGTCTTTGTGATCGGCGTGGCGCTCGTGAAGGGGTACCCTGCCGAGCGCAACGTGCGCATGTACGTGGGCGAGCAGGTGACGGTGGCGGACTACGCCTTCGTCTTCAACGGCACGAAGGAGGAGCGCGGCGCCAACTATCAGGCGGTGCAGGGCGACTTCACGCTTTTGAAGGACGGCAAGGAATTGACGCACCTTTATCCCGAAAAGCGCAACTACTTCTCGTCTCGCTCCATGCCCATGACCGAAGCGGCGATCCGCCACTCCATCACGGGCGACGTGTACGTGAGTCTGGGCGAGCCCACGCCTGACGGCGCCTGGATCGTGCGCGCCTACAGCAAGCCCTTTGTGACCTGGATCTGGTGGGGCGCCATTCTCATGGCGCTGGGCGGATTCTTGGGCGTCACCGACAAGCGCTATCGCACGCGCCGCCGCAAGACGGCAGCGGCGTAGCCGGGGAGATCAATATGAATCAGCGTTTGAAGTATCTCATTCCGCTTTTTGTCTTTCTCATTCTGGCGGTGTTCCTCTTTGTGGGGCTCTACTTGAATCCGAGAGACGTTCCCTCGGGCATGATCGGCAAGCCGGCGCCTGAATTCACGCTCCCGAAGCTGGGGAGCAACGAGACCCTTTCGAAGAAGGACCTTTTGGGGAGGGTTTATCTTCTCAATGTCTGGGCCTCCTGGTGCGAAGCCTGCCGCTACGAGCATCCTTACTACGTGGACTTGAAGCGTTCTGGGGAGAAGACGTTCCTTCTGGGCTTCAATTACCGCGACAAGACGTACCTTGCGCAGCGGTGGCTTCGGGAGCTGGGCGATCCGTACGATGCCTGCGTCGTGGATGAAAAGGGCAAGGTCGCGATTGACTTTGGCGTCACTGGCGCCCCCGAGACCTACATCATTGACAAGAAGGGCGTCATCCGCCATCAGGTGATTGGCGCCGTGACGCCCGAAGTGTGGAAGAAGACGGTGAAGCCCTTGATTCAAAAGCTGGAGGCGGAATGATGCGTCGAACTCTTTGCATTCTGGCAGCGTCCCTGTGCTTGGCGGGGCCCGCGCTGTCGGCGCCCGCCGTGGCGCACGTGGAAGCCGCGCCCACGCAGTTTGATCCGGTGGCGCACAAGCGCGTTCTTGGCATCTCCGAGCAGCTGCGCTGCCTCGTGTGCCAGAACCAGTCGATCGCGGACAGCAACGCCGAGATCGCGGTGGATCTGCGCAATCAGGTGATCGAGCAGATCAAGGCGGGGCGCACCGACAAGGAGATCATCTCCTACATGACGGACCGCTACGGCGACTTCGTGCTCTACAACCCGCCTTTCAAGCTCTCGACCGCCATCCTGTGGCTCGGACCCGTGGTGCTTTTCTTTGTGGCGCTCTTCGCGTTCTACTTGAATCTTCGAAATCGCCGCAAGACGGTGGAGAAGACAGAGCGCGAGCTCACGCCCGAAGAGCGTCGCCGCGCCGACGCCCTTTTAAAGGGCGAGGAGTAACCCCATGCTGCTGACATTCATTGCCATTGCGCTCGTCCTCACCTTCGTCGGGCTTGCGCTCATTGCTTGGGGGCTTTTGAAAAAGCGTACCGGAAACGAAGACACCGTGCGCCGCGACGCCAATCTCGCCGCGCTTCGCCGGCAGTACGCGGAGCTCGAGGCCGAGCACGCCGAGGGCAAGGTTTCCGACGACGAATACGCCGAAACGAAGGGGGAAATCGCGCGCCGCGTTCTCGAAGAAACCGAAGTTGAGGAGGCGCCTCGCGCCGAAGGAAAGACCGGCTTTGCGACGATCTGCGTTCTCGCGGTCGCCGTGCCGGTGGCGGCTTTTTCGCTCTACGAGCTGCTGGGCTCGCCCGAAGCCTTTGATCCCGAATTCCTGCAGAGCCAGGCGTCGGCCCCGCACGGCATGGGCGGCCACACCGAGGCCGATCTTCAGGAGTCCTTGAACCTTCTGGAAGAGCGCCTCAAAGCGAACCCTGACAACTTGGACGGCTGGGTGATGCTCGCCAAAACCTATGCTTCCTTCAAGAATTGGAAGGACAGCTCGCGCGCCTACGAGCAGGTCAATCGTCTGGCGCCCCGGAACGCTGACGTTCTTTCTGACTGGGCGGACGTGATGGCGGCGGCGCAGGGCGACATCGCCGGCAAGCCCGAAGCGCTCATCAAGGAAGCGCTCGAAGTAGATCCGAAGCACTGGAAGGCGCTCGCGCTGATGGGCACGCTCTGCTTTGACCGCAAGGACTTCAAGGGCGCCGTCACCTACTGGGAGCGCATGCGAAGCGGCACCGAGCAGGGAAGCGAAGAGTGGCGCCAGATCACGGAAAACATTGATCAGGCGCGTCGCCTCGGGGGACTTCCTCCGGAAGACCGCACGCTGACGGAAGCGCCTCAGGCGAAGGCCGAGCCTGCGATGACGGGCCCCGTGGAGATCACGGGCACCGTGGAGCTTTCCGAGGCCCTGAAGGACCGCGTGAAGGCGGGTGACACGGTCTTCGTGTTCGCGCGCCCCGTGACAGGGAGCAAGATGCCTGTGGCGTTCATTCGCCTGCAGGCTTCTGACCTGCCGGCAGTCTTCCGGCTCGACGTCATGAGCCAGATGGGCATGGGCGTGAAGACCTTGGCTGACGTGCGCGAAGCCGTGGTCGAGGCCCGCATTTCCCGAACCGGAAACTTCATGCCGTCCGCGGGCGACTTGGAAGGCGCCGCGGGCGTTGTGAAGGTCGGTTCGCACGACGTGAAGATCGTGATCGACAAGTCTGTGCCGTAATCGATCGGCGAAAACGAAAAGGCTCCCTTTGGCGCTGTGCTGAGGGGAGCTTTTTTGTGGGGGCGCCCCGACTTTCGGTGCAATAGAAGTCTGGATCAAAGTCTTGCGCACAGAGGAGCGGGCGGAGTTGAGGGGGGCGTACACGGGTTAGTGTTGCCCTGGGTAAATATGTGTATGACACCTGCAGCTTGTCATGTTGTGATTTGTTAAATCAAAAGATCGACCGTAAATCAGCGCGACTGTAGGAAAATGTGCTGTTCTGTTTCGATGTGTTGCGCAGGGCAGTCGCTCTCGGAAAGCTGCGGCACAATCCAAGTCATCCCAAGATTTCGCCCGCTGGAGGCAAAGATCATGACTCGTACATTGACGCTTCGCGCGACGGCTACTGCGCTGCTTGCCGCCGTTTCGATGGTGGCCGTTGCCGAACTGCCTGAAGGCGTCCGCACCGGCAAGGACGGCACGGCCGTTTCCATTTCCGCGGAGGCAACGCTTTCGCAGGCCAACGACGAGGCGACGGTGAATCTCTACTGCACCGAGACTGGGAAGGATGCAGCGCTCGTAGCGAAGAACGTGATCGAGCGCACGAACGCGGGGATCGCCGCCTTGAAGGCGCTCAACATCAAGAACGCGAAGTTCGAGTCCACGCAGCTCTCCTCCTGGCCGCAGTACGTGACGAAGAAAAAGGGGGAGCCCGCAGTGATCGGCGGCTGGGAAGTGCGCCAGAGCCTGCAGGTGAAGGTGAAGAATGCGGCGGAGGCGGCGCAAGTGGCTCAGGCGGCCCAGCAGTACTTTGCGTTTGAGAGCGTCAACTTCTCGCTTTCCCGCGAAGCCCGGCAGGCGATGCAGCACGCGCTGACGCGTTTGGCGGTGGAGCGCGTGGCCGATCGCGCCGTGGAGGTGGCAAAAGCGATGGGACGCCCTGCGTCTGCGGTGCGCATCGAGGCCCTCAACTTCGGTCGTTCGGGCTATGCCATGCCGCACATGATGCGCGCCAACAAGCTGATGGCTTCAGACGGAGCGGCGATGTCGTCGGCTCCGGTTCTCGAAGCTGGCGACACGTCCGTGACGCTCAACGTGGACGCGCAGGTGCGAATAGAATAGTTCTTTACTGGCGATGCCAGGTCAACAGTAAATGACTGTCGTCGATAATTTATTTTAGTTGTCCTTTGAGCCAGTTATAAAATAGAACATCGTAAATTCGGTAGTACCCTTCTGTGTTTCTGGTGACAATGCCGCGTTCTACGAGAGGACGAAGGGCCGATTGCACCGAACTGGCTGAGCGCAGTGAGTGGCGTTTGATGAATTCAAAGCTTGTAACTTCTTTTGCTTGCTTTTCCTTGACGATGGCAGAGAGGATCTCTTTCTGAGGATCAGACAAAGAGGCAAACCGAGTGAGAAAACTGTCTTTTTGGTAATCAGTTGCCAAGGATTCAGCTTTTGTAGCGTCGAAGTCAGTGGCGGTCTCCCCTGGGGAGAGATTGGCATAGAGGATGTTGAGCAGGTAGTGAGTTGTCCAGGTAACCCCCTCTGCTCGATCATAAATAATGTTGAAAATTTCTTTCGGAAGAACTTTGGTGTCTTCTGAAAATAGTTTTTGGGCAAATTGGCAGTATGGGGTTCTGTCGATTGGCTTCAGAGTCAATGAAACCGCGCTTTGGAAAAACGGGCGGTTCCCGTCGAAGAACATGTTGTTGAGAAGGTGAAGTTCACTTCCCGAATAAACTACGTGAACATTGGGGCTGGCCTGTATGAGGCTGCGTAGCAAAGCTTCAACCGTTCTGTCGCGGTATTTGGCTACTTGTTGAAATTCGTCCAAAGCAAGGAATACGGGTTTGTCCAGACGGTTAAGCCAAGTGAAAAGTTCCGACAGAGTGAGTTCAGGGTTGCTGATGGAGCCAAAGCTGAAGTCAACGCCGGGTTCACCGGTTTGAGGATCAATCTTGAGCCCAAAGTGGATGGATTTGATGACGTCAACAACCGTGCCAAGCAGTCCTTTTGTCTTTATCTGCTCAAACACTGCCTGACTTAGACCATAGGTGAAAAATTGCAGCGAGTTGGTTGGAAATGCATCAAAGAAAACGCAGTAACTATTGTCTGTCAGTTGCTTTTGATGGAAAACATGATGTAGCAATCCTGTTTTTCCAAGGCGGCGCGGCGAAGAGAGTACTACGTTTCTGCCGTTTGTCAGGTGCTCGATGAGGAGCTTGGTTTCATTTTCTCGGTCACAGAAGTAGTGGGGGGACACGTAAGCGCCGAGTAGAAAAGGATTGAATGGATCCATGGAATGATACCGATAAAAGAATTATTTGAGATTGAATAATTATACATAGGATAACTGATTATTGGGGTTTGGCTAGCGAAACAAAAATCTTCCAAACTTGTCACGGTATTGGAAAACTTGGAAAAGTTATGATAACGTGCGTCACATCTGATGAATGCTTTTGCCAAAAGGCGCTTCAGAAGAGTCGGCGCAAAGGTTGTTGAAGTGCATTGGTGCTGTTTCTCGGCAGGGGATGAAAGCAGAAATGCTGGATTCGATAGGTTCTTCGGAACTCGAGCTGGGAGCAAATCGTGCAACAGTAGCATTTGCGAGACGGTAAAAAGCGTGCCTTTAGAGACCGAATCATTGATTTGGCTACCGTTGTGGCACATGACTTGGGGTGTCGAGCAATTGCCATCCTGAGAGCGAACGAGGCTCCTCCGACTCGTGATGGTAGATTTGGGAGCTTTCGAACTAACGGCGGGCTTCCATCAGCAGGCCGCAGGCGATGTTGCAGGACTTCGTCGTCGCGCAGTAGACGATCGCTGCGGCGTTCTCGTCGCGGAGCGCCGCGTCGAGCAACGCAAGGAGGCGCTCGGGCTTTTCGAGTTCCTTTACGTACTCCACGGAAAAGTGCAGGTTGGTGCGCTCGACGCCCCCGGCAAAAAGCGGCAGAGAGCCTGACAACACCGGGCGGAAGCACTCCGTGATGTCGCGAATGACGTCGGGCTTGGCGGTGGCGGTGAAGGCCTGCACGGGCGGCACCGGAACGCGAAGGCGCTCCGCGAGCTCCCGGATGACGCGCACGCAGTAGAGGTAGTCAGGTCGGAAGTCGTGGCCCCATTTGGAAAGACAGTGCGCTTCGTCAAAGACCCAGCAGCCGATGCGGCGCGTCAGGAGAAGCTTTTTGACGGAGGCGTTTCGGAGCTGCTCAGGCGAAAGATAGAGAATCGCGACGTCGCCGCGTCGAACGCGCTCCATCACCGCGCCGCGCTCGGGAAGGGTGAGAAGGCCGCACAAGGCCGCGGCGGCCGTCGTCCCCGTCTTTTGTGCGAGGTTGTCCACCTGATCCTTCATCAGGGCCTGCAAGGGGGAGATGATGAAGGTGAGCGACGCGTCGCGGGCGTGCCGCACCAAGGCCGGGAGCTGATAGCAAAGCGACTTGCCGCCCCCGGTGGGGAGAATCGCCAGAAGGGGCTTGTCCGCCATCGCCGCTTCCGTGATGTCGTGCTGCAGCGGCCGGCCGTCGGGGAGCGGGCGAAAGTCGGCAAATCCGAACCAGCGCGCCAGCTGCGCCTTGACGTCATGGTTGGCGCGGCAGTAGCTGCACTGGGGATCGCCGCAGTCTTCGGTTCTAAGCGCCATGAGCGCCGCGTCGATCGCAGGCCAGCGGTGTCGCACCCAGGCGGGAACGACGGAATTGGCGCCCGCGACGGGAAGCCACGCCGCGGCGTACGCAAGAAGCGCCGCTTGGGCGGGATCGGCGAAGGCCTCGCGGACGAACGCCTTGAGGTGATTCGGACAGGCAAAGGGCGAGAGGCGAGAAATGACGGCAGCTTGAAGCGTCGCGTCGTCCGGAGCGTCGGGGGCGAAGAGCGCAAAAAGCCTGGCGATCCCGGCAAAGTTCGCCGGCCGCCCGGGCTCTTCAAGCCTAGCGAAAAGCCTGGCGTAAAGCTGCAGGATTTCGGGCGGATTCTTTTGAAGCGCCTCGATTTCGTCCGCGAGGAGCGCCAGGCTCAGCTTCGCGTCGTTCACGGGATCGTTCACCGTGTCGGAAACGATCTTGTAGTCTTTGACGAGCCGGTGGTAGGGATTGGCGGGAAAGGCAAGGGGCGACAGGAAAAGGGTGTCGATGACGGGGACGCCTGAAAGCGCCGCATCAAAGCCGTGCTCCAAAAGCCACGGGATGTCAAAGCCCAGCAGGTTGTGCCCCGCGAGCGCGTCCGCGCCCAGCACAAGCCCTGAGAGAATCGCTTTGGCTTCTGGCAGGGAAGTCGCCAAATGCGTGCGGCTCCCCGCAACGGCTCCGAGCGACACGAAGTCCCCGTTGCGCGTCGTCTCGAGGTCGATCGCGGCAAGGCGCAGGGTGGAAAGGGGGTTCGGGGCTTTTGGCATGTTGACGAAAACGGAAGGCTTCGGCTCTCATTGTAGCGGCGCGCCGGCGGCCTCTGGCTCTGCTAAAGTAGCCCGACTTTCGTCTTTCTGATGTTGTCATGACGCTTTTTTGGCTGAAGTTGATCGGGGCGCCGCTCTTTCTCGCGGCGGCAACCTTGGCGGCCCGGCGCTGGGGCGAGACGGCGGGCGGCCTCATGGCGGCGCTCCCCTTGGTCTCGGGCCCCATCTCGGTGTTTCTCGCGATCGAAAACGGCGCCGCGTTCGCGGTGAAGGCGGCCCTGGGGTCTTTGGCGGGCACGGCCGCGCTCGCGTTCTTTGGGCTCGCGTATGCTGTTGTCTGCCCGAAAAGCCGCGTGCTGGCGCTGCTTTTGGGGAGCCTCGCTTTTGCCGCGGCTTCCGCGGCTATCGGCGCGATGCATCTCACGCTCGTCCCTTTGTTCGTGCTCTGCGTTGCGTGCCTTGCGGCGGGAAGCCGCCTCATTCCGATTGAAAAGGCTGACGGCGAGAAGCCCGCGCCGGTAAAGCACGACATCGCCCTTCGCATGGCTCTGATGGCGGTGATGATTCTCGCGGTGACGGCGGTTGCGCCCTGGGCGGGCCCCGCCGTGAGCGGCGTCCTGTCAGCGCTCCCCTTGATGGCCGTGACGATGGCGCTTTTTGCGCAGCGCGGCGGCCGTCACGCGGGCGAAGCGCAGAAGGTGATGAAGGGGCTCGTCTCGGGGCTCACGAGCGCCGCGGTCTTCTACCTTGTCTTGTCGCTCGTTCTTGAAGACGGGGCGCTGCTTGCGGGCTATGCGGCGGCGATCGCGGCGACGCTGCTCGCGCAGGGCGCCATTCTCTTCGTGATGCGCCGCGAGCGGCTTCTTTGAGGAAAGAAACCAATGCCAATGCAGAACACGACAGCGAAGACAGCCGGCACGACCGCAACGACGCTCTTGATGCTGGTGTGCCTCGCGCACTTTCTGAACGACCTCATCCAGTCCGTCATTCCGTCGGCGATGCCGCTCATCAAGGAAAACCTCGGGCTCACGTTTGCCGAGGTGGGGCTCCTCACGCTTGTCATTCAGGCGACGTCCTCCATCATGCAGCCTTTGGTCGGGCTCGCGGTGGACAAGCACCGGCATCCGGCGGTGTTGTCGATCGGCATGCTCTTTACGATGGCGGGCGTGTGGCTCCTCTCCCGCAGCGCGGGCTTTCAAGCGGCCTTGTGCGCGGTGGCGCTGACGGGCCTGGGGTCGGCGATCTTTCACCCCGAGTGCGTGCGCATCGCGCAAAGCGCGGCGGGGGCGCGCAAGGGGCTCGCGCAGTCCGTCTTTCAGGTGGGCGGAAACGCCGGGTTCGCGGTGGGGCCGCTGGCGACGGCGCTCATCATCCTGCCTTATGGTCAGGCAAACATCGCGTGGTTTTCGGTTGCGGCCGCGTTGGCTGCGGTGGTGCTCTTTTTCATCGGCCGCGCGGGGGAGGCGCTAGCGAAGGCGCAGAAGAAGGCGCGTCGTGCGAGCGGCGGTGAGAAGGACAGGCGCCAGCTCGTCCTTCTCGTGACGCTGCTTTTGGTGCTGATGTTTTCCAAGCAGATCTACCACGCGGCCTTGGGGAACTTCCTCACGTTCTTCGTGATGGAGAAGTTCGGCGTTTCGATGGCGGGCGCGCAGTACGTGCTCTTTGCGTTTTTGGCGGCGGGAGCCGCGGGGACCTTGGCGGGCGGCCCTTTGACGGATCGGTTCGGGCGCCGGGCGGTGATCTTCGGCTCCATTTTCGGGGCGGCGCCCTTTGCGCTCGCGCTGCCGTGGACGGGCTTGTGGTGCGCGGTCATCCTGGCCGTCATCGTGTCCTTCATCATTTCGTCGGCGTTTTCGGCGATCGTGGTGTGCGCCTTGGACGCGATGCCTGAGCACACGGGGCTCGTCTCCGGGCTCTTTTTCGGACTGTCGTTCGGGATCGGCGGCGCGGCGACGGCGGTCTTTGGCTGGGTGGCGGATGCCACGAGCCTTGACTTCGTGTTCAAGGCGACGTCGTTTCTGCCCTTGATCGGCGCCGCGGCCCTGTGGCTGCCGAAAGAAAGCCTGCGCTCATGAGGAGAAGCACCATGGAAAAGAAGACGGCGATTTCAACCGACTGGACGTCGCCCTGCGGGCGGCTTACGGTGGCGGACCTTGAGGGAAGGCTCGTCATGGTTGACTGGACGGACGGCTGGCATCACGCCAAGGTGACGCGGCGCATCGAGCGGCGGGCGAACCTCGTCTTTGAAGCGGGCGTGACGCCCTTGATCGAGCGCACGATCGCGGCGCTTGAGGCCTACTTTGCGGGAGAGCGCCGCGCGTTTGATCTGCCGCTGACGTACTTCGGGACGGACTTTCAGATTCGCGTCTGGCGGGCGCTCGAAAAGATTCCCTATGGGAAACTGGTCACCTACGCCGACGTCGCCCGCGAGGCGGGGTCGCCGAAGGCGACGCGGGCGGCGGGCGTTGCGGTGGGGGAGAATCCCTTTACGATCATCGTGCCCTGCCACCGGGTGGTGGGAAAGGACGGGACGCTGACGGGGTACGGCGGAGGTTATGCCGCCAAGCGTCGGCTGCTCGCACTTGAAATGGGGGTGGCGGAAGAGGCGATCGGCTTTGCGGACGGTGCGGAAAAGCACGGACGCGCCGGCTGGTCCTGACGACAAAGCGCCGCAGCGCGAGGAAGGCGGCTGCGGCGAACGAGAAGAAAAGAGCGGGCGGACTCGGACTACTTCATCCAAGGCGCCTTCTCTTCGCAGAGCTTTGCGTCCGTCATCGTAAAGCCCTTGAGGCTGCCGACGGCGGCCTGCACGCAGACGTAGGTCATTCCGGCGTCTGGCGCGGCGCGAAGCGCGCGGCGGCCTTCCGGAGGGATCACAAACCAGTCGCCGGCGGCGACGGTCGTCACGTCGCCGTCCAGGTAGAGCTCGCCTTTGCCGGAGAGGATGCCGTAGAGCTCTTCGTTGGCGGTGTGGGCGTGCACAAAGGGAACGCCTGCGCCCGCGGGGAGAACGTTGACGGACGCTTCGCAGCCCGTGAGGCCCAGCGCGTCATGGAGCTCCGTGCGGGGCGCGGCGGGATCGAGCGTGATTTTCTTGAAATTGGCCATGGGGTTTCTCCTGAAATAATGGTTCGCAAGCGAACGATTGATGAATTGAATCGGAGGCCGGAGCCTCCGTGCGGACCGCATGATAGTTCGGCCACGAACAATGTGCAAGAAAAACACCCCGACGCGCGGGTCGGGGCGGGGTGAAAAGCTACTTCAGCGCTGTGGGGAGGACGAGCGTGCGGACGTTCACCTTCTTCGTCATCATGCCGTTTTCAACGAGGAAGAACTGGTCTTCCACGAGGCCGCGGATGTCGTCATTGGTGAGCGTGTTGTAGTAATTGGACCATGAGGCGAGCTTTTTAGCATCCTCGAGTCCGATGCCGTGCTCCTTGGCCCCGAGAGCGACCGCTTCATCCCAGTGGGCGTTGATCCATTCAAGCGACTCGCGCTGCGTCTTCACGACAAGCTCGAGGGCATTGGGATAGTCCTTCGCGAACCCTTCGCGCGCCGTCATGACGAGGTTGACGTTGACAAGGCCCTTCGCGGTCGTGATGACCTTGCACCCGGCTTCTTCGGCCTTGATCACCGCGGAGGCGGCAAGAAGCGCCGCGTCCGCGTGCCCCGCGACCACGGCCGTCATCGCGGCCGGAATGTCCATCGGCACGAAGGTGACGTCAGAAACGGACATCCCTTCCTTTACCAAAGCGGCGACAAGGAGCTGATGGAGCACCGTGCCGCGGGGGCCGGCGACCTTCTTCCCCTTGAGGTCCTTCACGCGATAGGACTGGCCCTTGGCGCCCACGATCGCAAAGGTGTCGGCGGGGCGGGAGACGCCGCTCGCGACCAGAACGGGGTTCCCAGCGCCGTTGGCCATCAAGAGGGACGCCGTGTTCATCACGGCGGAGACGTCGATCGCGCCCGCGGCCATGGCTTGGCCCTGCTTTGCGCCCGAGGTGATGGTGTGCCATTTGACTTGGGTGCCGTAGGGCTTGAAGGCCTTTTCGAGCATCTGCCGGTCCTTCATCACCATGTTCTGCAGGTTGAAGGGAGCTTTGACGTACACGATGTTGAGCGTGTCGGGCATGCCGCCCGTCGCGGCTTCCACCGTGCCCGTGACGAGGGCGGCGAGCGCGAACGCAAGGTTCTTGAGCTTCATGAGTTTTGACTCCAGTCAGTTAAAAAATCGGTTTCGATCGCGTCCGCGAGCGCCCCGATTCCCGGGGTGGCGAGCGTTCTTGGATAATCCGCGGCGACGCGATAGGTTTTTGTCACCCGCCCATCTTTCAGCCGCACGATGGTGCGGGCGGTGAGGCAGGCTTCGAGAATGTCGTGCGTGACGAGCACGGTCGTCATGGGGCGCTTGGCGTGAATCTTCAAGAATTCATCCCGCACGCGGCGCCTGGTGAGGGCGTCCAGGGCGCTGAAGGCTTCGTCCAGCAGCAGGACGTCCGGCTGTACGATGAGCGCTCGGGCAAAGCCGGCGCGCTGCGCCATGCCGCCCGAAAGTTCGTCGGGATAGCGGCTGGCGGCGGCTGTGAGCCCCGTCAAATGGAGCACGTCCGCCAGGCGCTGCGCTTGTTCAGGCTTGGCGAGATGCCGGACGGCAAGCGTCAAGTTCTGCGCCACCGTGAGCCACGGAAAAAGGCGCGGCTCCTGAAAGACCACCGCGGTCTCGCACGGGGTGTCGTCTCCCGCGTCGTCCTGGATTGTGATTGTCCCTGCGTCGGGCGACTCGAGCCCCGCGATGAGGCGCAAGAGCGTCGTCTTCCCGCAGCCGCTCTCGCCGATGACGGCGGTGATTTCGCCCGCCGGGAAGTCAAGCGTCACGTCGCGGGCGGCGCAGACAACGGCGTCCTTCGTTTGAAAGGTCTTGGTGAGGTGCTGAAGATGAACGGAATGCATGGCGGCGCCTTACAAGGGGCGGCGGGAGCCCGTCGGCAAAACGAGCGCCACGAGCTTTCGCAGGAGTGCGTCCGCCGCCACGCCCAGCACGGCGATCGTGAGAATCCCCGCAAAGACCGCGTCGGTCTTGGAAAATTCGGACGATTCGCTGATGAGAAAGCCAAGGCCCGACGAGGCGGCAATGAGTTCCGCACCCACGAGCGCCCGCCAGCTGTACCCGAACCCGAGGCGCACGCCCGTGAGAAGCCCCGGCAGCGCCGCCGGAAGCCGCAGCGAAAAGAAGAGCTCGCGCGGCGTGAAGTGCATGAGTTTCGCGGCTTCCACGAGCTTGGGGTCCACGCCTTGCAGAGCCGTCACGGCGTTGAGGTAGACGGGAAAGAAGCTTGAGAGAAAGACGATGGCGATTTTGGGCGCCTCGTCAATCCCCAGCCACAGGATCAGCAAAGGAATGAGCGACAAGGGCGGCGTCACCCGGAGGGCTTCCGTCAAAATCAGCGTGCGGCGCTGGGCGGGACGGCTTGCGTAGGTGAGAAGCGCCAGGCCTGAGGCCGTGAAAAGGGCGAGGAGGAATCCCGCGCCGGTGCGCGAGGCGCTTGCCGCAATGTGGTGCAGCAGCGCCCCTGAGGCCGCGAGGTGCCAGAGCGTCTCTGCGACCGCAGCGGGGCTCGGTAAAAGCACCGGCGAAAGGCGGTCCGACGCCGATGCGATCGTCCAGAGGACGAGCACGGCAAGTGGGAGCGCGGCGTAGTCAAGGAAGCGGCGCATCAGGCGAATTCTGTCAGAAGACGTGGAAGAAGAAAGAAGCGCGGATTGTAGTCCGATCGACGAAGATGAGAATGATTCTCAGCTTGGAGCCTTGTCGAAGTTTTCCCGGGCGCGCGCAAGGAAGTCTTCAAAGGCCGTGAGCTCTTTTCCCGTAAAGCCTTGGGTGAGCACGTCCTGCATCGACTTGGAGATGAGGTCAAAGACGGGGCGCAACGCTTTGCCCTGCGGGGTCAAGCGGATGCGCACGGCGCGGGAGTCGTCGGCGTCCCCGGCTTTTTCTAAGTACCCCAAGGTCGTGAGGCGCCGCACCATGACGGATACCGTGGACTTGCTTCGGCCGCTGCGGCGCGCGAGCTCCGTGAGGGTCAGACAGTCTTCGGCAAAGAGTACGACGAAGACGTCGCCGTGACAAGGCTCGAGCCCTGCGTGGCCGGCGGCAGCGAGAGCTTGCGTGAGGTACTGCTTTGTGGCGTCAGCTAGGAGCGCCGTGAGGTGAACGAGCGGGCGAAAGCGGGGCATGGCCGTGTGGATAAGCGGAAATGGTTCGCAGGCGAAGGATTATACGGGGATGCCCCATGTTGGGGCGGCGCGGGTGGGTTTCAAGTGGGACTTGTCCTCCTTTGGGGCGCGGGGCGGCATCCCGACATACGTGACAGGAGGGGAGGGCAAAGAAAGGTTCTCCCAAGAGAAAGGCTTGAAAGAAGGAGTTTAAAAATGACCAATCGTCTGCCGCAGTTGTTTAATGAGACGTCGTTCTTCCCTGACTTCGCTGTGAATCCCTTTGAAGACGACGGGTTCTTCCGCGCGCCCTCGGTGTTCGGACGTCATGCCGACCGCATGATGAAGACCGACATCCGCGAGACGGAGAAGACCTATGAGCTCGCGATCGACCTGCCGGGCTTCAAGAAGACGGAAGTCGAAGCGGAGTTGAAGGACGGCTACCTCACCATTTCCGCCCAGAAGGCGGTGGAGAAGGACGAGAAGACGCCGGAAGGCCGCGTCATCCGCTCGGAGCGCTCGACGGGCGCCTGCTCGCGGAGCTTCTTTGTGGGAAAGGATGTGAAGGAAGCCGACTGCAAGGCCTCCTTTGAAGACGGCGTTCTGCATGTGACCGTGCCCAAGGTGGTGACGCCTGAAGTGCCGGCGCGCCGCATGATCAGCATCGCCTGATTGGCTGAATAGTCCGCAGGGAACGGAAAGCCGCCGCAGCGCGAGGTTGCAAGGACCTCGCCGCTGCGGCGGCTTTTTCATGTTGGCGGAGTGAAAAAGCGGGCGGACTCCGGGGAAGGCGCCGCCCGCTCGGGAGCTGGTTAGAAGCTACGTCTTAGAAGACGTACTTCAGGCCAGCCTTGCCGCCCACAGAGGACGTGCCGTCCTTGCCGCCGCCCACCATGAAGTTGGCGTTCAACATGAGGTTGCCCTTCTGAGCGCGGATGCCGAAGTCACCCTGCACCGGAGCCGTGTCGATCACGGTCTGGTCAGCGCCCAGCACCGAGATCTCCTTGTCGCCGAACGTGGGGACGTAAGCGATCTTGAAGCTCGGGGCCACGGACCAGCCGCCCGCGTTCTGCTCAAAGCCGT
>CAVACW010000040.1:20967-22292 GCA_963587345.1 uncultured Oscillospiraceae bacterium | reverse complement strand
ATCTCACGATTCTTGAAGAAGCCTCCGAACTCGTCGGCCGCCTCACGAAAAAAACAGCGCCACTGCCGCAGTTCACGAGCTGCTGTCCCGCGTGGGTGCGGTACTGCGAAACATTCCATCCGGAAAGCTTGCCGCTCCTTTCGTCGGCCAAAAGCCCGATCGGCATGCAGGGCGCCACGGTTAAGACTTATTTTGCGCGAGAGAAGAAGCTCGATCCCCGAAAGATCGTGCATGTCGCCATCACGCCCTGCACCGCAAAGAAAGCAGAAATCGAGCGTCCCGAAATGAACGCCGCGGGGCGCCAGCAGGGCGTTTCTAAACTGCGCGACACCGACCTCGTCATCACCACAACGGAGCTTGCGGAAGTCGCACACCGTGCGGGGATCGACTTCGCGACGCTTCCGGACGGCGAATACGACGCCCTCATGGGAAAAGCGAGCGGCGCCGGCGTCATCTTCGGCAACACCGGCGGCGTCATGGAGGCGGCGCTGCGCACCGCTTATCGACTCCTCACGGGAAAGACGGCGCCTGCCGACTTCTACGACTTGAAGCCCGTTCGAGGTCTCGAAAACCATCGTGAAGCCGTGCTCGACTTCGCCGGCACGCCGGTGCGCGTCGCCGTGATCCACGGTACGGCAGTCGCCGGAAAATTCTTGGACGACTTGAAAGCAGGACGCCTACCAAACGACTACGCCATGGTCGAAGTCATGACCTGTCCCGGAGGCTGCATCTCGGGCGGCGGTCAGCCCAGACTGCCGCCCTCAGGCGCTGACGACGTTCGCCGCGCCCGTCTGTCCGCTCTCTACGAGCGTGACGCGTCGATGTCCTGCCGCACGAGCCTCGACAATCCTGAAATTCAAAAACTCTACGAAGCGTTCTACACGAAGCCGCTTTCGCCTTTAGCTAAAGCGCTTCTTCACACCCACTACACCGACCGACGTCGGGATTTAGGAGAAACCATCATGTCCTATCGCTGCAAAGTCTGCGGCTACGTTTACGAAGGCGACGAACTGCCCGCCGACTACGTCTGCCCGCTGTGCCACCAAGGCCCGTCCGCCTTTGAAAAGATCGATGAAACAACGAATGAAAAGCCCGCCAAGCCATCTCCGAAAGCGGTGGAGAAGAAGCCCCTTGCTGGCACCAAGACGGAGAAGAACCTCCTTGCAGCCTTTGCGGGTGAATCCCAAGCACGCAACAAGTACACGTTCTTTGCGCAGGCGGCGCAGCAGGAAGGCTACGAGCAACTCGCCGACATCTTTTTAAAGACCGCCCGCAACGAGCAGGAGCACGCGCGCCTCTGGTTCGCGCTTTTGGGCAAGGTGCAG
>CAVACW010000040.1:0-20957 GCA_963587345.1 uncultured Oscillospiraceae bacterium | reverse complement strand
CCTCAAGACCGCGGCCGAAGGCGAAAACTACGAATGGACCGACATGTACGCGACGTTCGCCGAAGACGCCGAAGAGGAAGGCTTTCCTGAAATCGCCGCCAAGTTCCGCGCCGTCGCGGAAATCGAAAAGGCGCACGAAGCCCGCTATCTGAAGCTTCTGCACAACGTCGAAATGAAGCGCGTCTTCGAGAAGACGGGCGTCGCCATGTGGGAATGTCGCGTGTGCGGCCATCTCGTCGTCGGCCGCAAGGCGCCCGAAGTCTGCCCGGTTTGCGGATACCGCCAAGCCTACTTTGAAGTGCACGCAGAAAACTACTAGTCCGACCGTCCCGGCTGCGCGATCGGCCGGGACGTCTTCACTCCAAAACAAGACCTGCGGCGAGAGCCACCATCGTGACAGCGATCAGCGCATCCAGAAAGCGCCAAGCCGTCGGTCTGGCAAAGAACGGCCGCAAAAACGCCGCGCCGCAGCCCCGCGCCAGAAACCAAACAACGCTCGCCGTCATGGCGCCCGCCGCAAAACCCCAGGGGGACGGCCGCTGCGCTGAGAGACTTCCCAAAAGCACCACCGTGTCCAGGTACACGTGCGGGTTGAGAAAAGTGAACGCCAGGCACGACGGAGAGCACCGCCGGATGCGCCGTCACCAAGGCTCCCATGCCAGCCGTCCCCGCCGTGATGCAAAAGACGTCCCCCAGAATGCAGCAAAGAACGACAAGCGCGACATGCTCGCCCTTCAAGCCCTGCCGCAGCACGAAGGCGTTCTGCGCGCCGATCGCAATGATGAGCCCCGCGCCCGTTGCAAGCCCCGCCGCGACACTTGAAAGAAAGGTGGCGTCCATATTCTTTCCCAAATGAAAAGAGCCGCCCGAAAGCACAGCCCGGGCGGCTCTTTGGCGTCAGTCTGTGAGCGCGCTATTCCTCATCGTCCTTCTTGGGCGCGGGCTTCTGGCGGGAAGCTTCAAGCCGGTCAAGGTAAGCGTCGTCAATGTCGCCCGTGACGTACTTTCCGTCAAAGCAGGAGCAGTCAAAGGCCTTGATTTCGGGGTTGAGGTCACGAAGGCTGTTCACCAGGCCCTCTTCGGTCTGATAGATCACCTTGTCGGCGCCGATCGCGCGAGCGACGTCGTCCGCGGTCTGGCCGTGCCCGCAGATAAGCTCGGAGCGGGTCGGCATGTCGATGCCGTAAACGTTCGGGAAGCGAACGCGCGGAGCCGAGCTTGCCACCCACACCTTCTTGGCGCCGGACTCGCGGGCCATTCGCACGATCTGCGACATCGTCGTGCCGCGCACGATGGAGTCGTCCACGAGAAGAATGTTCTTGTCCTTGAATTCGACGGGCATGGCGTTCAGCTTCTGGCGCACGCTCTTCTTGCGGGTCTGCTGCCCCGGCATGATGAAGGTGCGGCCCACGTAGCGGTTCTTGATGAAGCCTTCGCGGTAGCTGATGCCCAGCTTTTGCGCAAGCTGCTGCGCCGCAGGACGCGCCGAGTCCGGAATCGGCATCACGCAATCGATTTCGGAGAGGTCAATCGTCTTGGCGACTTCGTCGGCGAGATACTCGCCCAGACGCAGGCGGGCGCCGTAAACGCTGATGCCGTCGATCACGCTGTCCGGGCGCGCAAAGTACACGTACTCAAAAGCGCAGGGCGTGAGAACCGGCTTTTCCGCGCACTGTTCGCTGAAGAACTGGCGTTCGCAGGAAATGAAGATCGCCTCGCCCGGCGCCACGTCGCGCACGAGATCAAATTCCAGCGCCGGCATCGTCACGGATTCGGAGCTCACGAGGTAGTCGAGCGTGCCGTCCTCTTGCTTTTGAGTGCCGTAGCACAGCGGGCGGATGCCGTTGGGATCGCGGAAGGCAAGAAGCCCCTTGCCCGCGATCACCGCCACGCAAGCGTAGCCGCCCTTCACGCGCTTGTGAACGCCCTTCACCGCCTCAAAAGCGACCTGAGGCGAAAACTTTTCGCCAGGCTTCACATGGAGGGAAAGCTCGTCGGCGAGGACGTTCAACAGCACTTCCGAGTCGCTCGTCGTATTGATGTGACGGCGATCCAGAAGGTACAAGTCCTGCTTCACCGCGTCTGCGTTCGTGAGGTTGCCATTGTGGGCGAACATGATGCCGTAGGGGGCGTTCACGTAAAAGGGCTGGCTCTCCTCGTTGGAGCTCGCGCACCCGGCCGTGGGGTAGCGAACATGCCCCACGCCGAGGTTGCCCGTCAAGTCACGCATGTTGCGCGTACGAAACACGTCGCGCACAAGGCCCATCGCCTTGTGCATATGAAAGATCTGGCCGTCGAGCGTGCCGATGCCCGCCGCATCCTGGCCGCGATGCTGCAAAAGAAGCAGTGCATCGTAAAGCCGTTGGTTGACCGGGCTGTTGCTTACCAATCCGACTATGCCGCACATGGTCGTTTGTCCTGAAAAGTTGAAAAATCGCTGTGGTTAAAAAGGAAGGCTCCTCTCTCCTCTTTAAGAAAGGAACCTTCACCCAAATTCTTGTCAGTGCACCTTGAACTTCTTGCGCATGTCCGTGATCGTCTGCGGCATGTAGGGCATTGCAAAGTCGATGATGTTCTCGCAGGGAACAATCAGCACGGAGTTGCGCCACTGCCCGGTTCTCACGGCGGAAGTCATTCCAAGAAGAAAGACCGCCACGCAGACGATGAGAATGCCGCGCACGAGGCCGAAGACCGAGCCAATCGCCCGGTCCTCAAAGGAAATCGACGCCGCGGCGAGAAGCCGCGAGCAGAGCTTGCCGAAAAGGCCGCACGCAAAGAGCGTAAGCACCACAATGAGGATGCCTGCCAGGGCCGTGCGCACGTACACCCCCATGCTCTCCAAGGGGATTTTCTGCCCGAGCTCCGGCGCAAATTTGAGCGCGAGAAAAATCGCGATCACCCACCCCACGATGGCGAGAATCTCCCGCACGACGCCGCGGGAGACGCCCACGACGGTGGAGACGAGGAGCACGGCGCAAATCACAAAATCAGCTTCATTCATGGCTTACTTCTTTTCCGGGGCGAGCTGGCTGATGCCGCCGTTGCTTTCATTGAGATTGGCAAGGATGTCGCGAGCGGCCTTCGCCTCGTTCATCGTTGCAAAGCGCCCAACGCGCACGCGCCAGAGGTCGGTGCCGCGACGCTTCACAGGCTCGGTGTAGGAGGGAAGCCCCTGCCGGGTGAGCTGTCGGGCCTTGTTTTCAGCCGCAGCCTTGTTGGCGGTCGCAAAAATCTGGATGTACCAACGGCCGTTCGGATCCGCCGTGAGCGCGGTCTTCGCGATAGCCGCAGGCTTTGCGGCAACAGGCTTCTCGCTTTTGGCGGCCTTCACAGGCTCCGCCTTCGCGGGCGCCCTCTCCGGCGCTTTTTCCGCCTTCGCTGCGGGCTTCACGTCCTGATTGGCCGCCTTTGCAGACTTCGCCGGCGTCTTGTCCAAAAGGACTCCAATGGGATCCGCAGGCTCGCCATCGGCCAAGCCCGGCGCTTGCAGCGTACCGGCAGAAACCGGATTGGCGGCGGACAAGGCCTTTGCCGTGGAGCGAACGCTCTTTTCGTCCGCGGTCGGCGCCACGGCCGGCTCTTCCTTGGCGGCGTCCTTCGCGGGCTTCACCGCGACTTCCATGTCGGGCGTCACGCCCTTCATGGGCGGAATCACCGTGAGCGCCGTGCGGTCCGCCGTCGCCATGTCCGGCTCAAAAAAAGCCGGCGCCAGCACAAGCACGAGGAGCACGAACGCCAGAAGCCCCAGAACGCGGCGGCGCGTGGTGATGCGATCGATGCGCCGCTGCTGCACCGCCTCGTTCACGTCGTCGGCAAACGACGGCAGCGCAGACTCCGCCATCGGCGTCTGCGAACCGAAAAATTTCTGAAACTTCTCTTTCATCCGAACTGATGCGACCCGATGGCCGCAGTGCCTGAATCTCAGGGATAGACAGCGAGGGGCTTCGTCGCGCGGACAGCTTCAATCAGCGCCGACACCGTCACAAACGAACCGAATCCTATGATTCTAACAGGGCGGGGCAGAATCTTCGCCGCACTCGCCTCGGCGGCTGCGAGGGCCGCCTGAGGGCTTTCCGCCTCCGTGATGCGATCATCGGGAACGCCCGCCTTCGCCATCGCTTCGCGCAGCACCGGCAACGAGGCGCCGCGCGCCGTCCCCAGTCCCGTCACAAACCACGCGTCCACTTCGGGCGCCACCGTCTTCACAACACCCGTCATATCCTTGTCAGCGAGCATGCCGAGCACGGCAATCGTAATGAGCCCCTCGGTCTTCGTGTCGCGCAGATTCGCCGCAAGCGACGTCGCCGCCTGCGGGTTGTGCCCCACGTCAAAGATGAGGGCGGGCTCCTCCGTGCTGCCGCGGCGCACGGTTTCAAAGCGACCCGTGATCGCAACGGACACCAGCCCGCGGATGATGGCTTCGCGCGTCACGGGAAGCTTCTCGCGCATCGCGCCCAAGGCGGCAAGAACGCCCGCGGCATTATCCGTCTGATGACGTCCCGGAAGCGCCGGATGCGGCAGCCCGTGGCGAACCCAGTCGCCCATCGCAAAGTCAAACGTGCCGTCGCCGTTTTCCTTCACCTCAAAGTCTTGGCCAGCGAGCAAAAGCCGAGCGCCGATCTCGCGCGCGTGCGCCACGAGCGGCGCCGGCGCGTCGCGATCAGCGCAGATCGCAGGCTTTCCAGCTCGGTAGATGCAGGCCTTTTCAAACCCAATTTTTTCTCGGGTGTCCCCCAAAAACGCCACGTGATCAATCCCCACCGCACAGACAATGCCGCAGTCGGTGTCGATCGCGTTCATGGCGTCAAGACGCCCTCCGAGGCCGATTTCGAGAATGACCGCGTCTGGCTTTTCCTGCATGAAGAGCCAGAGGATCGCGAGCCCCGTGAATTCAAAGTAGGTGAGCGGCAGATCGCCTCGCGCCGCCTCCACCTTTTCCATCGCAACAACGAGCGCCGCGTCCGTCGCCTCCGCGCCATTTACCAGCGCACGCTCGTTAAAGCGCAGCAGATGGGGCGACGTGTGCATGCAGACCTTGTAGCCCGCATGGCGCAGAATGCGCTCGGTCAGAGCGCAGGTGCTTCCCTTCCCGTTCGTGCCCGCCACCGTGAAGACGGGGCAGTCAAAATGAATGCGAAGACGATCGATCATCGACTTCATGCGCTCCAAGCCCATGTCGATGGGCTTGGCATTGATGTTTTCAGCGTAGGCGAGCCACGCGTCGAGGGAAGCCCCGGCGGCGGGTGCAGCATGGATTTTGACTTCAGGCATGGGAATGGTGCCGGCAATAGGTGACAGACGGCCGCATTGTGCCTCAATTTTTCGCCGCAGGAACTAGGCGAAACGCCTCAAACCGGCCGGGTAGAATGAGCGACCTCATTTTCAATAATTTCCCGGCTCTCTCATGACCACTGTCTACTCGCCTGCCGCGATCCTCATCATCACGCTTTCCGTCCTTCTGGTGCTTGTCATTCTTCTGACGCTCGCGAGCTTCTGCTACTACGTTGCAACCGGCCGCCCCCTGCTTCGCCTCGGCCGCGACCGGCGCGAAAATCCGACCGTCTTCTCGCTGCAGGAAATGTGGCGGCAATCCTACTGGTGGATGAACGCCAACTGGCGCGTAATGGCTGACATGGCGCAATCGGGCGCCGTGAAGCCTGTCGCCCAATGTCAGACCGCGAAGTCGCTCGACTTTCTCACGTGGCTGCGAGCGACCGAAGAGCCGAAGATCACAGCGTTCGTGACGATCTCCCCCAAAGACCGGCACTTTGCCGCGAGTTTTGCCGCCGAGACTCCCGAAGGACTAGCGGAGCTCACGGGCGTTGAAAAGGCGGGCTACACGCTTCCCCTTTTGCAGCGCGCCCTCACGACAAAAAACTACGCCGACGTGAAGGCGATCGTCACCGCACTCGACACCGAGTCGCTTCCCGTGGAAATTCCAGTAAAAGCACTGCGAGAGGACGCCCGTCACCGCTTCGTAGCGCGGCTCGCGCACCGGCTGCGCGGCTGACAGCCGGCCTTTCGGCCTACGCCTTGCGCCTTCGGCCGCTACGCCTTCAGGCTACCTACTGCGGGAGGTATCGAAAGCGCGGCAGCCTCTTTAATATTCACTTCGAAATCAAGGAAACGGATCACGAAAGTTTCTAGACAGCTTCCGATCCCACGATTCGCTTTCTTGCTTATTTCTCTCTCCTTGTTTTGTTTCTCGCCCTGACGGCCTTTCCCGTCGGGGCGTTTTTTTAAGCCGGCCGCCGCCCCTGAGGAGAACGGCCGCGCAAAGCGAGAGAAGGCCTCACCAAGGCTACTTCGCGAGCACCGGCGGCTTCACGCGCGGCTTGATCCCGGAGGGATCCGCGTACTTGTCGCCCAGACGGCGCAAAAAGTCCTCAACGCCCATGCCGCTCCAGTCCACGTACCCGCGCACAAAGCCCACGAGATTGCCGCGCCCGTCAAAGAAGAAGGCGGTGGGCACCACGTCCGACGGAATGACGGAGAGGATCGATTTTTTAGGGTCCAGCCACGTGTCGTACCCCGAAAGCTTGTGGTCCTTCAAGAAGTCCGCCACGTCCTCCGCGTCCTCGTCAATGCTTACCGAGACGAACTTCACCTTGGCGGCCTCGTCTTTGGCAAGGCTCTTTTGCAGATCAAGAATGAGCGGAATGGTGCGCACGCAGGGGCTGCACCACGTGGCCCACATGTCAACGATGAGCATCTTGCCGCGATAGTCGGAGAGCTTGTGCATCTTGCCGTCGATCCCCTTGAAGGACAGATCGGCCGCAGGATGCGCGCCCGCGAGCTCCTTGAAGTCCACGAACGCCATGGGGCGGTCGGCGACAGGCTTTCCCGTGTCATAAACCGGCTTTTCAAAAATCGACGCCGTCGAAGCCCCGACAGCGGCAGAGACTGCCGCCGCGGCGCAGACCGCCGCCGTGAGAACCGTCTTTTTAATCCAATTCGTCATGTCTCTTCCTTTTATTTCCTTGCCGCGCGATTTTTCCGCCGCATGAAGACCGCTCCGCCCGCGATGGCAAGGAGCACCCACGGCGCCGCCCACAAGGCCGCCGTCGACGTCTTCATCGCCGGGTCATAGCGAATCGAGTCGCCGTAGCGCTCGGCAAAAAATTCCAATACTTCCTTTCGGGTCTTTCCCTTAGCAAGCTGCGCGTATATCTCCGCCTTCAGCTCGCCCGAAATCGCGCTCTCGCTCTCGTATAGCGTCTGATTCGCGGACGACGGATCTCGCAATTCCTTTGAAAGCTCAATGGCGAGCTTTCGCCTTGCCGCGCCCTCGGCGGCCGTCTCCGCCTGCGCGGCGCCCGCAGCGGCCGCGATGAGTCCCATTACGCAAAGTCTTCGCTTCACTATTTCTTCCTCCGCCGCCCGAGCAGAACGAATCCCGCCAGAAGCATCACCACCGCCCCCGCCCAAATCCAGCTCACCAAGGGCTTTACCGAAAGCCGCACGAGGTATTCGCCCTCGCCGAGGTCGTTCCCCATGGAAACATAGAGATCACGCCAAAAGCCATGGCGAATGCCTGCCGCCGACATCGACTGGCCGTTCACCTTGTAGACCTGCCGCTGCGGCGTCAATCGTCCGATTTCTTCTTCCTTCTCGTTCAACACAAGAATCTGCGCCTCTTTGGCGCGGTACCCGCGCGTCTCCACATCCCTCGTTTCATCGTACACAAAAATAACGTCCGCAACGGGCTTCCCGAGCCCCGGCCCCATGCGCACCAGCGCATCCGTTTCAAAGTTGGCAATGCCGGTGACGCCCGTGATGGAAACCGCCAGCCCCAGATGCGCCAGAACCGCCGCCTTCGAAAAGCCGCCGCGCCAGAAAGCGCCCGCACCAGTCGCAGCGAGCCAGGTCGCTGCCGCCGCGCCCGCCGCAGGCCACAGCGGATCCTCCGGCTTTAGAAAACCAGCCGCCGCAGCCGCCGCGAGCGTCACAAAACCCGCGCCCAGCCACTCCCATCGCGCGAGGCTCCCCGCTTGAAGCCAGCCGATCAAAAGCGCCGCCGCCACCGTCATCGGCGCAAAGAAGGCGTTGAAGTACGGCACCCCCACCGACAGCGTGCCCAAGCCCAGCACCTCAAAAAAGAGGGGATAGAGCGTCCCCACCAAAACGCTCGCCGCCGCAACCAGCATCAAATAGGCGCCCGCCGAAAGAAGGAAGGCGCCGCTCCCCGCTTCGACTTCCGGCACCGGCAGCTTCTCCGCGCGCCAAGCGTAGAGCACCGCCGCAGGCAGCGCCAGAATCATGAAGAGAACGAAAAGCGCGACGCCGCGCGCGGCATCCGACGAAAAAGCGTGCACCGACTGCACGAGGCCGCTTCGCACCAGAAAAGCGCCCAGCAGCGAGAGCGCAAAGCCTATGAGGCAAAGGAGCGCTGTAAATCGCGGCGAGGCGTCTCCGGCAATGAATAGGTGCAGCAATGCCGTCACCAGAAGCCACGGCACGAAGGAGGAATTTTCTACCGGATCCCAGAACCACCAGCCGCCCCAGCCGAGTTCCGTGTAGGCCCACCAGGAGCCCAGCGCGTTTCCCGCCGTCAAAAAGAGCCACGTGACGAGCGTGAGAGTCCGCAAGTGCGCCTTCACTTCCGTGTCGCATCGCCCCGTCACAAGCTGCGCCGCCGCGGCCGCTCCCAGCGCCGCGAGACCCGCGTAGCCCGCAAAGAGCAGCGGCGGATGAATGATCATGCCGATGCTCTGCAGAATCGGATTCAAATCCCGGCCTTCGCTCGGCACCTCAGGCAGAAGCCGCTCAAAGGGATTCGAAACAAAGACAAGAAAGATCGCGAGCGAAGCAAGAATCACCGCCGCCGCAGCCGCCTCTGCGCTCTTGAAGCGCTCGTCGCGCGGACTCAAAAAAAGGGCCGTTCCCAACGCAAGCGCCGAGAGCAAGAGCCACAGAAAGAACGATCCTTCATGCCCCGCCCAAAAAGCTGCCAGCTGGTAAGCCGCTTCAAGCCCGGTGTTTGAGTTGTAGGCAACGTACTTCACCGAGAAGTCGTTCGTGAGAAGGGCGTAGAAAAGGCACCCCGCCGACAGGACGAGCGCTGTGACGCCCGCCGCAAACCCTGGCTGCCAGAGCGAAGCCAGCGCGTCCGAACGGCGCGCCAGCCCTACAATCGCCGTCAGGGCCGCCGCGAAAAAAGCCGCCCCGGAAAGCACCAAAAGATAAAGCCCCAGTTCAGGAATCATGATGCCACCTCAGAGCTTGAGCCGAGCAAGACGAAAAAGCGTCGCGCCGGCGCCTGCCGCGATCCACGCCAAAAGCACCGTCCACAAAAGCGCTGCCGGCACCGCGATGTCAGCGGCGTGCGCAGGCGTCAAGAGAAGACGGAAGGCATCGGCGGCATTGATGGTCATGAGCCCCGAAAACAGCCAACGCGGCGCTTCGCCCGCCATTGCCACGGCCCCCGTCAAAAGCGCCAGATCCCAGAGAAACACGATGACCAGCCAGAAGAGGAGCAACCGCGCGAGCGACTGCGCCTTCGTCGCCGCCCCCAGGCTCACGACGCAGCCCATCGCGGCAAATCCCGTGCCGTAAAGCCAGGCAGCAAAATAAAGCTTTGCCAGTCCCGCCGCCGTCTCGGCCCAGCCCCAAGGCAAGGGGAGCGCCGCTCTCAAAGCCGCAAGCGTCAGCACCGCCGGCACGAGCGCCGCTGCAATCGCCGCCGCATAAGCAGTGAGCTTGGCAAGCCCCCAGACGCTGCGCTTCATGGGATACGTGAGCATCAAGAGAAGCGTCCCTTGCTCTCGTTCCGCCGCAAAAGCGTCGCTCACCGCAAGCACCGCCATGAGGGGCGTCACGTACATCATGAGGGCGGCGAGCGCCGCCGACACCGTCGGAAAGTCGCGCCAGACGAGGCTTCCGCCCACGGCCGCCGTGCCAAACACCACGGCGGCCGCCAAGAGGCCCGACACCCAGGCGCCCGCCGCGAGCCAGCGGTTGCGCCGCAAAACGAGCAGTTCCTTTCGCACGAGCACGGAAAAGATCGTCATGCCGCCTCCTGGTTGAAATAATCGTACAGCGACGCGAGATCCGGCCGCACGATGTCAAAATCGGCGCAGCCCGCTTGAACCAGCGCCTTCACGAGATCCGGCACCTCGTCTTCGTCCGCTTCAAATCCCGCCATCGTCGCTCGAACCTTCGGCGAAAGTTGAACGACCTCCGGCCGCTCCCCTCGGAGCACCACGCGCACCGGAAGCCCCGCCTGCGCTCGGAGTTCCGAAATTGTCGCCGGCCCCGCAATGAGCTTTCCCGCCTTGGCCATCATCACGGCGTCCACGTGCTTTTCCGCGAGCGCGAGCTCATGCGTTGACAAAAGCACGGCGCACCCGGCGTGCGCAAGTTGGGCGAGAATGGCGTAGAGCGCCTCCACCGTCTGAGGATCGAGCCCCGTCGTAGGCTCGTCCAAAATCAGGAGTTCAGGATCCGCCAGAAGCGCCTGCGCGAGGCCCAGCCGCTGGCGCTGGCCCTTGGAGCAGTCGCGCGGGCGCTTCTCTGCCAGCTCTTCAAGCTGCAGGCGATGAGCGACTTCGTCGCGCCGCGCGTCCGGCACGCCCTTCACCCCCGCAAAAAACGCCAGGTGCTCCGCGACCGTCATTTCGTCGTAAAAGCTCACGTTCTCCGGGAGATACCCCACCTTGATGGGCGCCGCGCCGGGAGAGGCGCCCAAAACCGTCAAAGTGCCGGACGCTGGCGCAATCAATCCCAGCACGAGCTTCATCAAGGTCGTCTTCCCCGCGCCGTTTGTGCCGATCAGCGCCGTGATGCGCCCTTTCTCTACCGCAAACGTCATGCCGTCCACGGTCGCCGTGCGTCCTCTCAGAAAACGCAGGTCTTTTGCCTCCACCGCGGCGCTCATGGCAAATCCTCCTCCGTCGCCCCGTACCACCGGGGCCGCACCGACAAGGGCTTCTCGTCGGTGATGCCCTTTCCCACATCAAGCGAAAGCCCCTTCACCAGGCGCCTCAAAATCATCACGACCGGGCTATCGGCAAAAAACCGCGCCTCGGGATAGAGCCAGAAGAGGCGGTCCAGGGAATCGTTGGGCTGATAGGGCTCATCGCCCACGCCGTCGCCGTTTAAATCCGGCACGACGCCATCGCCCCAGAAGTTGCCGTTTTCAAACGTCCACACAAGGGGCTTCACGCCCACGTAGCGCACGGAGACGTCGTTGCCCGTGATGACGTTGTCATTCACGCGATTGGCTTCAACGCCGACCGCGACGTCGATTCCGATGTCATTTTCCGTAACGAAGTTGCCCGCAATGTCGTTCACGCCCGGGCCGTAGAGGAAAATGCCCTTGCCTTCACGGTTCACCGTGACGTCCGCTTCGGGATTTCGAATGCGGCGAAAGGTGTTGCACGCGAGAACGCAGCCGCTCGCAACGTTTAAAAGCGCCCCGAACTCTGTGCCATCTTCCACGAGGTTTCCCGTCACTTCGGAATGCTTCGTGCTCATGACGGCGATGCCGCCCACGGAATGCCGAATGCGATTGTGATGCGCCTCGACGCTTTTGGCGTACATGAAGTGCACGGCGTACTGCACGCCCTCAAAACGGTTCATTTCCGCCCGAGACATTTCAGAGCTTTCAAAGTAAACGCCGTCGCGAACGTCGGAAATCGTCGAGCGGAGCACCGCCACGTTCTGAGACGACTTCACGTAAACCCCGTCGCCGCGGCTCGTCATGGGGCGCGCCTTCTCCCCCGTGATGACGCAGTCCGTCACCTTCACGTTACCGACGCCTTCGCCATAGAGACCGAAGGCGGGACTCGAGAGCTTCACGCGAACCAGCGACACGTCATGCGTGAATTTTTTCATCCACACCGCTGCGTGCGCCTCGGAAAGCGTCCGCCCGGTGCCTTCAATGGCCAGATTTTCCAACGTCACGCGCGAAGCGGCGACGGTCACCGCCCGGTCGCCTCCGCGAATCACGGCCCCCTCTTGCGCCGTCAAAATCATGGGCTTTCTGACGGTCACCGGCCCCGCATAGACGCCGCTCGCAAGCTTCAGGCACCCTTTTCTCGGCACATTGTCAAGCGCCGCCTGCAGATCGTCCGCCGGCGTCACAAGGCGGCACGCGATGTCAGGCGCCACGGCGCTCAAAACAGGCGCCGCCTCGGCCGCAAGCCACAGAAAAAGGGCGATCCGCTTCACGCAAGATCCTCCAGCACCAGGTCCGCAAAGGCCTTCTTTTTTCCGCCCCACCGGGCGATGAACTGATCAGCGGCAGACGCCGTTCCCAATGCCGCGGGCTCGGCGCCCATCACGCCTTCAAATCGGCTCCCCGTCACAAAGACGAGATTTTCCGCGTCAAGAAACGCCGGTGCGCCGTCAGCGGTCTGCACATAAAAAACTTCCCTGCGCCGGCGATTTTCTGGCTGCAACAAAAAGGCGAGGCCGTCCCTTAACGAGCAAAAGACCGCCGGACGCTCAACGCCCTTCAAGTAGAGCTCAGCCTTGGGTCCTTCGTAGTTGGCTACCACCATGCCGCAAAGGGCGCAGCGCGCATCCGCGGCGGGCGCAAAGGCCGGACGCTTCTTTGCGTCCCCGCAGCCCGCGAGGGTCAAAAAGGCCGTCCCCATAGCAACGATGCCAATCATGCGCCGGTAGCGTCCCGCAGCGTTCATGCGCCCTCCTAGTTGTGCGCCCGGCAGCCGAGAATGCCGGGGGTGAGTTCATCAAAGCGGTAGAGCGTTCCACCGTTTTCCTTTTGAAAAACGCGGGCGTCCGCTTCGCTCGAAAAAGGCGCAAGGCTCGGCCCCATCACCGCCTTTTTTTGCGAAGCATAGACGTACCAGGCGCGGTCGGCTCGAATGAACGCCGCATCGTCGGGATTCGCCCAGTCGGTCTTCGCGGCGTCATGCACCCAAGCGCGCTCCTTGCCGCCGTGCGAGAGCACTTCGCACGCGAGCGCCCTCGCCGAGCAGAACGCCCGATGGCGCCCGTCTTCCATCACGCCCTTGGGCCCCGGGTACTTCGTCACTACCATGCCGCAGGACGCGCAGGCGTCCTCTGGCGCAACCACGGGGTGGGCCACGGCAGGGGACAAAGAAAAAACAACCGTCGCCACAAAGGACAGCATCCCGGCTTTCACTTGATTCACCATTTTTTCTTTGACTCCTGAAACATGGAAAAACGGGTGCCCGAAGGCATCCGCTTTCCATTAAAAAGCTGCCTCAACGGAGCGGAAGTTAGCTCCCGCTCCGCAAAGAGCCTTACAAAACGAAGGTCTGGCCTGCGTAGAGGATGAAAAGACGCAGGCACATCATGCCGACGACGGCGCAGAGCGCCCCCGCCACCATGACGGCGCGGCTCTTCACAAAGGTCGCAGCAAACGGGAGCACGAAGCCCACGCCGATCACGCCCCACCAGAAGAGCTTCGCCCAGCAGCCCGTCGTAAAGGCCGCGAAGGCCGCCTGCTGTCCGGCATTCCCGAGAACCATGGCCGCCGCAATCATGAAAATGCAGAGCAGTTCCACGACCATCAGCGGGTACTCCGCCTTGTGCAGCGCGTGCATCATCGGGCTCTCTTCGCTTTCCCCGAAGCAGGTGAGGCCAAGAAGCTTCACCGCCGCGGCGCCCGCCGAGAGGCCGGAAGCCACAAAGAGCGCCGGCAGCACCGCCGTGTTGATCAAGGGATAGCGCACGAGCGCCGAGATGAGAAAACCCGTGTAGGCGCAGATCGCCAGCGCCAGCACCAGCACCACCCAGCAAAGAGCGGCCTTGAAGGGCTTCACCAGGTCCGCCACCTTCGCGCAGACCGAGCACTTGTCGCCAAAAGAAACCACCATCAGCACAAACACCAGCGGGATGTAGAAAAGGAGCGCAATGACGCCCAGACTCATCACCGAGCTGAGGTTGTAGTTGATGAGGATCTTCCAGAAGTCAAAGGGCTTCGTCAGATCCGCCACGAGGCAGAGCATGCCGAGCGCAATGGCCACAAACCCCACGACGGACGCAGCCTTCACAGCGGGCGTCGCTTCGTAGTTCTTGTTCCACACGCCGGCAAAGAGGGCCACCGCCACCGCGCCGCCCGAAATGCCGGCGAGGAAGAGGTAGACCGCAATGGGCCAGGGCCACTGGATGCCGTGGGAGAGCCCCACGTTGAAAAGTAAACTCGCTTCCATGGCTTACGCTCCCTTTTTGACGATGGGGATGTAGCGCAGGCTGGGCTGGGTGCCCAGCTCGGGGCGAATGCGCACCGAGTCCTTCACTTTGAGGAGCTTGCTCACATAGCTCTTTTCGTCCGAGGCGTCGCCAAAGACGAGCGCATCGTACTTGCAGCTTTCGACGCACCCCGGCGTCATGTTGCCCTTCTTCAGACGAGAATCCAGACAGAAGTTGCAGTTGTCCGCCGCCTTCGTCTTCTCGTTGATGAATCGGACGTTGTACGGGCAGGCCACAATGCAGTACTTGCAGCCCACGCACTTGTCCGGGTTCATCGTCACGATGCCCGTCTCAGGATCGCGATGCGCGGCGCCCGTCGGGCAGACCTTCACGCACGGCGCGTCTTCGCACTGCTGGCACGAAACGCGCACGTAGCGACGGTCGCTCGCGTAGCCGCGAGGCGCGTCCTCCTTGGGGCAGATCGCCTTGCCGTCCGTGCCGCAGGTGAACTGCAGCGTGAGGCGGGCCTGGCCCTTCACCAGGTCGTTCACCTTGGTGCAGGCCGTCTTGCAGTCGCCGCAACCCACGCACTTGTTCTGATCGAACACCATGACGTAGTGCGGCCGCTTGCCGCCAGAGCCGTCTCCCTTCGCGCACCCGCCCAGCTGCAGCAGGGTGAGCGCGGAGAGACCTGCACCGGCGACGAATGTTCTCCGGTCAATCTTTTCACTCACGATTGTCTCCGTGAAGCCGCGGACGATTTGTCGCCGCCTCGTCCGAGGCTTCCTTATTGGTTCGTCTTTGAAGACTGGGCCTGGCGGATCCGGGCCTTCTGCAGCGCGTTTTCAATCCCGCGCTCGCGCCCCCTCACCGCCCCCGATCGAAGAAGAAACTCCCACTCGCCGATGGCTTCATCCCAGCGCTCGTGCAGATACGCATCGTTTGCCAGAAGAAGCCTGGCGGGCACGTGGTAAGGATTCGCGGCGAGCGCCTCGTCCAAAAGCGCCTTCACTTCCCGTGAGAGAACGCGTCCCTCCCGATAGTAGAGCGCCTCGGCCTTCAGAACCGCTGACTCGACGCTGCGGCCGAAGCGCCTTTCGGCCTCTTCCACCGCCTTCACCGCGTCGGCGTATCGCCCGGCGTCGTAATTAGCCTGCGCCAATTGCAGCATGGCCGCCGCATCAGCGTCTTCGGCCTTTGCCGCCCGGCGAGCTTCCGTCAAACGGGCTGCCAACTGCCAGTCCGTTGCCTCGTCCGTCGTGCGGCTCATCCAATCGCCGTAGCGACCGGTGACGCCGTAGCCCGCCGCCGCAGCCGCTATCACGACCGTCGCAGCGAACACGCTTCCAAGCGTCACGGCGCGGCCTTTCCCCCGCACCGAGGCCGCCGCAGCGGCCGCCGGAACGAGCGTTGCGCCCGAGAGCACCCAGAAGAGTCCGTTCATTCTTGAAGAATCCTTTCCTTCGACAGGTAATGAGCCAGCCTGAAGAATTCCCTTACTTGTGGGGATTCATCATGCCGCCCATGCCGCCCATCATGCCTTCATGTCCTTTGACTTTTTCAACCTTGACGAGCTCGACTTCAAACACCAGCGTTGCTTCCGGAGGAATCTGCGCCACGCCGTCCCGACCGTACGCAAGCTTCGCGGGAATCGTGAAGCGGTACTTCGAGCCCTCGTTCATCATGAGGAGGCCCTCTTCAAAGCCGGGGACCACGCTCATCACGACAAGGCGGGCGGGCATGCGGCCGGCGGTCGTGTCAAAGACCGTGCCGTCGAGAAGCTTCCCTTCGTAATTCACCGTCACGATGTCTGCTTCCGTGGGCTTGGCGCCCTTGCCGCTAGTGATCACTTCGTACTGCAGGCCCGACTCCGTGGTCTTCACGCCCTTTTTCTTCGCGTTCTTCGCGAGATAGGCCGCGCCTTCCTTGGCGTTCTTGTCACGCAGGGCGCTGACCGCCTTTTCTTCCAAGGCGTTCAACTTGTCCTGACGCGCCTGAAGCGCCTTCAGAATCTCATCGGTGGTGAGCTGAGACTTCCCCGAAAACGCTTCGGTGAAGCCCTTCAAGACGCTCTCCTTGTTGCTTGAGAGGCCCAGCTCCTGCTGCTTGATCATCTGAGCGGAGAGGTAGTTCGCCACGGAAGCGCCCATGCTGTAGGACTCGCTCTCGTCGGCCGTCATGGCGCCGGCGCTCGTCGCGGCGGCGAAGACGGTGAGAGCGGCGAGCATGGTTTTCTTAAGGGTCTGCATACGAATTCAATCCGTTTTTGTATCTGGTTGGCTAAGAAAGATGAATCGGACTACGGGCGCTCTGTCGGATAGCCGTTCTGGCGCCAGCCGTAGATGCCATCGGGCATCTGCCGCACGTGCGTGTATCCGAGACGGATCACCTGGCGTGCGGCCGCTTCGCTGTTTTCGCAAAGGCGGTTGGCGCAGTAAAAGACCATCGGCGTCGCCTTGTCCTTGGGAAGAAGGCTCTTCCAGGCGCTGTAGTTGAAGTACACGGCGCCCGGAATGAAGCCGTCCGCCCAAAGCTCGAGCGCATTCACGTCGTAGAAGCGAACGCCCTGCCGAAAGAGTTCGACCCCTTCCAGAAGCGAGATCTTCACGAGGTGCTCGTTGTCGGGATCGGCGGGAACAATCGGTGAATCGCCCCCCGCCACCGCGGAGCCCATCGAGAGCGTCGCCGCCAGAGCGGCCGCAGCCTTCATCATCTTCATTGCCGTTGTCTGTTGTCTGTTCGTTTCTCCCCGTCCGAACCCGCCTACAAGGCTCGCCCGGACGGGGCAAGGTCTCGCAAGTTACTTGGCAGCCTTCGTCTTCACGAATTCGCCCGCGTCAAGGAGCTTCTGAGCCTGCGCGAGGTAAGCCTGCGCGGTCTCGGTGCGCTGCGCCATGTAGTGCGGCGCGTGCACGCCCCAGGAGCCGTCCTTCTTCACCTGATCGACGATGTCCTGAGCCTTGTCGATCAGCATCAGCACTTCGGTCTTCGACTCAGCGGAGAGCTTCGTGATCTCCAGGAGCTTATGGATGCGGTCAAGCGACTTCACCGCGGCGTCGTAGCCCGCCTTGACGGGGTTCTGCCACTTCATGACTTCGTCGTAGATGACCTTCTGGTCGGTGTACTGCAGACCCTTTTCGAGTTCGCTCAGGAACGCGCTGTGGCAGCCCTTGTTGTCAGTGACTTCCTTCTCAGCGTTGGCCGTGCGGGCGCAGGACCACATCAGGTCGAGGTAGCCGTGGCCTTCCTCATCCTTGGCGATGCGCCAGCCCTTCGAATTCGAAGCGCGAGACTGGCCTTCCGCGGGGTTCATCATCTTCGCCGTGGGATCGACCTTGATGTTCCAGACGTGAGAGCGACGGACGGCGTCAAAGCCGGCGAAGTCAGGACGCTGGATCGCGGTGAAGTTTTCGCAGCTCATCGTGAACGGCATGTGGCAGCCGATGCAATCGACCTTGGCATGAGTGTCCGTCTTCGCAACAACGTCAGCCTGCGTCTTGTGGCAGTCCTGGCAGGTCTTGCGGATGGCAGGCTTCGTGTAGTACGACTTCCAGTCGTTGCTCGTCACTTCATGCGGATCGTGGCAGGTGACGCAGCGCATGCCCTTTTCATAGTGCTTGGACATCATGAGCTGCGAGCCTTCCGTGCCGCAGGACGGGCAGGAGGACTTCGTCTTCACGTTGAAGCCGGTTTCGATCTTCTTCACGCCGTCCTTGTCGGTGGCGACCATGTCAGGCACGAAGTTGGAGCGCTGGTGGCAGCGTTCGCAGTTCGTTTCAAAGCCGTTGCTCACGGCGCCCGTCAAGTGACCGCCCGCGCCATGGCATTCCTCGCAGGCGACGCCGCGGGAGATGGTGTGCTTCTGCAGTTCCTTCGGGTTGCCCAGAGCAGCGAAGAACTCTTCCTTGTTCTTGAAGTCAAACTTGAACGAATGGCAGACTTCGCAGTAGGACGTCGCCGGCTGGAAGAGGAACTGCTTTTCGTAGGAGGCGCCGTAGCTCGTCATGCCCCACTGGTGGGAGCCGGAGCCGCCGAAGCCCTTCATGTCGGTCGGGAAGTCAGGAATGACCTTCTTGATTTCCTGAGCGCGCTCGGGGGTGAGCCACTGGGCCCAGCCGCGGGAGAACTGGTTGCCGCCCGCCACCACGGTGCCGGTGCCGTCTCGGAGAAGACCGTCGCGGATGTGGTAGGAGCCGCGGGCGAGCCACGCATCGATGTAGCCGTACTTCGTGCGCGGGGTGCCCAAGGTCGCGTAGATCACGTCAGGCGTGATGCCGTCAGCGAGAATCGACGCCTGAGAGCCGTAGAGCTTCTTCTTGAGGTCGTTGTCCACTTCCGGATGTTCGCCGGGGAAGCGAACGGTCTGCGCATGGCGGCTGCGCTTCCACTTCTGGTACTGGATCGCGTGGCACTGGCCGCACTTTTCCGGACCCACGAACTTCGTCGGGAAGTCGAGGATGGACGTCTGGGGCAGACGATACTGCGAAGCCTGCGGGCGATCCTTTTCAGCCGCCTTGGTGTAACCCTTCGCGTTGCCTTCGCCCAGGTATTCAGAACCGCGGCTCGACACCTTGTACATGCCGACGATGCGGCCTTCCGAAGCGTACTTGAAGACGGGGTGGTTCTTGAACATCCAGTCCCAGAGCTCCTTTTCCTCAACGATGTAGTCCTCGAGGGTGCGGACGCCGTTCTTGGGGAGCGTGAGGTCAGGGTTGTCCCAGACCGCCTGCGTCGTGGAGTTCATGTTGGGGTTGCCGTCGCCGGGAGCCGCTTTGGCTTTGTCGGCAGCGACAGCACCTGAGGTGGCAGCCATCATGGCCGCGCAAAACAGACTTCCGATGACTGTTTTGGCTGTGTTTCTTTGCATTATTTTTCTCCTTGAGCTTTGCTTGAAGGTCCACTGTCGGGCCCTTGGCAAAGACGCCGCGGCGTGCAAACGAGCGCGCTCCGCGGCACCCTCAGAGATTACGTGAAGCTGAAGACTCGCTCCAAACTTTCGTCTTAATTTTTCATGACGATTTCGTCAGAGCCCCCGCCGACGAACTAGTCCGACCGGAGTGGGTCTAAGGGTTTATCCCTAAGAAGTTGGTAGTGCATGGAGAGGTTTTTCCATTTTCTGGAACAGCCCTCGGGTATCCCCACGAATTTTTGAATCTAGCTGAGAATGACTCTCATTTCGCGCAACACCCGCCCTGCTTTTCCCGCTGTCAATCTCGTTGAAATCGGTGTGACCAAAAATGCCACACTCCTCGCAAGTCCCGCCGTCAGCGCGCTTCGCGGCAGCTCTCCAAGAGAAGGCTTCGGAACCACTGCATGGCGGGATCCAAATGGTTGCGGTCGTGCCAGATGAGCCGCGGGGTGAAGGTTTCGAGCGGGTAGTCCTCCACCGGAAGAACGCTCACAATGCCCTTAGGAACGAGCCACTCGCACATGGCGTCTGACATGAGGGCGATCATGTCGCTGGCGGCCACCATGCGAACGGCGCCAAAAAAGTAGGGCACCTGCACGGCAATGCGCCGGCGGCTGAGCATTTCCGACTCGCCGCTCTTCATCTGTCGAAAGTAGGAGAGCGGCCGGTAGACCACCTCAACAAACTCATAGGCGAGCAGCTCTTCGTACGTGAGCTTTCCCGCGTCCTTCAGCCGCTTTTCCAAGGGGTGTCCCGGCCGCACGATGATGCAGTTGCGCGCCTCGTGCAACGTGAGCACGTGAAAGCCTTCCGGCATCGTCTCCACAGGGCTCACCGCAAGGTCCAGATCACCGTTTTTCATTGCCGTCTGCCAGTCGTCCGTAAGCGGCAGAAAATTCACCGTCACACCGGGCGACGCCGCCACGGCTCGCGCCGCGCCCGGCGCCAAGAACAGCATGCCGTGATCCACGCAGGCGACGCGAAACTCGCGCTTTAAAGACGTCGGATCAAAGACACGGTCCGCGAGCAGCCGGTCGTAGCCCGAAAGAAGCTGCTGCACCAGTGGCATCGCCTCCTTGGCGCGCCAATTGGGCGTCAAGCCTGTCGCGCAGCGCGTGAAGAGCTCGTCGTCAAAGGCGGCGCGAAGCTTGGAGAGCATGCGGGACGCCGTTGCGGCCGGCAGTTGCAGGGTGTTGGCTGCCGCAACAAGATTGCGGGTTTCAAAGAGCGTCTTGAAAAAGATTAGCTGCTCTCGGTCAAGCGTCTTTGTCATGTTTCCGCTCCGTTTTGGTCATATCCTCGAGGATATCACGACCGTCGGCGCTGTCAATTCGGTCTCGCGCCCGTCGCATCAAGGCTTCGCGGGCGTTTTCCCCAAGGATGTCTAACGAGGGCGCTATCCCATTCGAGAATATTCCAACGAAGAATAACGCACAGTATTCATTGAAGAAAACTGTAAAAATTTTCAACAATGACGCACAAACGGGCATTTCCCTGCTAAAGTGCCGCCCATCGCAAAACAACGCGGCCAGAGAGCCGCTCCACTTACTGGAGACAACCATGAAAATTTCCGCCCGCAACTGCATCGAAGGCACCATCGTCGAAATCAAGGAAGGTCCCGTGTCCTGCGAAGTGACAATCGAAACGGCGTCCGGCCAGCAGATCGTTTCCTCCATCACCACCACCTCCGCCAAGACCCTCGGCCTCAAGGTGGGCGGCAAGGCCTACGCCGTCATCAAGGCTTCCAACGTGATGGTCGCCGTGGACTAATTTCCGTTCCCGAGTGAAGTCTCCCTCGACTAAAGTCGAAGGCTTCCCTCGTTTGTAATCGGAGGGACTGCCTCAGTTCGATGCGGGCAACACTCAGATGATTGGTGTTCTGTTGAACCCAACTCCGCATGGAGCCTAAAGAGCGAACTTAAGG
>CAVACW010000039.1:0-22572 GCA_963587345.1 uncultured Oscillospiraceae bacterium | reverse complement strand
AGCCCACTACACTATCTGCACCGGTCTCAAATGGCCGGTGCAATATTCAGGCTAGTCAGCGTCTCCGCGTCGAGCGCTCCGTCAAAAATCGAAGCGAGCTCGGGGCGCTCCCGAAAATTGAGCCAGACGACGCTGTCGTAGTGACTGCGAGCGAAGGCGCGCACCGTTGCCGTCTTGCCGCACCCGCGCACGCCGGAAATCACGAGCGGCGCACGGTACGGATCCGCCCTCCAAGTGCTCAGCCGGTCATCCATCTTTCGCCGAAACATGCGTTCAGTCTCCTTTTTCGCCAGTCAACGCCCATCTTACAAAAAGTCGATTGAGTTTTTGTTCGATTCCGCATTTTCTCAAGCGACTTTCTGTGAACGCCCGCGGCACTCGTCCTCAAAGCCAGTGGAAATTTCCCCGCAACTCGGGCATAATCCCCGCTCTCAAAGCGGTCTGCGGGCGTAGTTCAATGGCAGAACGAAAGCTTCCCAAGCTTTATACGAGGGTTCGATTCCCTTCGCCCGCTCCACTTTCCCTGATGACGGATCGTTTCTTTCGAACGGTTCGTTTTTTTGTATCTGCCTTCCGCCGGACACCTCGCCGCCATGTCTTCTGAAACGCTTACGCCCGAACAGATCGAAGAACTGAAGCACCGCCACATCCGCAGCTTCGTGCTGCGCCGCGGCCACATTTCAGCCGCGCAGGAGCGAGCGCTCGACGACCTCTTCCCGAAATATGAGGCCCCCTACGAAGTAAAAGCCTTCGATGCCGAAAAAGCCTTCGGCCGCAAGGCGCCGCTCGTGCTTGAAATCGGCTGCGGCATGGGGGAGACGACAGCGGCGATCGCCGAAGCGCACCCCGAAGTGGACTTTCTGGGCTGCGAAGTTTTTGCAGCGGGCGTGGGCGCCTTGAGCAAGCTTCTCGACGAAAAGGGCCTCGCCAACGTGCGCATCTGCCGCCACGACGCCATGGAAGTCGTGCGCGACATGATTCCTGACGGCACGCTTTCCGGCATCCACATCTTCTTTCCTGACCCTTGGCGCAAGGCGCGCCACCACAAGCGCCGCCTCGTGCGCCCCGACTTTGTGGCGGTGCTTGCCGCCAAGCTCGCCCCGGGCGGCTACATTCACTGCGCCACCGACTGGGAAAACTACGCCGAGCAGATGCTGGAAGTCTTGAACGGCGAAGAAAAGCTCGTGAACGCCCACCCCGAAGGCTTTTCGCCCGTAATGGCGAACCCCCTCACCGAGCGCCCCTGCACGAAGTTCCAGGCCCGCGGCGAACGGCTGGGCTACGGCGTGTGGGACCTCGTGTACCTCCGAAAGTGATTTCCGGCGCTCTTTCCAAAGAAAAACCCGCTCGCGGCACAAGGCTTCGGGCGGTTTTCTTTTGGACGGGCGGCGCTCGGAATCAGTGCGCGTGTCCGTACATCGCGGCGGGATCCTTCACGACGGGCTCCGCCTCCTGCCACACCAATTCCGGCGTGAGCGTCTTGTAAAAACAGCTCTCGTGCCCGGTGTGACACGCCGTGCCGCCCACCTGCTCCACGACGTAGAGCACGGCGTCGCCGTCGCAGTCCAATCGAATGTCATGCACCTGCTGCACGTTGCCGGACTCCTCGCCCTTGCGCCAGAGCTTCTGGCGAGAGCGGGAGAAGTAGACGCCGCGCCTTGTGCGAACGGTTTCTTCAAGCGCCTCGCGATTGGCCCACGCCAGCATCAGCACGCGCCCGTCCGTCACCGACTGCGCGACGACGGGCACGAGCCCCGCGTCATTGAACTTCACATCGTCAAGCCACATCACGCGCCCCCTTTAAAGCCGCACGGGAATGCCCTGCGCCGCCATGAATTCCTTGGCTTCGCGCACGGTGTACATGCCGTAGTGAAAGATCGAGGCGGCAAGCACGGCGTCGGCCCCGCCTTTTGTGACGCCGTCAGCGAGATGCTGCAGGTTGCCGACGCCGCCCGAGGCGATGACCGGCACCGAGACGGCGTCGGAGACGGCCTTCGTGAGCTCCAGATCAAACCCCGCCTTCGTGCCGTCGCAGTCCATGCTCGTCAAAAGGATTTCGCCCGAGCCCAAGGCGGCGACGCGCTTTGCCCACGCCACAGCGTCAAGCCCCGTCGCCTTGCGGCCGCCGTGCGTGAAGACTTCCCAGCCTTTGGCGGGATCCGTCTTGTCGCGGCGGCGCGCGTCGATCGCGGTCACGATGCACTGGGAGCCGAATTTGGCGGCGGATTCGCCGATGAGATCCGGATTCTGCACGCCCGCGGTGTTGATGGAAATCTTGTCGGCGCCCGCGTTCAAAAGGCGGCGGATGTCCTCCACCTCGCGGATGCCGCCTCCCACGGTCAAGGGAATGAAGACCTGGTTGGCAACGCGCTCGATCACGTCGAGAATGAGGCCGCGGCCGTCGCTGGAAGCCGTGATGTCAAGAAACGTGAGTTCGTCCGCGCCTTCGCCGTTATAACGAGCGGCGACTTCAACAGGGTCGCCCGCGTCCTTCAATTCCACGAAGTTGACGCCCTTCACGACGCGTCCCGCCGTGACGTCAAGGCAGGGGATGATGCGCTTAGCGAGCATTCTTTCGGGCCTCCTCAACCAAGGCGAGCGCCTCGTCAAACTTGATCGTGCCTTCGTAGAGACTGCGCCCTAGCACGGCGCCGGCAACGCCGTCCTTTTCCACCGCAAGAAGCGCCCGAACATCATCAAGCGTATGCATGCCGCCCGAGGCAAGCACCGGCACCGACACGGCGCGCGCGAGCTCCGCCGTCGCCTCGACGTTCACGCCCGAGAGCATCCCGTCGCGGGCGATGTCGGTGTAGAGGAAGGCCGCGACGCCGAAGTCTTCAAAGCGGTGCGCGAGCGCCTTCACTTCAAACTCAGTGGTGTTCACCCAGCCGTCCGTCGCCACCATGCCGTTTTTGGCGTCCACGGCGCAGATGATGCGCCCCGGGAAGGCGCGGCAGGCCTCGGCCAGAAAGGCGGGGTTCTTCACGGCGGCCGTGCCCACGACGGCATAGGTGACGCCCGCGTCAAGGTAGGCCTCGATCTGCCCCAGCGAGCGGATGCCGCCCCCCAGTTCAATTTCCTTGCCGGCCCCGATCTCCGCAATCATTTCGCGGATGAGCGCCGCGTTCACGGGCTCGCCCGTCGCCGCGCCGTCCAAGTCCACGAGGTGGATGCGTTGGGCCCCCAGCTTTGCCCACTGGGCGGCCTGGTCCACGGGATCTTCGTTGTAGACCGTGATGTTCTTTTCGAGGTCGCCCTGCTTGAGGCGCACGCAGCGGCCGTTCTTGATGTCAATGGCGGGAAGAAGAAGCATGGTGTTGTCTCGCTTTTAGGGGTTCCACGTGAGGAAGTTCGCATAAAGCCGCAGGCCCGCCTCGGCGCTTTTTTCCGGATGGAACTGCGTCGCGAAAAGGTTGTCGCGCGCCACGGCGCACACGAAGGGAAGTCCGTAGCACGTCGTGCCTGCAGCGATTGAATCGTCTTCGGGAGCGACAAAGTAGCTGTGCACGAAGTAGAACCACGAGTGGTCGGCAATGCCCGCCCACAAGGGGTGCGCCATGCGCTGCGCCACGGTGTTCCAGCCCATCTGCGGCACCTTGAGCCGCACGCCCTGCGCGGTCACCATGGCGGCTTCGGGAAAGCGAATCACCTTCCCTTTAAAGAGGCCCAGCGCCTCGCTGCCGCCGTTCTCATCGCTCTTTTCAAAGAGCATCTGCATGCCGACGCACACCGCAAAGACGGGCTTCGTGCGAATGGCTTCAAGAACGGCGTCCTTCAAGCCGGAATTTTCCAAATGCGCCATGCAGTCCGCCATGGCGCCCTGTCCCGGAAAAACGACGCGATCGGCCTCGCGCACTCGCGCGGCGTCCGACGTGACCCAAACGGTGTCCGCGGGGTTTGCCGCCGCCTCCACGGCCCGGGCGACGCTTCTCAGGTTCCCCGAGCCGTAGTCCACCACTGCAATGACGCTCATAACACCCCCTTTGTGGAAGGCATGCGGCCGCCCGCGCGCTCGTCCACCGTCACCGCGGCGCGCAGCGCGCGGCCGAAGGCCTTGAAGATCGATTCGATCTGATGATGGGCGTTGACGCCCCGCAGGTTGTCCACGTGCAGCGTGACGCCCGCGTGGTTCGCGAACGCCTGAAAGAATTCGCGCACGAGCTGAGTGTCGAAGCCGCCCACCATGGGCGCGGTGAAGCTCGCCTCAAAAACGAGCGCGGCGCGGCCCGAGAGGTCGAGCACCACGCGCGAGAGGGATTCGTCCAACGGCACGTAGGCAAAGCCGTAGCGCGTGATCCCTGCCTTGTCCCCCAGCGCCGCCTTGAAGGCGTCTCCGAGGGCGATTCCCACGTCCTCCACCGTGTGGTGGCCGTCCACTTCCAGGTCGCCCCGGGCGTCCACGACGAGGTCGATCATGCCGTGGCGGGCGATCTGGTGGAGCATGTGGTCAAAAAAGCCGATGCCCGTGGAGAGCTCGGCGGCGCCCGTGCCGTCCAGATTGACGCGCACGGCGATGTCGGTTTCCGCGGTTCGGCGCTGGATTTCTGCAGTGCGCATGGCGGGGTTCCTCTGAGGGTGGGGAGAACGAAAGGGAGCCCCCGCTTCAGGGCTCCCCCACAAAGGCCTGACGGGCCTTGCTGGTTACTTCTTCAGGCGGTAGCGGGCGCTCGCGGCGTGCGCGTAGAGATGCTCGCCGTCGGCGAGAATACCGGCGATTCTGCCCAGATGCTGCACGCCTTCGTCCGAGATGTGGATCATGCTCGTGCGCTTCTGGAAGTCGTAGACGCCCAGAGGCGACGAGAAGCGGGCCGTGCGGCTCGTGGGCAGCACGTGGTTGGGGCCGGCGCAGTAGTCGCCCAAAGCTTCCGCCGTGAAGCGCCCCAAGAAGATGGCGCCCGCGTGGTGGATGTGCTCCGCCCACTTTTCGGGATCGTCCGTGCTCAATTCCAAGTGTTCTGGAGCGATCTGGTCGGCCACCGCACAGGCCTCTTCCAAGTCCTTCGTGACGATGATGGCGCCGCGGTTGGCCAGCGACTTCTCGATGATCGCCTTGCGGGGCATCGTCTCGATCTGGCGCGCGATGGAAGCTTCGACGGCGTCCGCGAAAGCGGCGTCGGGCGTCAAGAGAATCGCCTGCGCGAGCTCGTCGTGCTCGGCCTGGCTGAAGAGATCCATGGCGATCCAGTCCGCGGGCGTCTTGCCGTCGCAGACGATGAGGATTTCCGAGGGCCCGGCGATCATGTCGATGCCCACCTTGCCGAAGACCTTGCGCTTGGCGGCCGCCACGTAGGCGTTGCCCGGCCCCACGATCTTGTCCACGCCTTCAATCGTCTCCGTGCCGTAGGCAAGCGCCGCCACGGCCTGAGCGCCGCCGATCGTGAAGGCGCGGGAGACGCCTGCCAGGCTCGCCGCCGCCAGCACGAGCGCGTTCTTTTCGCCGCCCGGCGTCGGCACCACCATTTCAATGCGCTTCACGCCCGCGACGTTCGCAGGCATCGCGTTCATCAGCACCGAGCTCGGGTACGCAGCCTTGCCGCCCGGCACATAAAGGCCCACGGAGGCAATCGGCGTCACGCGCTGCCCCAGACGGCTTCCCATCGAGTCCGTCATGGTGAAGCTTTCCGCGAGCTCCTTCTCATGGAATTCGCGAATGCGGCGGGCGGCTTCTTCCAGCGCCTCGCGCTGCTCGGCGGGAAGGCTCTCCAAGGCCGCCTTCATTTCGTCGGCGGTGACCATGAGGTCAGAAAGCTTCTGGGCGGGAAGCCGGTCAAACTTCGCGGTGTATTCGAGCACCGCGGCGTCGCCGCGCTGGCGCACGTCTTCCACGATGGCTTCCGCGCGCTGCGTGATCACCGGGTCCACGCTCGCGTCGCGGGCCACGAGCTGGCTGAAGGCGGCCTGAAAGCCTGCGTCAGCCGTCGACAAACGACGAATCATCATTTTTTTCCAATCTCCGAAAAATTTCAAATCTTCTGGGCGGCGGCGCGGCGCGCTTCTTCTCGCTCCGCGGTTTCTCGCATGGCCGTGATGATGGGCATCAGCTCCGCGCGCTTTAGCTTCATTGCGCCCTGATTGACGATGAGGCGCGACGAAATGGGCGCCACCGTCTGAATTTCACGCATGTTGTTCGCCTTCAAGGTCGCCCCCGTGCTCACGAGGTCGACGATGGCGTCCGCAAGCCCCGCAATGGGCGCGAGCTCCATCGAGCCGTAGAGCTTGATGAGGTCCACGTGCACGCCCGCCTTCGCAAACCAGTCCCGGGACCACTTCAAGTACTTCGTCGCAATGCGAAGCCGGGCGCCCGAGCGGACGTTCGCCTCCCAGTCAAAGGTCTTCGGAGCCGCGACGCACATGCGGCAGCGGGCGATCTTCAAGTCCACCGGCGCATAAAGGCCGTTGCCGCCGTGCTCGTAGAGGGTGTCCCAGCCGGTGACGCCAAGATCGGCCGCGCCGTACTGAACGTAGGTGGGCACGTCGGTCGCGCGCAGCACGACGATGCGCAGATCCTCGCGGTTCGTGCCGATCATGAGCTTGCGCGACTCGTCAGGATTTTCCAAGGGACGGATGCCCGCCGCCGCCAGAAACGGCAGCAGCTCTTCAAAGATTCGTCCCTTTGACAACGCCAGAGTAATCACAGTTCTGATGTCCTTTTCTTGCCTCAAGCCGTGCGCACGATGTCTGCGCCCAAGGCAGACAGTTTCGCCTCGATGTGCTCGTACCCGCGGTCCAAGTGATAAATGCGGTCGATGACCGTTTCGCCGCGGGCCGCCAGTCCCGCGATAACCAGGCAGGCCGAGGCGCGCAGATCGGTCGCCATGACCGAAGCGCCTTCCAAGGCCTCCACCCCGCGCACCACGGCAGTGTGGCCGTCCACGGCGATGTCCGCCCCCATGCGCTGCAACTCGGGCACATGCATGAAGCGGTTTTCAAAAATGGTTTCCACGATGCGGCCGCTCCCTTGCGCCACGGCATCCAAGGCCATGAACTGCGCCTGCATGTCGGTGGGAAAGCCCGGGTGCGGCACGGTGCGCACGTCCACCGCCTTCGGTCGCTCGTCGATGCGAGCGCGGATCCAGTCCGGGCCCGTCTCCACCACGGCGCCCGCTTCGCGCAGCTTGCCGATCACGGCTTCGAGCGTCTGTGGCGCGGCGTGCGTCACCGTGACGTCGCCTTGCGTCGCAAGCGCCGCGCAAAGGAAGGTCCCCGTCTCGATGCGGTCGGCGATCACGGAATGCTCGGCGCCCTGGAGAGCCTTCACGCCCTCCACGGTGATGACAGGGCTGCCCGCGCCCGTGATCTTCGCGCCCATGGCGTTCAAGAGATCCGCGAGGTCCACGACCTCGGGCTCGCGCGCCGCGTTTTCAATGACGGTCGTGCCTTCGGCCAGAACCGCCGCCATAAGAATGTTCTCGGTGCCGGTGACGGTCACCATGTCGGTCACGATGCGAGCGCCCTGAAGGCGCGAGGCCTTGGCGACCACATAGCCGTGGTCGATCGCGATGTCAGCGCCCATGGCGCGGATTGCCTTGATGTGCTGGTCCACGGGGCGCGCGCCGATGGAGCACCCGCCAGGCAGCGACACCTTCGCCGAGCCAAAGCGCGCGACCAAGGGACCCAGCACAAGAATCGAGGCGCGCATCGTCTTCACGAGGTCGTAGGGCGCCTCCGTTCCTGTGACGCTGGCGGCCGAGAGCCGGTAGTCCGACGGCCCCGTCTTCTCCACCGCAACGCCCATGCCGCTCAAGAGCTTCACCATCGTCTTCACATCGGCGAGGTCGGGCACGTTGTGCAGGACAACGGGGTCGGACGTGAGAAGGCACGCCGCCAGAATCGGCAGCGCCGCGTTCTTCGCGCCGGACGCGCGGACGGTTCCCGAAAGGCGCCGGCCGCCGGAAATCTTGAGTTTCTGCATAGGACTTGGTCTTTCCCGTAAAGGGCTCCCCTGCCCCAAAAAAGCGCAGAGGAAAGGTTGATTGTAGAGAAAGCGCCGGAGCGCTTTTCCTGAAAAACTAGGCAATTGTGCCTGTTTTCCACCGCACCGTTGCGGTGCAGCGAAAGGGATTTTTTCGCTCTGTCGGTCAATGTCGAAGATCAGGGACCACAAACGGCGACGTCATGCCGACAAAGTGGCTCACGGGACCGTGGCCGCGGCCGACCGCGAGGTCGTCGGCGGCGTCGATCGCCGCCGTCATGTAGCGCTTTGCAACGGCAACGGCCAGCAAGGGATCCTGGCTGAAGGCGAGCTGCGCTGCGAGCATCGAAGAGAGCGTGCAGCCCGTGCCGTGCGTGTTCTTCGTCGCAAGGCGAGGACTCTCGAACCAATGATCCGACTGTCCATCGAAATAAAGGTCGCTCGCCGCCTCGCCCGCCGCCAAGTGCCCGCCCTTTAAGAGAACGCCGCCCTTGGCGGTCTTCATGAGGGAAAAAAGTTCGCTCGCCGCCTCGGGCATCGCGCCGCGGCCGTCGATGGGATGCCCCAAAAGCTCTTCGGCTTCCGGCAGGTTGGGCGTAATGATGTCCGCCAGGGGCATCAGCTCCGTCTTGAGCGCCGCAAGCGCGTCTTCAGCCAAAAGCCGGTCGCCGCTTTTGGCGACCATGACAGGATCCAAGACAATCCACGCCGGCCGGTGCTTTTGAAGACTCTCCGCCACGGCGTGAATGATGCCGGGATCAGCGAGCATGCCGATCTTCACGGCATCAATTGCCACGTCCGCAAAAAGGGTCTCCAGCTCTTCGGTGACAAACGCCGGCGGCACCGGCATCACGCCCGTGACGCCGCGGGTGTTCTGCGCCGTCAATGCCGTCACGACGCCCGCGGCGTAAGCCCCCGCCGCGCTCATTGCCTTCACGTCGGCCAAGACCCCGGCGCCCCCGGAAGGATCAACGCCCGCGATGGAAAGACAGTTGGGAATGCGTGCCATGCCGGCCTCCTTCGTCAGTCGGGTTTCCAAAGCGCCGCGCAAGCCGCACTCATCGCGGCCGCGGCGCCGGTGTAGCGCTTTGCAAACGCGAGCGCCGCCTCGTGACGCTCGCGCCGCTGCTCAGGATTCGTGATGAGCGCCAGAGCCGCCTGGACGCCCTCTTCTGCGTTTGCCGTCTTCACCGCGGCGCCCATGGCGGCCGCGTCGTCAGCGATCTTCTGGAAGTTGTAAAGCGATGGGCCCAGAACCACAGGCGACCCTGCCGCCGCCGGCTCAATGAGGTTCTGGCAGCCCGTGCCACCGAAGCTGCCGCCCATCAAGGTGACGTCCGCCGCGGCGCAGTAAAAGGCCATTTCCCCCATGCTGTCGCCCAGGATGACGGAGGCCTCCGCCGGAAGGTCCAAGGGATCCGCAAAGGCGCTGCGCCGCACGAAAGGAACGCCCGCCTCCGTGAGCAGCGTCGCCACGTCGTTAAAGCGCTGCGGATGCCGCGGCACGAGAAGCACGACCGCCTTGCCGGCAAAGGTCTTCAAAAGAGGCGCCAACATCGCCTCCTCGCCTTCTCGGGTGCTCGCGATGAGAAGCACGGGGCGCGAGCGCTTTGCCTTGAAGGCCGCAGCCTTTTCGCGCGCCGCTTCATTCACCGGCACGTCAAATTTGAGCGAGCCCGCCACCATCACAACGTCCGGACGCGCGCCGCGGTGAATGAGACGCTCGGCGTCCGCGTCGCTTTGCGCGAGCACCGCGTCAAACGCCGCAAACGCCGGCCGCATCACGCGGTCAAAGGGCTCCGCCTTCTCCGAACTTTTCTGCGACTCGCGAGCGTTGGCAAGCACCAAGGGGATGGAGCGCGCCTTGGCGGCCGCGATGAGATTGGGCCACACCTCGGTTTCCATCAGAACGCCCAGCGTCGGGCGCGCTTCCTCCAGGAACTTCGCCGCATAAGACGGCACGTCGTACGGGAGGTAGCACTGCACGGCGCGGCCGGGGTAGCGAGCAACGATTTTCTTTCCAGCGTCGCGCCCCGTGGGCGTCATGCAGGTAAGCAGAAGCTCCGCGTCCCCGAAGCGCTTCATGAGCGCGTCAATCAAGGGCGCGGCGGCATTCGTCTCCCCCACGCTCACGGCGTGCACCCACAGGCGCGGCCGCGCGGGCGCGGGGTACGGGCACTGCGCAAAGCGCTCGTCCCAGTGCAGGAGGTAATCGGGCTGCTTTTTCGCGCGCTTTTTAAGGTAGAGCTTTGCCAGAGGCGTCGCGCAGCGCGTGACGAGCCGGTAAAGGCCCGGCGTCATCCACTTCACGGCTTCACCTTGCGCCCGGTGACGGACGAAAAGGCGGCGAGCACTTCCGCCGACGACGGCACCACGCCCTTGTCGCCCACGGTCGTGCATTTTCCTTCGCCCACGAGACGGAAAAGCTGCGCGCTCGTGCCGACGATGATGCCCACGGCGGGCACGGCCAAGGCGGCCGCCAGATGGGAAATCCCGGTATCGACGCCAATGAGGCCCACGGAGGCCTTCAAGACCGACGCGATTTCAGGAAGCGTCATATGGGGCGCCACCACCGTCCCCGGCACCAGGTCGGCGAGCGTTCTCACGCGATCCTCTTCGGCAGCGCTCCCCCACACGAAGACCGGAGTGATCCCCGCCTTCACCAGGGCCTGCGTCGTCTGAATCCAGCGGTCGCGGGCCCAGAGCTTCTCCTCGCGGCTCGTGTTGACCGCCATCACGGCGTAGTCGCCCTCGGCAGGGCGCTCGGAAAGGGGCTTGGCCTTCAGGGCGTAGACGGGATGCTCGGCGTCAATCGCGTACCCCAGGCACTCGGCCGCCATCGTGCGATAGCGCCTCACGGGCGTCAGGCTTTCCGGCACGCGCTTTGTTTCTGAGTAAAAGAAGCTTGCCAGCGGCTCGCGGATCGTGTCACGGGAGTAGCCCACGGACTTCACGCCGCACCAGCGCGCAACGAGCGCCGAGCGCACAAGCCCCTGCAGGTCGATCACCAGGTCGTAGCGGTTTTCGCGCAGCTCTTTTTTGACGCGCGCCACCTCGGCGCGGGTCTGCGCCGAGAACGGATGCTTGCGCCAGCGGCGAAACGCCGTGACGATCTTTCCGTCAATCCAGGGGCTCAGCTCCACGATGTCCTGAAAAGCCTCCTCCACCACCCAGTCCAGACGAACCCCGGGGAAGGCCTGCTTGATGTCGTACGCCGCAGGAAGAGCGTGCACGACGTCCCCCATGGAGCTCGACTTGATCACAAGGATGCGGCGCATCAGAGCGCTCCCGCCGCGGCTTCCGCCGAGCGGCTCAGCTTCTTGCCCAACTCCACCCCCGGCTGATCGAAGGGATTGATGCCAAAAAGCGTCCCCAGCATCGTCGTCTTGTGCTCGTACAGCGCCATCAGCGCCCCCAGGCGCGCAGGCGACAGCTCGTCAATCGAAATCGTCGTCACCGCATTGCAGAACTCGTCCGTCGGGTCTCGCGTCACGAGGGCCTCGGCCTGCGCCTTGGCGTTGGCAATCAGCACGCGATGCAGGTCGGCGTGGCGGTGCCCGGGCTTTTCGCACCAGACGAGGTCAACGGAACTGGAAGCCGTGCCTTCGCGCAGCCACTGATAAAAGGAGTGCTGGGACTCGTTCCCGTGCCCGCCCCAGACGCCCTGCCCCGTGCGGCAGTCGACGCGGCTGCCGTCGGCCGTAGTGCTTTTCCCCAGGCTTTCCATTTCGAGCTGCTGCAGCCAGAAGACCAGCGTGCGAAGCCGTTCGTCGTAAGGGAGGAAGCAGTGCGTCGCCACGCCCTTTTGCGCGTTGCGGTAGGAAAGGAGCGCCAGCACGAGGGCGAGGTTGTCTTCCGCGGGCGCGTCCGCCACATGAGCGTCCATCGCATGGGCGCCCGCGAGAAGCTGGCGGAAGACTTCAGGCCCCAGCGCCACGGCGCAGGGGAGCCCAATGCTCGACCACACGGAAAAGCGCCCCCCCACCCAGTCCCAGATCGGGAAGCGGTTGGATTCGGGGAGGTTCATCTGCTCGGCCGCATCCGCCTTCGCCGACACCACGACCATGTGATGATTGCGGTCCTTGCCGGAAATGCCGGCGTCCAGCAGCCACTGGTCCACCGCCGCCGCGTTCACCATCGTCTCGCGCGTCCCAAAGCTCTTTGAAGACACCACAACAAGCGTCTTGAAGGGATTCAGGCCGCTCACGATGCGGTCAAAGAGAACGCCGTCGGCCGCCGTCAGAAAGTGGAGGCGAATGCCGGGCTGCACGTAGCGCAGCGCGTGCCATACGGCGCGAGGCCCCATTTCCGAGCCGCCGATGCCGATGTTGATGATGTCGGTGATGGCGTCGCCGCGGCAACCGCAGAAGAGGCCGCTGCGGACGTCTTCGGCAAAATTGCAGAGGTGATTCAACGCCTGCGTCACTTCCTTATGGAAGGGGGCCGACACCGACGTGTCGCGCAACGCCGTGTGCAGCGCCGGACGATGCTCGCTCGTGTTGACGATGGCGCCCGTGCGCATGCGCGCATTGGCTTCAAGCACGCCCTTTTCTTCGGCGAGCGCAAAAAGCGCCTTCAGCTCCGTTGCCGTGAGGCGCTGGCGGCCAATGTCGAGCGTGAGGCCGCAAGCCGACTTCACCGTCTTTCCGGCGTACGTATCGCGAAGAAAAGGATGAGACTGTTTTTCCGTCATGACTCAAAGGAAAACGCGCTTCTTTGCAGGCGCGTTTTTGCAGATTAACCAAATTTTTGGATTTTAACAGGCGCACATGACAAGTTCCGTCGCCTGAAAAACCGAGCGGCTCTTCTCAAATTCCGCGAGAAGCCGCGGTGTGCCGAGCCCGCTGTTTCCCAAAACCTGCCGCTGTCGTCATGGCAAAACTTCGTCACGCCTTGCCAAAGCCTCGCGGCAGGATTCTCATGACCAAACCGCTAAAATGCCCCGCAATGCGGCTCGGCCGCGCTTGGAAATAAGCATGATCAGCAAGACCACACTCGCTCAGAAGCGTCTGCTCGTCGTTGGCGACTCGATGCTCGACCGCTACTGGTTCGGCGACACCAACCGCATCTCGCCGGAAGCGCCGGTGCCGGTGGTGAAAATCGTGAAGAACGAAGACCGGCTGGGCGGCGCCGCCAACGTGGCGCTCAATATCGCTGAGCTCGGCGCCCGCGCCTCCCTCATGAGCGTCATCGGCAACGACGACGCCGGCAAAAGCCTTCAGGCGATGCTCGAAAAAGCGGACATCGAAGACCTCTCGGGCGTGGACGCCTCGGTTCGCACCACCGTGAAGCTTCGCGTGTTGGCGCGCCGCCAGCAGCTCGTTCGCATCGACTTTGAAGACCACCCCGCCACCGAAGTGCTCGCCACGCTCATGGAGACCTTCGAAGCGAAGGTGAAGGATTTTGACGCGCTCGTTCTCTCCGACTACGGCAAGGGCGGGCTTGATCACATCGTCCGCATGATCGCCGCCGCCCGTGAAGCGGGCGTTCCCGTTCTGATCGACCCCAAGGGCAGCGACTTCAGCCGCTACCGCGGCGCCACGCTCATCACGCCCAACCGCGCGGAGCTCGCGCTCGTGATCGGCGAATGGAAGTCGGAGGCGGAGCTCATCGAGAAAGCGCAGAAGCTGCGCCGGGAGCTGGAGCTTGCCGCGCTGCTTCTCACCCGCAGCGAAGAAGGCATGACGCTCTTTACCGAAGCGGGCGAATTCAACGTGCCCGCCCAGGCCCGCGAAGTCTTTGACGTCTCCGGCGCTGGCGACACCTCCATTGCCGTCACCGCCGCCATGATCGCGGCCGGACTCGATTTAACCGAAGCCGTGCGCATCGCCAACCGCGCCGGCGGCATCGTCGTCGGCAAGCTCGGCACCGCGAGCGTCACCTATGACGAACTCTTTGGAAAAGGAAACTAAATGTCGATTCTCGTAACCGGCGCCGCCGGCTTCATCGGCTGCAACTGCGTTCTGCACCTCAACCGCGAAGGCATCAACGACGTCATCGCCGTGGACAATCTCACAAAGGCCCAGAAGTTCCAGAACCTCGCCAAGTGCCGCATCAGCGACTACTTCGACAAGAACGACTTCATCGCGCGCGTTCGAAACGGCTCGGCGCCGATCCCCGAAGCCATCATCCACATGGGCGCCTGCTCGGACACGATGGAGACGGACGGCCGCTACATCATGGAGAACAACTACCGCTACACGCTCGACTTGTTCGCCTGGGCCCAGAAGCAGCGCATTCCGTTTGTCTACGCCTCCTCGGCCGCCACCTACGGCGCGAGCACGACGTTTGTGGAAGACGTGAAGAACGAAGGCCCCCTGAACTGCTACGGCTACTCAAAGTACCTTTTTGACCAGGTCTTGAGAAGCCGCCTTGCGACGCTCTCGGCGCCCGCGGCGGGCATGCGCTTTTTCAACGTCTACGGCCCCCACGAGCAGCACAAGGGTCGCATGGCCTCCGTCGCCTTCCACCAGTACTTCCAGTTCAAGAAGGACGGCAAGGTGAAGCTCTTTGAAGGGTGCCTCGGCTACGGCAACGGCTGCCAGATGCGCGACTTCGTCTACGTCGAGGACGTCGTGAACTGCATCATGCACTTCGTGAAGTCGGGCGTCTCGGGTATCTACAACTGCGGCACGGGCCGCGCCCAGCCCTTTAACGACATCGCGCTCACGGTGGTGAACACGCTCACCGAGCAGAATCTCTCGCTTGAAGCGGCGGTGGCAAACGGCCTCATCGAATACATTCCCTTCCCCGAAGCGCTCGTGGGCAAATATCAGGCCTTCACGCAGGCCGATCTCACGCAGCTGCGCGGCGCCGGCTGCACGACGCCCTTCCGCACCGTTCAACAGGGCACCGCCGACTACATGCGATACCTCATGAACGCCTACCCTGACGGCGTACTCGCCTGATGCCGGAGGTCACTCTCTCCCGCGCGGTCTTTCTCGACCGCGACGGGGTGATCAACGTCGACGTCGCGTACTGCTCGCGCGTGGAGGACTTCGAGTGGATTCCCGGAGTGCTCGAGGCGGCGGCCGCCTACGCCCGCGCGGGCTACCGGCTCGTAATCGTCACAAACCAGTCCGGCATCGGACGCGGCTACTACACGGAAGCGGACTTTCAAAAGCTCACCGACGTCGTGAAAGCGAAGTTTGAGGAGGCCGGCACGCCGCTGTCAGCCGTCTACTTCTGCCCGCATCACCCGCAGGCCAAAGTAGCGGCCTACCGCTGCGTCTGCGACTGCCGAAAGCCCGCGCCAGGGATGATTCTTCGCGCCTGCCGAGAGCTTGGAATTGACCCCGTCCGCTCCCTCATGTTCGGCGACAAGCCGGGTGACATGCAGGCGGCGCTCGCCGCCGGCGTCGGCACCCGCGTGCTTCTAGGAACCGACGGCAAAGCCTGCCCTCAAAAGATCCCTGAAGCAACGCACGTCGCGACGTCGCTCGCGGCTGCGGCAGCTCAACGCATCGGCCTGTGACCACTTCAGAAGGCCCGAGAACTCACCAGCTCGCGGGCCTTCTCAGCTCGGCTCCGCCAGCAAGTACCGCGTCCCCTTGAGCCTTCCCACTTTCTGAAGCTTCTTTTCCGCCACCAATCGATCCAGCAGTCGGTAAATCCTTGAAACGTCGAGATTGAGCTGCGTCGCCACTTCGCCTCGCTTAAGACCCACCTTGCTTTCTCGGATCACCTCAATCGCGCGCGCCTCATAGCCTGCGTCCGTCTGCCGCACACAGCCTTCGAGCTTATTCTGCGCCTGGTACACCGCCGTGCTGAGAATGAACTCACGCGACCTTGCGCTGCCCACGGCTTCAACCAGTCCTTCTTCCACCAATACCTGAAACTGACGCCTCACTCGGGCTGCGCTGATGCCGCAAGCCTCAATCAATGACTGCGCCGACAGCCTCCTTTCCGTTCGCAGCAATGACAAAATCATCAGCGCCGGCATGGTCAACAGCCCGGAATTTCGATCGCGGCAGGACAAAATCAATCGATGGAAGGCGAGATCCGCCTTCATACGCGGAATGAACAGGTGCACGGAATCCGACGTGGATTCGGAATAATCCGGAAGCGGCCGGCCGTAAATGATCGAGCCCTCAAATATGCGATCAACGCCGCGCCCGGTTCTCTCTGCCAGCCCGTCATTGAGAAGTCTCCCGCGACGAATGTCGAAAGCTTTCCACCATGTCGATTTCACTTCGCTTCGGCAGCCGCCTTCTTCGCCTTCGCATGCTTGGCAAGGCACCAGCCGATCGCCACGACAATCAGCGCGCCGACAATGCCGGCGGCGTGCCCCCATTGGGCCGCCTGAGGCCAGTGCGACGCCACGAAGCCGTCCGTGACGACCATGCCGCCCGCGATCCAGCCCAAAAGCGCGCCGCCCAGCCACACAATGACAGGGAAGCGATCAATGAACTTCAGGATGATCTGGCTGCCGCACACAATGAAGGGAACGGACACCAGAAGGCCGAAGACGACGAGCAGCGTCTGATGGTCTTCGTGGGCCTGCTGCGCCGCGCCCGCGATGGCGATGACGTTGTCAAGGCTCATCACGAAGTCCGCCACGATGATGGTCTTGATGGCTCCGAGGAGCTTCGAAGAGCCCGCAACTTCCGCGTGATCCTCGTCTTCAGGAAGCACGAGCTTCACGCCGATCCAAAGCAGAAGAATCGCCCCGACGGCTTTGAGGAACGGCAGATCCAGCAGCATCACCGCACAGGTGATGAGGACGACGCGCAGAAGGATGGCGCCCGCCGTGCCCCAGAAAATGCCCTTCATGCGCTGCTCCTTCGGAAGGTTGCGGCAAGCAAGCGCGATCACGACGGCGTTGTCGCCCCCCAAGAGGATGTCGATCATGACGATCTGAAGCACCGCACCCCAGTGAAAGTTGACGAGCAAGTCCCAGAGCCAATCCACTTTTTACTCCTGATTCCTTTGAATTTCTTTAAAAAAGCCTCCGACCGGAGGGCGGAGGCATTATGTCACGAGAAAGCTATTCTTCAAGATCATCCAAACGGTCTCCCGCTTCGGAGAGCACGCGGTTGATGACGTCAAACGAGAAGCCCCGGGCGGCGAGAAAGCGCACCTGACGGCACTTCTCCTTGTAGTCCTCGGGCGGGTTGCCGAACTTTCGCTCCCAGACGGCGCGCGCCCGGTCGATTTCGGGCTCAGCCTCTGAAAGCGCCTCTGCGATCGCCTCGCTCTCCACGCCCTGCAGCTTCAATTCCGCCGCAAGGCGCCGATTGCCGTAGCGCACGGAGCGCGTCCTCACGCGCCCCGCAGCATAGCGCTCGTTGCTGAGATAACCGCGCTTTTCAAGTTCCGCAATCACGTCCGTCACATCATCGGGCGTCTCGCCTTCAGCGAGGCTGTGCATCAGCTTGCGGGAAAGCTCGTCGCGGCTGTACTCGCGCCTTGAGAGCGCATCCAAGCCCCGCGCCATGAGGCTGCGGGGCTTCTTTTCGCGGCTTCGTTCGTCCGAGGTCATTCGTAGAGCTCAGCAGGATCGATCACGGTCTCGTCAACCGGATCCTCCACGCGCACGATTTCCTCTTCCACCGGCGCCGGCGGCTCCTCCTTCACCGGGGCGTCCTTCGCCTTCTTCGCGGGGGCCTTCTTCTCGTCCTTCGCGGCCTTGGCGTCCTTCGCAGGCGCATCCTTCTTCGCGTCCTTCGGCGTTTCGTCAAGGGACATCGTCTTCGCCTTCATGCCCTTCACGGCGCGGATCTTGTTTTCGATCTCCAGCGCCTTCTCTGGGTGGTCTTTGAGCCACTGGCGGGCGTTGTCGCGACCCTGGCCAATCTTCGTGCCTTCGTAGGCGTACCAGGCGCCGCTCTTGTCGACGATGTTGAGGTCGGAGCCAATGTCAAGAAGCTCGCCCTCGTAGGAGATGCCCTGGCCGTAGAGGATGTCAAAGCCCGCTTCCTTGAAGGGAGGCGCCACCTTGTTCTTCACGACCTTCACGCGAGTTTCGGAGCCGAGGATCTCTTCGCCCTTCTTGAGAGACCCCTTGCGGCGGATGTCGATGCGCACGGAGCTATAGAACTTCAGCGCGTTGCCGCCCGCCGTCACTTCCGGGCTGCCGTAGGTGACGCCGATCTTCATGCGGATCTGGTTGATGAAGATGACGAGGGTCTTCGAGCGGTTGATGGAAGACGTGAGCTTGCGAAGCGCCTGGCTCATCAAGCGAGCCTGCAGGCCCGGCATCGCGTCGCCCATGTCGCCTTCGATTTCGCTCTTGGGCGTCAAGGCCGCCACCGAGTCGATGACGATGAGGTCCACGGCGCCCGAACGCACGAGGGAGTCGGTGATTTCAAGCGCCTGTTCACCCGTGTCAGGCTGAGAGAGGTAGAGCTCTTCCAACTTCACGCCGAGCTTCTGGGCGTACTGAACATCGAGCGCGTGCTCAGCGTCGATGAAGGCGCAGGTGCCGCCGAGCTTCTGCATCTGAGCGATGACGTGCAGCGTCAGAGTCGTCTTGCCCGAGCTTTCCGGCCCGTAGATCTCGACCACGCGGCCGCGCGGCAGGCCGCCCACGCCCAGCGCCAGATCAAGCCCCAGCGACCCCGTGCTCACGACTTCGACGTCTTCGGTCTTCTGGTTGTCGTCCATGCGCATGATCGCGCCCTTGCCGAACTCCTTCTCGATAAAGGCCACGGCCGCCGCCAGCGCCTTCTTGCGCTCCTCCTTGTCCGTGAGTCGCTCTACTTTCGGAAGTTCCTTGTCCTTTTTCTTGTCAGCCATTTTTCGTCACCTGAGTCAGTCTGTTCACCCAATTCGTCGAAGGTGCACGCCGAATCCATAGTCATGATTTATACATAGCCATGGCAATCATTCGGCTCGTCAGCAATTAACCGTTTTTGCCGAAGGTCATGTGCAACCTTCTTTCAAGGTGCATCATGCCTGAAGCCGTCAAGAAAATCGAGGAAATTTTGGTCAAAATGTTTAGGGTTTACCCTAACAACTGAGACGCTGTTACAAAAATACGGGCGTTTTGAGCCCATTGATACGGAAGTTTCGACCGCCTCGCCGGCCCCCTGTCTCACGTCGCCGCGGAAATCGCATCTCAAAGCGGTCCGATTGCCGCCACGGCCATAACATCAAACATGATAGCCATGAAATTAACCGCGCTTTCACATAACATGCATGATTGATAATGCGCCAAATGAAACGTTTCATTTGTTTTCAGTCCACAAAGCAACTTTTTATCGGAAATGTGCGTTTTCGGCCTGTTTTTTGCTTTTCCGGCTTGACAGCCTCTGCGAACTCGTGTTTAATTCGCACCTCGATTGATTGTTCCTCTACGGGAACGGGGCTGAAGGCCGGTAGGTTCTCCCGAGGGTCGTTAGCTCAGTCGGTAGAGCAGCGGACTTTTAATCCGTTGGTCGTGAGTTCGAATCTCGCACGACCCACCACAATAAGTCGGTCACAATCGAGTATGGGAGCGTAGCTCAGTTGGTAGAGCAGCGGACTCTTAATCCGTCGGTCCAGAGTTCGAGTCTCTGCGCTCCCACCAAATTCCAAAACCCCGTTAAAGCGATAGCTTTGACGGGGTTTTACTTTTCCGGCCGCGCCAATCCTCCCTCGCAGCGCGAAGGTTTCCGCCTCGCCTTTCGCCCACTTCGTCGTTTTCGCCTCAGGCGGCATCGCATAACTGCGCCCCTCGTCCTTCCGGCGCCTTGAGAAGGGCCCAAGAAAAAAAGCGGCGAACCGGTTCTTCGCCGATCCGCCGCCTGACTCACGTCAGAAGGAACGCTCGATTACGCCTTCTTTTTTGCGAGATACTTGCCCACGTGACGACCGAACGTCACCGTGCGGCCGCAGGCCATGCCGGTGGAGAGGTTCGGGTACTCGTTGGCGAAGTAGCTGCCCGAGTCGTTGCCGATCACATAGAGGCCAGGGATCGGGTTGCCTTCCGTATCGATCGCGTTCATGTTCGTGTCGATCTGGATGCCGTCCATCGTGCAGAGCACGCGGCCCGTCGTCTTCGCGCCGTAGAAGGGCGGCTTGTCGATCGGGGACAGACGATGCTTTTCCTTGCCAAAGTCAACGTCCACGCCCTTGCGATAAAGCTCGTTGTGGCGGGCGATCGTCGCCTTCAGCTGCTTCACGGGAAGATCAAGCTTCTTCGCGAGCTCTTCGATCGTGTCAGCCTTCGCCAGGAACCCGTTCTTGATGAGGTCGGGCATGTGCTTGTTCTGGATGACCTGCCAGGGGATGTTGGGGTCGGCGCCGTTCGCGAACGGGAAGAGACGCGAGCAGCCGTGCATCTTGAACTGTTCGGCGTACTTCACCCAGTTGCTGTCAAAGAGCGTGTAGTGCGCATGATCCTTCTGGTACTCGTCGGCGTGGAGAATGTTCTCGTACGTGCCCGACTCGTTCATGAAGCGCTTGCCGTCCTTGTTCACCTTGAGCCACGGCTGAGAGCCCATCCAGAAGATCTTGCTGTCGCCGGATTCGATCGTAGCGCGGCCCGGCTTCTGCTCGGGGCGGATGGCGCAGCGGTCGAACATCATGAGGGAGTGCGTTTCGTCCATCTTGGCGCCCACCCACAAGCAGGCGCGGATGCCGTCGCCCGTGGCGCCCGGCATGGCGCTCGTGGTGCCCACGATGCGCAGGTTCCACGGCTGCAGGGCTTCCAGCATGTCGTAGTCGCGAGCGTAGCCGCCGGTGGCAACCACCACGCCCTTCTTGGCGACGTAGCGAACGTACTCGCCGTCCGCGTTTTCCGCGATGACGCCCGTGACGCGGCCGTTCACCTTTTCCAACTTCAGCATCTTCGTGGAGTAGTCAAAGCGAGCGCCCTTCTTCACGGCGTAGTCGTGCAGGACTTCGTTCAGACGGATCTTGATGTTGCCGTCCTTGTCCTTCTGGAAGCGAGGCGAATGGCCGGTGGGGAAGTGCTTGTAGCGGGTGACGTCGTTCTTGTCGCCGGATTCGTGCCAGAGCTCGATGCCGCGCTCGTCGCAGCGATCGCCCAGCCAGTTGATCGTTTCAGCGGATTCGTCGCAGAAGAGCTTCACCAATTCCTGATTGATGTGGCCGCCCGCGTACTGCGTTGCCATGGCGATGTACTCGAACTTGTCGATCTTCGTGCCCCACTTCTTCTGGTAGCGGGAGTCGATGGCCGCCAAGTCTTCGCGGATGCCCGTGCCCACGGGGAAGCGATCGATGCCGATCACCTTGCCGCCCGCTTCCGCGGCCGCCGCAATGGCAAACATGCCGCCCGTGCCGCAGCCCACGACGAGGATGTCGGTCGTGATGGTGGACTTGATGTCCTTTTCAGCGATTTCCGGCGCCTTGCCGAGCCAGTCGCCCGCCTTCTTGGCTTCGGTCTTCTTCGAGACTTGCTCCACGGGGATTTCACCCTTGGCCTGCGCGATGCACTTTGCGGCCGCCTTCTGCACGGCGTTCGACGTGATGGTGGCGCCCGAAACGCCGTCCACCTTTGCCGTCTGCTTCGCCAGAATCAGCTTCTGCAGCTTCGGAGCAGCCGCCTGGCCGATCCCCGGGGTTTCGTGGCTGGCGTCGATCACGACGTCGGTGATCTTGTTGGCGTCAAACGTCATCGTGACGACAACGTCGCCGCCAATGCCCGCAGCCTTCGCGGAATAGGTGCCGGGGTGGTACAGGTTCGCGGCGAGCGCCGAACCCGAAGCCGCTGCCGCGGCGATGGAAGCGCCGCCGGCGATGCCGGTGCGCAGGAAGCCGCGGCGGGAAATCGTGTGTTCCATAGTCATCCTCTCTTCGAAAACGCCGCTCCAAAGAGCGGCGAATCCATTCTTCTTAAAAACTACGCGGGAGAGTCTAAAAAATGGAGTCCGCCCCTGTCCCGCTTCATTTGAGGACGGTTTGTCTGTGAATTTCCCTAGCCGTTTTATTCGAAATGAGGGCAAAGCCCCCGAGGAAACCCCTAGACGCTTTGCCCTCATTTTAGGAAAAAAGCACCGAGGGCCGAGGCCGAATCGATCCGCCGTCCCGGCGTCAGCTGACGCTACTTCGAGCCTTCGCAAGCGCCTTGACCCAGGGCCTACGCATCCGACCGAAAATTGAGGGTCATCTGAGCCAGCCCAGGGCATAGCCGAGGCACCGAATTCCTTCACGGGGATCGCGGCACCTTTGTTGTAGAACATGTAATGATAATGTTTCGTCAGCCTGATTCGTGTCCCAGAGATAGAAACGGTAGTTTTCCAGCAGCGCGAGCGCCAGTTTGTGAAGCCCTTCTCGGTTAACCAGATAGGTAGGATCGTTGGACTGCATGCGGTCCTGCCCAAAATGGGTGTCCAGTACATAATGAAGGTTGTTCTCCACGCCCCAATGAGACCGGATGACTTCGGCCATTTCGCTAAGGTTCTCCTCAGAGGCCGCCATTGATGTGATGTAGTAGCGATCTTCGTCCGTCTTGATGCCAGTGCGCTTTCTTTGCCGATGCGATGCAATGCGAATAACCGCACCACCGGCGAGTCCGGGCCATTTCTGCCGAAGAGGCTTGGATAGCAAGGCTCCACGAATCATGGAGATGTCTCGACGTTCAATACGCCCGTGGTCCAGCTCAACTTCGCCTTCCCGACTGAGTATTTGATCCGGGTGTGTCGAGTTGAAGAGATGCCTTACCTCGTCCCAAGTCTTGTCCTGATTGCCTTTGAGGGAAATGCAATAGTGCGCAT
>CAVACW010000038.1:0-22583 GCA_963587345.1 uncultured Oscillospiraceae bacterium | reverse complement strand
CTTTTTTGGACAAGCTCCCACTCATCTTTTCCTGAGCGACCGCCTATTCGCCGCCCGTTGCGAGCGTCACGCGCGGCTGCACCGGCTGCTGGCGCTTCATGTATTCGCCCGGCGTCACGCCAAAGATGCGCGCAAAGGCGCGAATGAAGGCGGAAGCCGTTTCAAAGCCCGCCAGCCCCGCCGTCGCCTCGACCGTTTCGCCTCGCGCGAGGTCTTCCAAGGCGTAGAGCATCACGGTGTGCAACACCCACTGTCCAAACGAGAGCCCGGTCTCCTGCAACGTGAGACGAGAGAGCGTTCGCGCGCTCACGCCAACCGTTTCGGCAATTCGATCGGCCGTGAGCCGCCGAAAGTCCGGCACGTCCAGCGAGTGAAAGATCCGCATCAGCCGCTCGTCGCGCGGCACCGGCGCAAAGCCCCGCGGAATCCGCGGCGCGGCCAACACCTCCTCGATGAGGATGCGCGCGAGGCGCTTCGCGTGAATACCCTTCTCCGTCGTGCCGTACACCGCAGCAAAGTGCTTCATCATCTCAAAGGTCATGGGATTCACAAAGCAGCGCATGGGCTCGGCGGGCATGCGGCTCGCGACTTCCGGCGCAATGTGCAGCGACACCGACGTCGTGTCCGCCATCTGCACCACGTTGTGCCGACAGCCGGGCGGCACCCACACCGCGCAACGCGAGGGAATCGCCACAAAGCCGCTGTCAAGCTCGACGCCGTAGCGGCCGCCCGAAAGCCGCATGCCGATCACGCCCGTGGGATGCGTGTGAAGACCCCGGCGCCCGGGCGCCTCCATCGTCGAAGAAAAGACGACGGAAAAGGCGTAGGGCGCCGTGTCGTCCAAGTCAACGGACTCAGGCCAGGCAACGGGACGAGCAGTGGGCGACATGGCATCTCTCCGACAAAAGGCATTGCCTTCATCTTACGCGCCAATGCTTCTGGCTTCGTTTCCTCACAGAAGCCGCAGCCCCTCCTCGGGATGCGTAGCAAGATACGTCTTGAGATGCGCCCGGATGCCATCCTTCATGAAGGCAGCCTGCGGCAGGAGTTCCGCCTCACGGCGGCTGAAGAAAGCACCCGTCAACGGCGCCAGATGAAAAACAGCCGCCGGCACAGGCGAAAGCCACCCAGAATGCAGAGGCGATCGCGCGATGCAAAGCGGCGCAAAGCCCACCGCGTCGCTTTCCAAAAGAAGCGATTCAAAGACGTGCACATCGCAGTACGTCACGGGCTTTCCTCGGTCGAGCCCGCAGATCGCCGCCGCCAGGGCGAGGTTTTCCTCCACCAAGGCGCGATTCTTCTTGGTCACAAGCCACTCATAAGCCGCCAGTTCCGATGCCGAAACAGCAGAAAGCGCCGGGTGTCCAGCATGCGCCACGAGACCAAAGTCCGCCTCGTACAAGGGATCGCACGCGAGGTTCGTCAGGGCCCGCTGCGCGGAAACGCCCGCCAGAATCAGCGCCAGATCGAGCTTTCCCGCCTGAATAAGCGGCACGGCTTCGCTCAAAAGTCCGCCCGTGAATTCCAGCGCCGTGTCAGGAAACTTCTGCCGGAAGTCCCGCACGGCCTTCGCAACCACCGCCGGGGGCAACGTGGGCGCCACCGCCATGCGAAGCGTGCCGGTCCGCCCCGCGACAACGTCTTCCATCGCCTTGCCAGCCTGCTCCAGTTCCGCCGTCACGCGCCGCGCATACGGCAGGAGCCGCACGCCCGCCGGGCTCAAGACCAGACCTTCCGTTGTTCTCAAAAAAAGCCGCGTGCGACAAGTTTCCTCCAGCTGCCGCAGGCTCTTTGTCACCGCCGGCTGCGTGAGGCTCAAGTCACGAGCCGCTGCCGTAACGCTGCCCGCTTCAGCGATTTTGAGAAAGACCTGAATCTGCTGCAGCTTGAATCGCGTCATGGCGGCCGGCGTCTCATGAAAAGCTTCGGAAGCTTTCATTGTAGGGCCGGCCATGCGTCCAACCTCAGTCAAACGCCGTGAGCGCCGCCGTCACATGCGCCGCCGCACCGCTCACCATCGCCGCATCGTCGATCACGAAACGGTCGGAATGGTTGATCGTGCCCTTTGTGCCGGGCTTGGCAACGCCCAGCATCAGAAACGAGGACGGCACCGCCTGCGCGTAGAAGGAGAAATCTTCGCTGCCGCCCGGGTTGAAGTCCGTCGACTCCGCGGGCAGCCCCGCCTCCTTCATCGCCGCAAGGTATGTCGCGGTCGTCTTCGGATCGTTCCACGTCACGGGATACATCTCGATGATGCGGGCGTCCGCCTTCGCGCCCGCCGCCAGCGCCGTGTGTTGCGCCACTTCCGGGATACGCTTCATGAAGGTGTCGCGGATCTCCTTCGTGTTGGCGCGAATCGTTCCCAGCAAAAAGCCCTTCCCCGGCATGACGTTTGCCGCTTCGCCCGACGTCATCTTGCCCACGGTGAGGCTGCCGGTGCCCGCAGCGATGTTCTGATTGCGCGCAATGATCTGCTGCAGCGCCACGAGCGTCTCCGCCGTCACGTACGCGGCGTCCACGCCCTCCCAAGGCGCCGCCCCGTGCGACTGCTTCCCAGTGATGTTGATCTCAAAGACGTCCGCGCTGTTCATGGCGCTGCCCGTGCGAACAAAGATCCGCCCCGAAGGAAGGTTCCCCGCCACGTGCATGCCAAACATGTGTCGAATGCCCAAGTCCTTCAGAAGGCCGTTCTTCACCAAGGCGTCAGCCCCCGTCAGCGGCACCTTCGCTTCCTTCAAGCGATTGTGCAGCGAGTCTCCCTCCTCGGCGGGCTGGAACACAAAAACCACCTTGCGGTTCACTTCCTTCTTGTGCGCGGCGAGGATCTTCGCCGCCGTCAAGAGCATCGTCATGTGCGCATCGTGCCCGCACATGTGGGAGACATACGTCTCCTCGCCCCACATCTTGCCCTTGGCCGTCGAAGCGTACGGCAGCCCCGTGTTTTCCTTCACGTTCAAGGCGTCAATGTCAGAGCGCAGCCCGATGGCGTCGCCCTTCTCGGGATTCAGAATGCCGATCACCGCCGTCGGCGCATCCTTCCACCCCGTGATGATCTTGTCCACGCCGTAGGACGTCAGAAGACGCACAATCTCCTTCTGGGTGTTGTATTCCTGGTTGCCCAATTCAGGCGCCGCGTGCAGCTTGTGCCGCAACGTCGTCATGGCAGAGAGCTCCTTTTGCGCGTCCGCCAGCACCCACGAAGGCATGGCGGCAGAAACGGAAAGAGACCCGGCCGACAGGATCGCCGCAGTTGCGGCGGCAAGGCAAGAAAGTTTCATGACACAGACCCAAGGAAGAAATTCAAGAAATCGCCGGCGAAGTCCCCCGCCGGCTCTTTCAGAGTCTACGTGTCAAATTTCCATTGAAAACCAAATGCCATGATGATTTTTATTCAGCAACATGACATTTGGTTATGGCGCAATTTCCCGCAGCAGCGCCTCAGTCGCGAATCGTCTCGACGTTGTCCTTGCGCCGCGTGTCTGCCACAAGCTTGAAGATGTCGGGCCGTGCATAGTGGCCGGACACGTCAAGATCGTAGCGAGCGCGAAGAATCTCGTCCGTTTCGATTTCCGCCGTGAGCAGTCCTTCCTCATGGTAGAAGGGGCCAGCGAGCACGTTCCCCTGCGGATCCACGATGACCGAACCGCCGCGCATCAGCTCGGCCTTCGGGTCCCAGTGCGGCACCTCGACGCCCAGCGTCTCCGGCGGCGGCAGGTACTGCACGGCGCACACCACGAAGCACCGGCCCTCGTGCGCAATGTGGCGCATCGACGCCTGCCACACGTCCGTCACGGCGACAGTCGGCGCGCAGTAGATCTCCACATCCTGACTGTACATGTAGGTGCGCAAGAGCGGCATGTGGTTCTCCCAGCAGATGCAGGCGCCCGCGCGCCCCGCCTTCGTCTCCACCACCGGCAGGTAGGAGCCGTCGCCGTTGCCCCAGATGAGCCGCTCGGACGCGGTCGGCATCAGCTTGCGGTGCTTCCCAACAAAGCCCTTCTCTGGATCGTAGAAGAAGGCGGCGCAGTAAAGCGAATGCGGCGTCTGCTCAATGCAGCCCACCACGAGCGACGCCCCCGTGCGCGCCGAAAGCTCAGCCAAGGCCCGGCTTTCTTCGCCATCGTCACGCACGGCGTTCTTCCAGTAGTCCCGGTACTTGTCGCGACCTTCCTCCGTGCGGTACCCCAGATACGTGCCAAAGACTTCCCCCTTGGGGTAGGACCCCAGCAGCGCCTCGGGCATCACGACAAGATCCGCGCCCGAGGCCTTGATCTGGTCTTCGTAAGAAAGGATCTTTTCCAGCGTCGCCGCCTTTCCCTTGGGGTCCGACCCCAGCTGCAACGCCGCAACAACGTGCTTTCCCATGACTGTTCTCCATTGAACGACACCTGTTCGGTATCAACGAAAGCCATTCTCACGCTCGGTAAAATCGGAGAAAACAGCCTTTTCGTGGATTCTGATATGAAGAAAAATGATATCGGTCCGCTCAACCTCAATGCACTGCGCGTCTTTGCCGCGGTCTTTGAAGAAGGAAGCGCCTCGCGGGCGGCCATCCGCCTCAATGTCACGCAGTCTGCCGTCTCCGCCACGCTGCGCGAGCTGCGAGCGCTCTACCGCGATCCCTTGTTCGAGCGCACGGGGCGCGGCCTTTCGCCCACGCTCTTTGCGCGGCAGATCGAACCCGTTGTTTCGGAAGCGCTTGCGCAATTGGACGGCACGCTGGGACTTTACGCCGGACGTCAGGGCCTCTTTGAAGGCCGTTGCATCACGATCGGGCTCTCGGACGACTTTGAGATGGCGCTGGGGCCGCACCTCGTGACAATGGCCAAGGAGCTTCTTCCCGCCGGGCGCCTCTGCTTCAAGCAGACGAACACGCAGCTTGTAACCGACATGCTGCTTGCACGCGACATCGACCTCGCCATCACCGCGGGCGGCGTCTCAAGCGAAGCCCTGAACCACGTGTCCGTGGGCACCGGCACCTACGGCTGCCTTGTCGATCCCGCGGCCTTCACCGAGCCCCTCACCTTCGAGAGCTACATTGCTCACGAACATGTCCTCGTGAGCTACGGCGGCTTTGTGGGCGTCGTGGACGACGTCCTTGCCACGCTCGGCGCCCGCCGCACGGTGCGCGTCTCCACCTCGCACTTTGCCGCCGTTCCCTTCTTTCTCTACGGCACCGACTCCATCATCACGCTGCCGCGACACGCCGCCCGCGCGATCGCTGCTGTCACCCGCCTGCAGTACCACGACTGCCCCGCGGACTACCCGAGCTACCCCGTGGAACTCGCCTGGCGGCGCACCGCCCGCCGAGATCCCGTGCTCACGCGCCTTATCGAAGCCTTCAGCCGCCGGCTTGCCGTCAAGCTCTGACGTTTCCTCCGAGGCCAGAAACGCAGCGGCCGCCGAGATTCCTCCCGACGGCCGGCTTCGACTGACCTCTGTCAGCCGCTATTCCTCATCGTCCGCAAAGCGCCGATACTTGGCGTTCGCTTCCGCTTCGAGCCGCGCCGCCCGCTTGCACGCTGCCGCCGTAAAGAGCACGTCCGAAGACGAATTCAAGCCCGTCTCACAGGAGTCCTGCAGCACGCTGATGATGAAGCCCACGGCCACGACCTGCATGGAAACGCTGCTGTCGATCCCAAAAAGGCTGCACGCCAAGGGAATGAGCATCAAGGAGCCTCCGGGCACCCCGGCCGTGCCGCAAGCGCACACCGAAGCGAGCAACGAGAGAAGGATCGCCGACAGAAGATGCACTTCAATTCCCAGCGTATGACAGGCCGAGAGCGTCAACACCGTAATCGTGATCGCCGCGCCCGCCATGTTGATGGTGGAGCCCAGCGGAATCGACACGCCGAAGGTGTCTTCGGGAAGCTTCAGCTTGCGGCAGAGGTTCATGTTCACGGGAATGTTCGCAGCGGACGAGCGCGTAAAGAACGCCATCACGCCCGACTCGCGAAGCACCATGAAGGTAAGCGGGTACGGATTCTCCTTCGTGCAGTACCAGACGATGAGAGGATTCAAAACGAGCGCCACAAAAGCCATGCAGCCCAAGAGCACCGCCAGCAGCTGCGCGTAGCCCATCAGCACCGAAAAGCCCTCCGTTGCCAGCGTGCTTGACACAAGTCCATAGATGCCCAAAGGCGCGCAGCGGATCACGATGTGAACGATGAATTCCACGCCCGCCGCCACGTCGTTCAGCACCTCGCGCGTGCGGTTCGAAGCCTTTTTGAGCGCAATGCCAAGCCCCGCGCCCCAGGCAAGAATCCCGATGTAGTTCCCGGTCAAAAGCGCATGCACCGGATTGTCCACGACGGAAAGAAAGAGCGTCTTGAGCACATCGCCCACGCCGCCCGGCGCCGCGGCCTTCACGCCTTCAGCCGCAAGCTGAATCGTCACCGGGAACGCGAAGCTCGCCAAAACCGCCGTCACCGCGGCACAGAAAGTGCCCGCGGCGTAGATGACGAGAATGGGCTTGATCTGCGTATCGACGTTCACGTCTTGATTCGCGATCGCCGCCGACACGAGAACGAGCACCAGCACCGGCGCCACGGCCTTCAAGGCGGACACAAAGAGCGTGCCCAGAAAACCCAGATCCGCCGCCAGCCCCGGCGCAAAGTACGCCGTGAGGCACCCCAGAATGAGGGCAATCACGATCTGCCGAATGAGGGAGCCGCCCATGATGAAGGGCATCGCCCGGGTGAGCAACGTCTTTCGTTCTTTTTTCATTTTTTGTCTCCAGAGGTGGCGATCTGCTTGCCGCCCCAGGGAAAAGGACGCGTTCGGGCTCAAAAAAGTCCGGGAAGCTGACGCCGCAAACGGGCGAGAGAATACGGCAGCCCCTTCGAGAAAAGCAAATCCGGCGGTTTATTTGCAAAAGAAATCTGCCGCGCAGTTGCGAAAAAGCCGGTCCGAGCGTCCGCCCAAACCGGCTTGGGAACGGCACCGCCCATCGGGCGGCTGCCTGTCGTTTAATTTTTAAGCGTACTTCTTCGCTTCCGCCTCTTCAAGGCGCTTTGCGCGCAGGCACGCAGCCGCCGTGAAGAGCACGTCAGACGACGAATTCAGCGCGGTTTCGCAGGAGTCCTGCAGCACGCCGATGATGAAGCCCACGGCCACGACCTGCATCGCCGTGCCGTTGTCGATGCCAAAGAGGCTGCAGGCCAGCGGAATCAGCATGAGGGAGCCGCCCGGAACGCCCGCCGCGCCGCAGGCGCAGAGCGAAGCCACCACCGAGAGGAGCACCGCCGTCAGGATGTCCACATGAACGCCCAGCGTCGCGCAGGCAGAAAGCGCCAGCACCGTGATCGTGATCGCGGCGCCCGCCATGTTGATCGTGGCGCCCAGAGGAATCGACACGCCGTAGGTGTCTTCGGGGAGGTTCAGCTTGCGGCAGAGGTTCAAGTTCACCGGAATGTTCGCCGCCGACGAACGGGTGAAGAACGCCATGACGCCCGACTCACGCAGCGTGGCAAGGGTGAGCGGGAAGGGATTCTGGCGAGTGCAGGCCCAGACGAGGATGGGGTTCAGAACGAGCGCCACAAAGAACATGCAACCCAGAAGGAGCACGAGAAGCTGCACATAACCCACAAGAGCGCCAAAGCCTTCCGTCGCAAACGTGTTGGAGACGAGGCCGTAGATGCCGAAGGGCGCGAAGCGAATCACGATGTGAACGATGAACTCCACGCCGTCGGCGAGGTCATTCAACGTTTCGCGGGTGCGGTTTGAGGCCTTCTTCAAGGCAATGCCAAGACCCACGCCCCACGCAAGGATGCCGATGTAGTTGCCGTTTAAAAGCGCATGCACCGGGTTGTCCACGACGGAGAGAAAGAGGTTCTTCAGCACTTCGGCGATGCCGCCCGGGGCCGCCGCCTTGGCGCCTTCGGTGGCAAGCTGAATCGTCACAGGGAACGCGAAGCTTGCCACGACCGCCGTCGCCGCCGCGCAGAACGTGCCGATGAGGTAGAGCACCAGAATGGGTTTGATGTGGCTGTCAGCGTTGATGTCCTGATTGGCGATGGCAGCCGACACGAGCACCAGCACGAGCACGGGGGCCACGGCCTTCAAGGCCGACACGAAGAGCGTGCCCAAAAAGCCCACGTCAACAGCGAGGCCCGGCGCAAAGTACGCCGTCAGCGCACCCAGAATAAGCGCAATGATGATTTGCTTCACGAGCGAGCCGCCTAGGATGAGCGGCATGGCGCGATGAAATAGGGTCTTTTTCTTTTCTACCATTTTTATATCTCCGTTAGCAGCCGGCGCCGAGCCTCCAATAAAGCTCATTTCGAAGTCCCGGACGTTGATTCTTCCGGCTTTCGGCCGTTCAAAGAATCCATCCGTCGGCAGGCTGGAGATCCCTCCTTTCGAAAGCGCCTCTCCGTTGTGTCCCGCCGATGCTTCGCGCGCTGCGGTTCGTCACAGCTCTGAGAATACGACGGCCCCGCCTGAAAAAGCAATCAAAAAAGGCGTTTTTAGGCACTTGTTCTTAGAAAAATCGGCGGTTTAGCTCGAAAGGAGGAGGCGATCGACTGTCAAGCGACACGATTTCTGACCCATCAAACGACAAGAAAATTGACCCACCTGCAAAGGCGTGGCTGGGGGTGATTTTTGCAACAAGCAGTGGCCTGAAGCTCTGAGTCCGTCACCTCAAGCACTTCAGCAACAAAGCCGCTGCCTACGCGTAGAACATCGGATTCTCTTCCCGCAGCCGAGTCTGCGTGCGCCGCTCATGCTCGGTGAGCCAGTCCAGCAGCACGCGCACGCGGCGCTTCTCGCAGGCCGCCTCGGTGGCATACACAAAGCACGAGGCGTTCTTTCGACGCCACCCCGGCAGCACCGGCACGAGTTGCCCCGTCTTGAAGCCTTCGGCACAGTGGTAAAGCGGCATGTCGGGCACGATGCCGCCGCCGAGGATCACCGCCGATCGCACGGAACTCAAGCTCTTGAAAGCCATCACGCTCTTCCAGTGCAGCTGGATGCTCTTGCCACCCTTTTCAAGACTTTCCGTCGGAAGGCGCGAGGGCGCCTGCGTGAGGATGCCGATGTGGTTCACGAGGTCCAAGGGATGCTGCGGCGCACCATGCTTCTTGATGTAAAGAGGCGACGCGCACGGCACAAACGGCATCTCCCCCACGTAGCGCGACACGAGTCCCGGAATCGGCGTGTCGGGCCCGTAGCTCACAGCAACGTCAATGCGGGGGCCCGTCTCATTTTGAAAAAGCGCCGGCACGCGATCCGTCAATTCCGAAAGCTCCAGCTGCATGTCGGGGTAGATCTTCAGAAACTCAACGAGCGCAGGCGCAATCTCCATGGGTCCGATGCCCGCGTGAGCCGCGATGCGCACGACGCCCTTCATGTCATCCTTGTCGCCCTTCAAATCCGCCACCATCTCGTCGTGCCGAGAGAGCAGATCCTCCGCCTTCTGGCTTGCACGCCGCCCAAGCTCCGTGAGCTTCATCGTGCGGCCGTCTCTTACGAAAAGCGGCAGTCCCAGCTCCATTTCAAGCGCCTTCACCGCCCGGCTCACCGTGCTCGGCTCGCACTGCAGCTTCTCGCAGGCTGCGTTCACGCCGCCAGAGCGCACCACTTCGCAAAAAAGCCGCCACAGATGCAGATCGTCCGTCTTCGTCATTTGATTTGTCGTCTCTCGGAAATCTCAGGCGCTTACGCCGCCTCTTTTGCAGTATACGCAACTCACCGTTGCCCGCCGATCGTTGCTCGCAACAGCAACCCCCGCCAGAATCTCCTCATCAAAGCCTTCCTCAAGGAGCACTTCATGCATTCTCTTCTTCTCAAAGGCGGCCTCGTCGTTGATCCCAAAAACGGCCTGCGGTCCATTGCCGACGTCGCCGTGGAAGACGGCCGCATCGCCGCCGTCGCCCCTGAAATTTCAGCGCCCGCCAAGGAAGTCGTCGACTGTACGGGCCTCATTGTCCAGCCCGGCCTCATCGACACCCATCTGCACATCACCATCACGCCTGCCGCCTACGCAAGCGTCGTCGCTGCGGGCGTCACGACGTGTCTTGACATGATGGGCCCCACGAAAACCGCGCTTGACGTTGCCGGGACGCCGCTTGCGTGCGGCCTCAACGTTGCCGTCCTCAACGCCGTGATTCCGGATCAAAACGTCACGGGGCGCGATCCTTCCGCTGCAGAACTCGCCGCCTTCATCGAATCGTCCGTCGAAGGCGGCGCCTTCGGCGTGAAGCTGCTGGGCGGCCACTTTCCTCTGACGCCCCGCGCCACCGCCGACTTCTTCCGGCTTGCCGACGAGCGAAACACCTACGCCGCCTTCCACGCCGGCACGACGGAATCGGGGTCCCACATCGAAGGGCTCGAAGAAGCCTTCCGCCTTTTTGACGGCCACCGCGCGCATCTCGCGCATATCAACGCCTATTGCCGCGGGTACCTCGACGCCGAAATGAACGAATGCCGCCGCGCAGCCGATCTCCTCAAGGTGCACCCTGAAGTCGTGTGCGAAAGCTACGTGTCGCCCCGAAACGGCGGCTCGTTACAGTTCCTTGAAAACGGTCTGCCGCACTCCATGGTCGTGCGCAGCACCATGAAACACCTCGGCTACGACGTGAGCCGCAAAGGGGCGCACCAAGCGTTTCTTGACGGCATGCTCGGCGCGGTGAAGGAAAAGGATGGACTGATCGAGCTCGTCACGGGCGAGGAGGGCTACCAGTGGAACGAAAGTCATCCTGGCTGCGGCATCTCCTTTGACCGCGTGAATCCCATCTTGCCGCGCACCTACTTTGCCACCGCTCGCCGCGACGACGGCACCTTCCTGGTGGACGGCCTCTCCACCGACGGCGGCGGCCTGCCGCGCAACGTCATCCTTGCACTGGGGCTGTCGCTTGTGAAGCTGGGCGGCCTCTCCCTCACGGACTTCGCCGCCAAGACGTCCCTCATTCCGTCTCGGATGCTGGGCCTAGCCAACAAGGGGCACCTCTCCATCGGCGCCGATGCCGACATCACTGTCTTTGATCTGGAGCGTCAAAAGCCCATTGCGAGCTTCATCGGCGGCGAAAAGGCGCTCTGGAACGGACGCCCCGTGCACCGTCCGGGCCGCCTCATCACAACGGCAGCCGGCGCTGCCGCCGTGCACCGCGCCGGCATCGAGCCCCTTATCGTCACGGGCGGCGTGCCGACGCTGGATCGCCGCTTCTAGCCGCTTCGCCGACGGCGGGGCAGAGGCCTCGCCGTCTTTACACACTTGATTTTCAGCAAGCGCTTTGACAAAAGGAGTCCTAGCACAAACCCTCAATCATTGCGATTCAAGCAACAGAAAGACGGCATTCACGCAATATGTGCATGCGATTCAGCTCCCGTTTCCTCGGTGATTCACGGGCCATCTGATTCAATCGTTGCGCATTTTGCAACGGACTGCCGCAGTTTCTGTCTTTTTTCGCCTTGCTGTTTCTGAAACACTGACGACAGGCCGCCCACAGAGAAAAAATGCACGGCCCGCCACCCAACTACACAACCACAAGGAGTTCCGATCATGACCTGGCAGATCTGGCTTGCCATCGCGGTGATCATTCTGACCGTCTACGGTCTTGTGAAGCGCTACGAAACCCGCATGCTGCTTCTCGTCGCCGGCTTCATCATGTGCATCGCCGCAGGCGACCCGATGAAGGCCTTCCAAGCGTTCATCAAAGGGATGACGAACACCACGCTCGTTCCCGCCATCTGCGCCGCCATGGGCTTTGCCGCCGCGGTGTCCGCAAGCAAGTGCGACCAGCACCTCGTCGCCGCCGTCGCCAAGCCCTTGAAGAAGCTGGGCGGACTCCTCATCCCCGCCGCCACGCTCCTCACTTTCGCGATCAACATCGCCATCATGAGCGCCGCCGGCACCGCCGCCACCGCAGGCGCCACCTTCATTCCGCTGCTGCTTCGCGCTGGCATTCGTCCTGCGGCCGCCGCGGCAGCCGTTGGCGGCGGCACGATGGCAGGACTCATCCTCAATCCGGGCTGCGCGCATGACATCTTCATGGCAAAGATCTCCCACATGGGCGTGATGGACTTCATCATCTACGCCGCACCCTACATCGTGGGCCTCGTGGTTCTCACGGTCGTCGTGAACTCGCTCATCATGATCGTGAAGAACAAGGACCATCAGGCCGCTGCCGAAGCGAGCCAGGTGGAAGTGAAGGACGTCGCCGAATTCAAGGTGAACTACTTAAAGGCCCTCGTGCCGATTGTGCCGCTCGCCGTGCTTCTTGCCGCCACCGTGTGGTTCCCGAAGGCGGGCGTTGACGTCGTCGCCGCCATGCTGATCGGCATTCTCGTGATGGCGATCGTCACCCTCGCCAACCCGGGCGAACTCTCCAAGGCCTTCTTCAAGGGCTGCGGCTCGGGCTACGCCTCCGTGATCGGCCTCATCGTCGCGGCTGGCGTCTTTGCCGCCGGCCTTCAGGCCACGGGCGCCGTCGCCGCCTTCATCGATCTTTTGAAGCATTCCAACGCCTTTGCGCGCTGGGGCGCCGCCTTCGGCCCCTTCCTCATGGCCATGGGCACGGGCTCAGGCGAAGCCGCCATCTGGGCCTTCAACCAGGCCGTGACGCCGGAAGCCGCGAGCTTTGGCATGGCGCCTGAATCGCTGGGTCTTCTTGCCATCATGGCGGGCCAGTTCGGCCGCACCGCGAGCCCGCTCGCCGGCTGCATCATCATCGTCGCGGGCTTTGCCGCCGCCGATCCGATTCAGGTCTCCAAGCGCCTCTTCCCGGGCATGCTCGTGGCCCTCGTTGCTGCCGCTCTCATTCTCGTCTGACCTCATACCACGCCGCGCTCTGGACAGCTTTCGTCCGGAGCGCCCAAAAACACCAAACCAAGGAGTTTTCTCATGAAACAGCTTCGCCTCGTTCCGGTCGCCGCCGCGGCCTTGATGGCACTTTCCGCTCAAGCCGCCGACGTCCAGATGTTCGGCTTCTTCGACCAGGGCCTTTCTTACGTTCACGAAGACCTCAACGCCAACATGGCCTCCCCCAAAGGACAGGCCTACAAAGACACCAATAACGTCGATGCCAACGGCAAAGTGGCTCAGGCTGGCAACAAGTCCAGCTTCACGCAGGGCACGGGCAATGTGAGCACCTGGGGCATCAAAGGGAGCGAAGACCTCGGCAACGGCACCAAGGTGATCTTCCATCTGGAATCGGGTTTCCTTGCGGACGACGGCTCGATCTACGGCGGCAAGAACCAGATCTTCGAGCGCGAAGCCTCCGTCGGCATCGAATCCTCCACCTGGGGCCAGCTGAAGTTCGGCCGCATGCCCGCCCTCACCACGGGCTCCGGCACCACCGGCATCTTCAACAGCAAGACGAATCCCTTCGGCGCCGGCTGGGGCAACATGACGGGCGGCTGGAAGTTCGTGGGCACCCTCGCTGCGGCGCGTCACGACAACATGATCAACTACATCTCGCCCTCCTGGGGCGGCCTCAAGCTGCATGCGCAGTACTCCTTCAAGTCCGCCATCAATGACTACGAAGAAGGCACGTCCCAGACAGACCGCTGGGCCGCCGTCGGCGCCAGCTGGACGGGCGAGAAGTTCTACCTCGCCGCTGCGGCCGACTGGCTCAACGCCGCGAGCCATGGCAGTGCTGTCCAGCAGGCTGACGACGCCTACAAGGTTTTGGTCGGCGGCCACTACAACTTCGATGCGTTCAAGCTCTACGGCTCGGCGCAGTACATGAAGAACATCGCCTACATCGGCGGCTACTCCACGAAGGAATTTGCTCCTCTCGCCAAAGGCCAGGACAAATCGACGCAAAAAGGCTTTGAAGCCTGGGCCGTCGCCACGGGCGTGGACTTCAAGGCCGCGGGCGGCACGGTGAAGTTCTCCGTGGGCTACGGCCAGGGTGAAGACCAGAATCTCAAGAGCAACAACAAGATGAAGCGCGCCAACGTGGGCCTCGGGTACGTCTACCCCTTCTCCAAGCGCACCTCCGTCTACGGCATCACCGGCGCCTTCTGGCAGGACGCCGACTGGCAGCAGGATGACATCACCGCGCATGAAGTCATCATCGGCCTGATGCATCGCTGGTAATTTCCGCCGGGGCGGCAGTCCTCTAGCCTGCCGCCCCGCATAGTCTTCTGCCTCCATCAAAGTTTCATCGGACACGACAAAAAATGCTCGGAATGCACATGGGGAAAGTCCCCTCGCCCTGCGCTCAGGAAGAACAGGACGGCGCCCGGCGCCGCCGCGACACCTGCGACTGGCTCTTTGACATCAACCGCGCGAGCCTCATCGCCAATCTGAAGTCAGGCCTCATCGACAAGGCGCTCGCCCGCTCCATCGCCCAAGCGCTTGACGCCATGGAAAAGGACTGGGAGGCGCCCGGCGCCGTGCGTCCTGAGCTCTACATCACGTTTGAGCCGGAGCTTTTGAAGCGTTGCGGCATGGCGGCAAGCATTCTCCATGTCGGCCGCTCGAGCCAGGACATCCTCGCCACCGCCAACGCGGGTCTCAACATCGATCGCCTCGCGCGTCTCATCGGCGCCGCCGTCGAGGTCATCCAATCGCTGCAAGTCGTGGCCGAACGCGAAATCGACGCCATCGTCCCCGCTTACACCAACGGCGTGCAGGCGCAGCCCACGCTCTTTGCGCACACGTTGAACGCTCATCAGCAGGCGTTCCTGCGTGACGCCGACCGCGCCTTTGAATGCATCAGCCGCTTCGACGCCTGCCCCATGGGCAGCACCGTCTGCAACGGCACAGGCTGGCCTTTGGACACCCAGCTCATTGCCAAACTGCTGAGTTTCACGAAGTCCTGCGACAACGCCTACGACGCAGGCCAGATTTCCGGCAACGATCTGCCCCTGGAAGTCGCGCAGATCGTCACTTCCCTCATGGTGCACGTGAACGCCTTCCTCGCAGACTTCATGACGCAGTATGCCCAGCCCAAGCCGTGGATTCGGCTGGAGAGCACCAACGGCGTCTACCGCTCAAGCGCCATGCCGCAAAAGCGCAACCCGGGGCTGGTGAACGACTGCCGCCGCGATGCCGGGATCGTGATTGGGGAAGCGCAGGGCGTTTTGATGCGCGTTCAAAACCTCGCCTACGGCATGGCCGACGCTCGCGACTGCCGCACCATGGAGTCGCTTGCGGACGACGCCTGCATCGTGCTGCGCACCTTCGCCGGCCTCGTAAAGACGATCGCCGTCGATCATGAACGCGCGCTCGCTGAACTCAACAGCGACTGGACCTGCACGCAGGAAATCGCCGACCGGCTCGTTCGCTTGGGCGGCATTGACTTCCGAAGCGGCCACCGCTTCGCCAGCCGTCTCGTCACCTGGGCGCGCGAAAACGGCGTCACGCCGCCGGCGCTCACCTACGCCGACGGCTGCCGCCTGTGGCAGGAATTCACGTCAGCCGCCCAGCTTGACGCAGCGGAAAAAGCTACGAACCTTCCCGCCGCGCTTCCACTGGACGAAGCGACCTTCATGGGCGCCCTGAATCCTTTGGACATCCTGCAGGCCCGCGCCACGCCGGGAAGCGCCAGCCCCGCCGAAACGAAGGCGCTGCTAAAAGCCATGCGCTCGCACGAAACCTGTCTGCGCATGCACCTTGACACGATGCTGCAGCGCCAGCAGACGGCCGACGAACAGCGCCGCCGCCTGCTTGAAGAAGCCCTCGTCTGACCAAATCAAGCCAAGGAACGCTCATGTCCCTCACCCGCAAGCGCTGGTTCATCCTCGCTCTCGCCTGCTTCGTGAACCTCTTCGTGGGTTCGATCTACACGTGGAGCGTCTTCGCAACGCCGCTCGCGCAGCAGATCGGCGCCGCCACGGACGCTTCACTCACGGCGGGCGACCTTGCCATCGCCTTCAGCCTCGCCAACGGCGTGGGCCCCATCCCCATGATTCTGGGCGGCTGGATCACCGACCGGTTTGGACCTCGCTTCGTGATGATCACGGGCGGCCTCATGATGGGGGCGGGCTTCCTGATCGCTGGCCCCGCTGAAAGCCTCGCGCAGCTTCTCATCGGCTACGGCCTGCTCTTTGGTCTGGGCCTCGGTCTTGTCTACGGCTGCACCGTGAACAACACGATGAAATTCTTCCCGGACCACCGCGGCTTGGCGGGCGGCCTCACCACAACCTTTTACGGCCTGAGCTCCGCCGTCATCGCCCCTGTCGCCACCCTCCTCATCAAGGACTTCGGCGTGGCGCACGCGATGGAAATGCTCGGCTGGACGTTCGGCATCGTCATCGTGGCGGGCGGCCTTCTCTCCGCCACGTGCCCGGACGGCTTTCTTCCTGAAGGCTACACGCCTCCCAAGACGGGACTCAATGCCGCCGGACGCGACGCTGACTGGCTGCAGATGCTGAAGTCGCCGCTCTTCTGGCCAATGCTGGGACTCTTGCTCTGCGGCGCCGTCTCCGGCATGATGATCGCCTCCAACGCCTTCACGCTCGGGCACAGCGCCATGGGACTCACCGCAGCGGCCGCAGCCTCGGGCGTCTCCTTCTTTGCCTTCTCCAACACGGGCGGCCGGCTGCTCGCCGGCGTCGCCTCCGACTACCTCGGCCGCACGGGAGCTCTCGCGCTGGGCTTGGCGAGCGCCATTCTCGGCATGGGGTGTCTTGCCTTCGCCAGCCACGACGCCATCGTCCTTTTCTACGTCGGGCTCGCTGCCGTCGGCCTCTCCTTCGGCGCCTTCATGGGCGTCTTCCCGGGCTTCACAGCACAGGAATTCGGCACTCGCCACAACAGCGTCAACTACGCGCTGATGTTCACGGGCTTTGCCTTGGCTGGCGTTGCCGGTCCCTCGCTCATGAACTGTCTGCACGAATCCGGTCTTGCCGTCGCCTGCCTCACGGGCGCCGCAATCGCCGCCGCAGGATTCGTCTTCATTCTCCTCTACCGCCGCGTGAAGCTCACCCGCTGAACCGTTTTTTACTGGAACTCAATCGACATCATGATCACCGTACCCGAAGCACTCGAAGGCGCCGAACTGATGGACGTCGCCGTCACTGACGCCCGCATCGACACCTTGTCCGGCATCTACTACGCGCAGATCCGGAACCTGCGCGCCATGCACCCCCTCAAGATGACGCTCCTCGTGCCGCGCACAACGCAAAAGAAGCCTGCCATCGTCTATTTTCCGGGCGGGGGCTTTGTCTCCACCGACTACGAAAAGTTTGCCGAGATGCGCTGGGCGCTTGCCCGCGCGGGCTTTGTCGTGGCGGCAGCCGAGTACCGCGTCGTGCCAACGAAGTTTCCGGCGATCGTCGAAGACGGCAAAGCCGCCGTGCGCTGGGTTCGCGCCCACGCCGACGAATACGGCATCGATCCTGACCGCATCGGCGTTCTCGGCGACTCCGCCGGGGGCTACGTCGTGCAGATGCTAGGCTCAACCAACGGCGAAGCCGGCTGGGACAAGGGCGACTTCACCCACGTTTCGTCCGACGTGCAGGCCGTGGTCTCCATCTACGGCCTGAGCGACCTCCTTACGATCAGCGAAGGGTTCCCCGAAGACGTGCAGGCCATTCACAAGTCGCCCGCCGTCACCGAAGCGCTCCTTTTGAACGGGCCCGCCTACAAAACAGCCGGCCGCGCCATTGACGAGCTGCAGGACGCCGCCCGGCACGCAAGCGCCATTCATCACGTGGACGGTACGGAGCCGCCGTTCCTTCTCATGCACGGCACAGACGACCCGCTCGTGAGCCCCATGCAGTCCCGGCGCATGTATGAAGCCTTGAAATCGAAGGGCGACGATGCGGAATTTGTTATGGTGAAAAACGCTCGCCATGCCGACCTCGTCTGGCATCAGCAGCCCGTCATCGACCGCGTGCTCCGCTGGTTCAAGACAAAGCTCGGCGACCCGCAGGCCGCACCATTTGAAAAGCTCTGATTTCCCTCTGGGAGTTCTCCAACTGTCCTCTGGACTTTGGCCCGCGCCTTTCGGTCTTTTTCGGCGCGGGCTTTTTTTTGCCTCCGCCCTCCGCTCACCGCGGGCGGCAATGCGCCCGCCAGAGGGTATGGCGTGCACCCGCTTCAGCCGCTCGAGATGCAACCGCCATGCTCACAGTAAAATTGCATGATTCTCCATAGTTGGCGCCTCCGATTCAGGAATTTGTCATGGGTCACTTTCTCAATCCCGGCAACGACGGCTTTGCAGCGGTCCTCAAGAATGACGTCTACGTCGACAAAACTGAGTTGATCGCCTTCATGAACCGCCGTCTCGGCTCGAGCAAGAATCTTGTCTGCAGCACTCGCCCTCGTCGATTCGGAAAAACGTTCGCCGCCATGATGCTGTCCGCCTACTACTCTCGCGGCGCAGACTCATCCGCGCTCTTTGAGAAGCTCGCCATTGCTAATCCCCCCTCGACGGATCCTCAGGCATTGCGTGAACAAAAAATCGCTGACTATCACAAGCACCTGAACCAATACGACGTGATCTTTTGGGACATCGTCAAATTCACATCGTATTGTCCTGATGACATAAACAAGGTCATTTCTGTCATTGAGCAACGCACCTCTGAAGAGCTGCGGGAGGAGTTCCCGAACATCCTCCCCAACGAAACAAAGTCGCTCTCCGAAAAACTGTCCGCCATCAGTCGAAAAACCGGCCGCAAGTTTTTCATCATCATTGACGAATGGGACGCCCTTTTCCGAGAAGCCAAAAACAACGAACCGCTTCTTACGGAATACATTCGCTTCCTTCGAGGCCTCTTCAAAGGGGCCGACGTTGCTCAGTACCTCGAGGGGTGCTACCTCACCGGCATCCTGCCCATCAAAAAGTACGGCACGGAATCGGCTCTCACCGATTTCTCCGAATTCACCATGGTGAAGCCGATGCAGCTCGGCGAATTCGTTGGCTTTACGGAAAGAGAAGTCAAGGCGCTCTGTGAAAAACGGAACCTGAATTTCGGCGAAATGCGCCGCTGGTATGACGGCTATCACTTCGAGAACGTCGGGCACGTCTACAACCCCTGCTCAGTCATTGATGCGGTGGAGTCCGGCGTTTGCGATTCCTACTGGACGGCGACCGAGACTTACGAGTCCCTCAGGAACTACATCGAGCTCAATTTCGACGGCCTGCTCACGTCCATCACAGACATGCTGGGCGGCGTGCGGCAAGACATCGACGTCCTGAGCTTTAAAAACGATCTGTCTTCCATCCAAAGCCGCAACGACGTCTTGACCCTGCTCATCCATCTTGGCTATCTCGGGTATGACAGGAAAAACAATCAGGCCTACATTCCCAATGAGGAGATTCGTCAGGAATTCGTCCGGACGCTCCGTGCGGGCTCTCGCCGAGAACTGGTGAAGGCCATTGAGCTTTCCGACAAGCTGCTCAAAGCCGTTCTGAACGGCGATGAAGTCGAGGCGGGCTTGCTCATCGGCGAAGCTCACAACGCCAGCACGGCTCCCACCTTTTACAACAACGAGCAAGCGCTTCGCTCCGTCATCATCATGGCCTTTCTCACCGCCGTGGACCACTACCACCGCTTCGAAGAGATGGCCGGAGGCCGCGGCTATGTCGATCTCTGCTTCATCCCGCACAAAACTTCAACCAAACCGCCGATTCTTGTCGAGCTGAAGTGGGACAAGACAGCTGAGGACGCCGTCAGCCAAGTCAAAGAAAAGCACTACACCAACGTGCTTCGTCAGCACGGCCTTACCGGCGAAGCCCTATTGGTCGGCGTCACCTACCGCACCCAGACCGGCGAACATCGCTGCCATATTGAAAGAGTGCAGATCTGACCAAAACGGCGCACAGATCATCGGCCGACCGTCACCCAGCCTTTCACGAGCTTTCCGCACGGCGCCCAGTCACGCTTCGCCTTTCTCAGCCCCGGAATGCCAAGGTCTTCCTCACGGTTCACGAGCCGCACTGAAGACGGCAGCGCTTTCGCCATCGCTTGCGCAAGCGCCGGATAGGCCCCCATCACATCGCGCCGCGCCTTCTCAATGTGCACCGCAAAAATGTCCCGGCTCGTCATGGCGCCATACGTAAAGCCCAGCACCTCGCGCGACCTCAGAAGCACGCAGCCCGCCAGGCCCAGCGCCTCCCAGTGGGAAAACGCCGAGTCAATCGCCTCAGCTTCCGCTGCGAGTCCCGGCGTCATCTCGTCATGCTCCGCCTGCCACGCCGAAAGAAACTCGCGGCATGCCGACAACAGATCCCTCGTCATCGGCCGCACTTTGGCGTCCAGATTCGCCGCCCAGAAGCGCTTGGCGAAATTCCGCTTCCCATGCAGCGCCCGGCCAGCCAAAGTCGCCATCGCCTCGCGCTCGTAGAGGTAGTCCTGCCAGTCTTCGCTCGTCGTGACGCGGAGGTCTCGCTTCCGAAAGAGCACCGCGAGCGCCGCCTCCATCTCGGGCACGACGCCCCAGAATCTCAAGGCGCCGTCAGGCTCCCGGCCGCTGCCATCGAGCCAGTCAGCCGTCGCTGCATCGAGCGCCTTTCCCATCGGCATCATCCACATCCGCGGCGCCCCCGGCATCGGCCGCCAGCGAACAAAGAGCCGGTCGTTTGCAACGGCAAACTCCGTCTCATGCTCCCGAGCGCGCGTCACAAGCGCCGCAACGGAATGATTGGCGCCGCCCGAGCCAAAGACCGGGAGAAAGCGAGCCAGCAACGGCGCCGCCGCTGGCGTAACAGGAGCAAGAGTGAAGTTCATGACGAGGCAGACAACGTTTCCTGCGCTGCAGTTTAGCCTGACTGTTACCGCCTTTTTCCGCTTCGTCCGTCCCCATTCGTTTCCTCTATGATCCTCCCGTCTCAACCTCTATCGGATCACCCTTCGCACCATGCCGCCCAAGCCTGCCGTCGGATTCATTCTGGCCTGCATCTTTCTGGATGCACTGGGCATCGGCCTTATCGTGCCCGTGCTGCCGCGGTTGATCGGGACGCTTGCCGAGACGCGCGACGCGCAGGCCTGGTGGTACGGCCTCATCATGCTGAGCTACGGCGTGATGCAGTTTGCGAGCTCCCCCCTGCTGGGCGCCCTGTCGGATCGAATCGGCCGGCGCCCCGTCCTTCTGGGGGGCATTCTGGGCCTGGGCGTCACGTTCGCCGTGCCTGCCTGCACAAGCTCCCTCCCCCTCATTCTCGCCAGCCGCGTCGTGGGCGGCATGCTGTCGGCAAACATGACCGTCGCCCAGGCCTACATCGCCGATATCACAAAGGGGCTCGGGCGTTGCTCGGCGTTCGGAAAGATCGGCGCTGCGTTCGGCGTTGGATTCGTGCTGGGGCCGGCTCTGGGCGGCATTCTGGGCGAAAGCGATCCGCGCTGGCCTTTTGTCGCGGCGGCGGCCATTTCGCTTGCAAACTTCCTCTACGGCGCCTTCGTGCTGCCAGAGTCCCTCACGCAGCGCGCCGCCCGCCCCGTCACGTGGAAAAGCAGCAATCCCCTCAAGGCGCTCTTTGACCTCACACGCGTACCCGCCAACCGCCTTTTTCTCTTGATTCTCACGTTCACGTGCCTTGCAAACGCCCTGATGCAGTGCACCTGGGCGCTCTACACCGAATTTCGCTACGGCTTCACGCCGCTTGCGATCGGGCTCTCCGTCTTTGCGCTGGGTCTTTCCATCGCCTTCATGCAGGGCGTCGTTCTGCAAAAGATCCTGCGGCGCTTCCGGCCGCGTGAAATCGTGCTCACGGTGCTCGCGATCGGCTCGGCGGCCATGGCGGCCGTCGCCCTGTCGCCCTTTGGCTGGGGCGCCGCTGTCGCCTGCTGCCTCTACGCCGTAATGAGCGCCTCCTCCCCGATTCTCACCGGGGAGATCAGCCGCCGCACCATCGTCACCGAGCAAGGCCGCACGATGGGCGCGGTGAGTTCGCTTAATTCCCTCACGGGGGCGCTGGCGCCCCTGCTTGGCACGCCGCTTTTGATGTTTTCCGCGAAGCACACGGATGATCTTCTCGCCGGAAGCCCCTACTTCGTCTGCTCGGGGCTTCTTTTGGCGGCGCTCGTCGCCGTGCTGCTTGCCTCGCGAATGAACATCGACTTCAGCACCAAGCGCTTTCAACAGATGACGCCCGAAACCACGGGCACGATGACGTAGGCCGCCTTCACCATGACTCTTTCCGTCTTTCTTCGCCCATTGCGCGGCGCCGCGCTCTGCGTCGCCGCCCTGCTTGCGGGCTGCTCCGTCTTTCATGCGACGCCCGGCCCCGTCGATCCCAAGGACAGCTCGGCGCAAGCCGACCTTGTCTTGAGCGGCTCCGGCGTGCAGAAATTCCAGTGTTCGTCCGACAAGGACGGCTACTGGTGGCGCTTCATCGCGCCCGAAGTCGTCCTCACGGACAAAGCGGGACGCAAAGTTGCCTACCAAGGCGCCGACTTCAACTTCACGGCGCCCGACAAGTCAAAGCTCGCCTCCAAGATCGTGAGCTCGTCCGCCGGAAAAACGAAAAATGACTTGAAGGACGTGCTTTTTGCCGTGACGCCCGCGGGCAAGGTGAAGAAGGGAACGCTCACGCCCTACCGCTGGGTAAAGCGCGACGAAGCCACGGGCGGCATTCCCGCTTCAGCGTGCAACCGCGCTTCGCTCGGCAGCCTTCTTGTCGTGCGCTTTACGGCCCGCTACACCTTCTACAAGACGAAGACCGCCCCCAAGAAGTAGCTCCACC
>CAVACW010000037.1:0-22621 GCA_963587345.1 uncultured Oscillospiraceae bacterium | reverse complement strand
AGGCACTCTCATTCTGACAAATTTGACGGATTTTTCATCGGCTAGCAAAACCCCTCGGCGGCAAACCCTTGCCAAAGCACGTCGCCCAACATCGAACGAAAGTCTTCTGCAGTGCTGAAATTCTTGGCTTCAGAAAAGTCCAGCTTGACAACGATGAACTTTTCCTTTTCTTTCCAAAGCTTCTCGATCCCCAGGCCCTTGAAATGCTGCACCCCAAAACGAAATAGCGATTCAAAGGTCGATACCAGCAGCGATTTGCCAAACCGTCGCGGTCGTGCCAGAAAAAATTTTTTTGTCAGGGTGGCGATGGAATGAATCTTTTCCGTCTTATCAACGTAAATCAGTCCCTTCTTGCGCAACGTGTTAAAAGAAGACACGCTCGTCGGCAGCTTCTCGATGAGATCCACTTTGATCACGTTGACTTCTCCTTACCGCTAAACAAGGCACCGGCCCAGCAAAAACGCTGGGCGTTCAAGCATTCTCGCCCTGACGCTTACTGTCCTTTGATTTTATCAAGCTCCGCTTCCAGCGCCTGCACGCGCTTTCGCATGTCCCCAAGGCGCATCAGCAAAACGGCCGTGCGCTCGAAATTGCGGCGATCCTGCGCGGGGTAGATGCCGATCATCTGCTTCACGCCGTCCTGCCAGTGCATGATGGACGTCGCCGGCCCCACTTCGCTCATGTCAGGGATGCGGATGTGGCCGTTGATGTTCGCGGCGCCCCCCACCATGCAGTGGCTGCCGATTTCAGTCGACCCCGCAACGCCCGTGCAGGCCGCCATGACGGTGTGTTCGCCGATGCGGTCGTTGTGCCCCAGCTGGATCTGGTTGTCGAGCTTCGTGCCCTTGCCGACCACGGTGTTTTCAATCGCGCCGCGGTCGATCGTGGTGCTTGCGCCCACCTCGACGTCGTCGCAGATTGTGACGCCGCCCACCTGCGGGATCTTGACCCACTCGCCCGCAAAGGGCGCGAAGCCGAAGCCGTCGGCGCCGATGACGCAGCCCGAGTGAAGAATCACGCGGCTGCCGATCTGGCAGCCGTGATAGACCACGGCATTGGGATAAAGAATCGTGTCTTCGCCCACCGTCGTGCACGCGCCCACGTAGGTGCCAGGGAAAAGCCGCGTGCGAGCGCCGATCACAGCGCCGCGGCCCACAAAGGCCCCCGCCTCGACGATGGCTGAAGGATCCACCTTGGCGCCCTCTTCCACCGTCGCCTTGGGATCAATGCGGCCTGCGGGCTCCTTGCCCGCCGTAAAGACCTGCAGCGCCCAGGCAAACCACGCGTAGGGGTTCTTCGTCACCACAAGCGCACGGTCCGCGGGCGCGCCTTCGGGCCAGATCGCCGTCACGTCGTTTTCCGTCAAAACGAGCACGCCCGCCTTTGAAGCCTTTGCGGCATCGCGGTACTTTGACTGCGCGAGAAACGCCACCTGCGATTCGTCAGCATGCTCGAGCGTCGCAAAGCGAGTCACGGACTTCGTCTCTGCGCCCGCCAGAGGCGTGCTCAGAAGGCGCCCCGCAGAGCGGCGGGTGATTTCATCGATCAGGTGCTGAACGGAAACGGTCATAATGGATTCTCGCTTTAGATTGATGTACGGTTGGCTGACACGAAAAGGGACGGCCGCAACCGTCCCTGAGGCAAATTTTCGAGCTGTTACTTCGTCGGCGCATTAAGGCGCTTGATCACCTGATCGGTGAGGTCCGCCTTGGGGCTCGCCCACACGGCTTCCTGAAGAATCAGATCGTAGTTCTGCGACTTCGCAATGTCCTGAATGATGCGGTTCGCGCGGGAGAGAATGATCTGACTCTCTTCCTGAGACCGCTGGTTGCGCTCTTCCACCAAGGCGCGCTGCATGCGGGAAATTTCGCGCTCCTCTTCGGCGAGGTCGCGGCGCTTGTTCAAGCGCTGCGTCTCGGTCATCGCCGCGCTGTCCTTTTCGAACTTAGACGCCTTGTCCTTGAAGGTGCGGATTCGGCGGGTGAGCTCGTCCTCACGGCTCTTGAAATAGCTCTTCAACTTGTTCTGGGCCGCCACCGCCGGCGCAGACTCCGACAGAATGCGAGCGGGATTCACGACGCCCACCTTGGTGTCGGCGGCGACGGACGCCGTCATGGCTGCGGCAGCCGCCGCAACAATCAAAGCCTTCTTGAACATGTAATACCTTTACTCACTAAGAAACCCAAGTCCGCCCGGCGCCCTGCGGTCGGGGAGGACTGAAGCGGCGCCATTTTACAGCGCCCCGGGCGAAAGCACGGCATTTCACCTAGCCCGTGCCTTCGCCATTTGTAACGAAGGGCGTCAGAAGCCCGTGCCGATCTGGAACTGGAAGCGCTGCGTATCGTCGCCCTTCTTTTCGTTGATCGGGAACGCGATCGAGAACTTCAAGGGGCCCAAGGGCGAAATCCAGGCGACGCCAACGCCCCAGGAGTAGCGCAGATCGCCCAAGTCCATGTGCGTGCGCTCTTCCTTGGTGCCGTTGTAGCCGTAACCCCAGACATTGCCGCCGTCCAAGAAGAGAAGGCCTCGCAGGGTGCGGTCTGCGCCCGGCAAGGGCATCAGGAGTTCCGCAGAGAACGTGAGCTGCTCGGTGCCGCCCAGATTGTCGCAATCGCCGCTCGTGCAGTAGTCCTTCGGGCCCAGCGACGAACTTTCGTAGCCGCGCACGGAGCCGATGCCGCCCGCGTAGAAGTTCTTGAAGAACGGGAAGATCTTGTTGTTGCCGTAGGTGTCGCCGTACCCGAGCTGCGCGTTCAAGCCCAGCGTCCAGAACCCGGTGATCGGCACGTACTGCGTGATCTGGTAGGTCGCGCGGTAGTACTGAGTGTCAAGCCCCGGAACGGAGACTTCGGCCGAAAGGCGCTGGTAGCGGCCGCGGGTCGGCGCGAGCACGTTGTCTCGGCTGTCTCGTGACCAGCCCAGAGTCAGCAGAAGCGACTGCGGATCCTTGCCGTATTCCTTCACAAACTGCTTGTATCGGTTGGGGGAGCCATCGCGGAGGTCCACCTGCGTCATTTCCCAGCGGGTGCCGAGGAAGACGCGATCGGATTCCGTCACCGGCACGCCAAAGCTCAGGCCCGCGCCATAGGTCTCGTAAGCCACGTCCGCAACGTCCAGATCGTCCAAGTCCACGCGACGGTCATAGATGTCCCAGTTGCGGCTGATGCCCTCAGGGGTCACATAGGGCTCCGTGACGCTCAAGGCGTACGTGCGTTGCGACTTTGACGTGTTGACGTCCACGCTCAGGGACTTGCCCGAGCCAAAGACGTTGTCCTGCGAGAAGCCCGCCGAAAGAATGATGCCGTCAGAAGTCGAGTAGCCGGCGCCCAAGGAGATCGAGCCCGTGGGACGCTCCTTCACGGCGATTTCAAGGTCCACCTGATCGCGCGTGCCGGGCACGGGCTTCGGATCCGCGGTGACGGTGTCAAAGTAGCCCAGACGATCGATGCGGTCGCGGGAGATCTTCACCTTGTCGCTGTCAAACCACGCGGACTCATACTGGCGCACTTCGCGGCGGATCACTTCGTCGCGGGTCTTGGTGTTGCCCGTGATGTTCACGTGGCGCACGTAGGCGCGGCGCCCCGGGTCCACGGTGTAGACGATCTGCACCTTGTCGTTGGCGGCGTCCGCGACCGGGGTCGGCGTCGCCGTCGCAAAAGCGTAACCCAGGGTCGAATACTTCTCGACAATCGCCTTACCGACGTTGTTCACGGCTTCGGCGTTATAAATGTCGCCCGCCTTCACGGTGACCAAGGGCTCGATTTCCTTCTCGAGCCCCAGCATGTCGCCCGTCAACTTCACGTCGCTCACCGTGTAGCGGCGGCCTTCCGTCATGTTGATCGTGATGAAGACGTCCGCCTTGTTGGGGGCGATCGACACCTGCACGCTGTCCACCTTGAAGTCAAGGTAGCCCTGGTTCAAATAGAAGCTTCGGATCGACTCCAAGTCAGCCGCGAGCTTTTCCCGCGAATAGAGGTCGCGCTTCGTGTACCAGCTTGACCAGCGGTGCTCGGTCAACTGCATCTTGTCCGCCAATTCATCGGCGTCAAAGAGCTCGTTGCCGACAAAGCGAATCTGGCGAATCGACGAGGCGCTCCCCTCGTCCACGTTCATCGTGACGCGAACGCGGTTGCGCTCCAAAGGCGTGGTGTTCGTCTGCACCTTCACGCCGTAGAAGCCCCGGGAGAGGTACTGGCGGCGCATTTCCTGATCCGCGCGATCAAGAATCGACTGGTCGAAAATGCGACCTTCGGCCAAGCCCACGTCGCGGAGGCTCTTTTCGACGCCCGCCTTGTCAAAGGCCTTGATGCCGTTCGTTTCGATGCTCGCCACCGCCGGGCGCTCGGTGAGGTTCAAAACAAGCACGTCGCCGTCCACGCCCACCGACACATCGCGAAAGAGCCCGGAGGCGTAGAGCATGTGAATGGCTTCGGAACCCGCTTCCGGCGTGTATTCGTCGCCCACGCGGAACGGCAGGTGCGAGAAGACCGTGCCGGGTTCGGTACGCTGAATGCCTTCGACCCGGATGTCGCGGATCGTGAAGACCTGCTGCGCCGCCACCGCGGCCGAGAGAGCCGCGAGCACGGCGGCCGCCGCCGTGCGCATCAAAAACGTATGTCGCATAAAGTCGTCTGTCGTCAGTGAAATTCGTTGCAAGCGGGCGAAACCACCAAAAATCAAGGATTGCCCGCCGCCCGAGAAAAAAATTTGCCTCAGTTTAGCCCGAAGACCCGCATCATGTCATTAGAGAGGGCTACGGCCATCAACGCGAGAAGCAGCACGAGCCCCGCCTTCTGTCCCCAGTCAAGGACGCGCTCGGAGGGCTTTCGGCCCGTCGCCATCTCATAAAGATAGAAGGCAAGGTGCCCGCCGTCCAACACCGGCACGGGCAAGAGATTCAATACCCCGATCGAAATCGAGATCATCGCCAAAAAAAGAAGGTACGGGATCACGCCGTAGGAAAGCGTCTGCCCCGCCAAGTCCCCGATCGTCACGGGGCCCGAGAGGCTCTTCACGCTCACTTCGCCCGTCGCCATGCCGTAAAGCGACTTCGCCGTGACGCGGATCGTGTCCCAGACGCGGCGCACGCCCACCGCTGCCGCTCCCGCGGGGCCCTCTCGCGTGAAGACGTAGTCCGTCGCGGCCGCCAGCGACGCGCCAATGCGGCCCACGATCCGGCCGTCCACTGTCTCGGGACGCACCTCGACCACGACGTCCGCCTCAGTTCCATCGGCGCGCTTCACGGCAAGCGTCACCGATTTGCCGAGGTTGGCGCGAATCACGGTGATGAGCCCCTGCGCCGTCGTCACCTTTTCGCCATTCACGGTTTGAACGATGTCGCCGCGCGCAAGGCCCGCCGCCTCCGCGGCGCTTCCCGGCAGGACGCTCGCGACCACGATGCCCTTCACGGCCTGCGTGAGGCCCAGGTAGTCCAGAGGATCCTCCTGCGTTTCGCCGCGAAAGGCAGAGAGGTCAAAGGTCACCGTGCGCTTGTCGCTCATGCCGTCCGTGCTGTCCGCAAGCGTCACAGGAACGCTTTTTTCGCCCATCCAGCCCACGAGCTCAAAGCGCAGGTCGTTTCGGGAGCGCACGGCGTTTCCTGCGACAGCAGTCACCGTGTCGCCCGCCATGACGCCCACGGCTTCGGCCTGCGTTCCGGGCGCGGGCTCCCCCAATTTCGTGGACGGCTCGTACGTCCCCGCCATCGCAAGCGCCGCGTAGATGACGGCGGCGAGAATGAGATTCATCGCAGGGCCCGCCAGCACGACGGCAAAACGCCGCCACACCGATTTCTTGTCAAAGGAATTGGCCCAGTCGGCGGCGGAGAAATGCCGACCCTCGGCGACAAGGCTCGGCTTTTCGGCGATGTCGAGCATCTTCACGTAGCCCCCCAGGGGCCACATCGAAAAACGCCATTCGCAGCCGCGCTTGTCCGTTTTCTTCCAAAGGACGCGCCCGAACCCGAAGGAAAAGGCGAGAATCTTCACGCCCGCAAGGCGCGCCACGATGTAGTGCCCCCACTCGTGGATCACCACGATGATGGCAATGGTCAACAAAAAGCCAATGACGCCGAGCATGGAGTGTTCAGTGCGTGTGAGGAGCGTCTCAAAGAGACTTCAGCGCTTCGCGCGCCTTGACGCGGGCTTCGTCGTCGGCGGCGAGGATGTCTTCGAGCGTCCGAGGCGCCGAGCCCGTCACCGTGTCAAGAAGCCGCCGGCAGAGCTTGGCGATGTCCGTAAAACCGATTTTCTTCGTCAAGAACGCTTCGACGCCCACTTCGTTGGCGGCGTTCAAAACGATCGTCGCCATGCCGCCCGTCTGCACCGCCTCGTAGGCGTACGCCAGCTGCGGAAAGCGGAGGATGTCAGGCTCGCTGAAAGTGAGCGCGCCGAGTTCATAGAAATTCAAGGGCTGCACGCCGCTCGGAAGCCGCTCGGGGTAGCCGAGGCACCAGGAAATGGGCAGCCGCATGTCAGGCGTCCCCATCTGCGCGAGCACCGCGCCGTCTTCATACTGCACCATGGAGTGGATAACGGACTGCGGATGGATCACCGCCTTGATGCGCTCCACCGGGAAGCCGAAGAGGTGATGCGCCTCAATCACTTCGAGGCCCTTGTTCATGAGCGTGGCGGAGTCAATCGTGATCTTGGCGCCCATGGACCACGTCGGATGGGCGAGGGCCATCTCAGGCGTCACGGTTGAAAGGTCCAGATCCGGCTTGCCGCTAAAGGGGCCGCCCGAACAGGTGAGCCAGATGACGGCGGTCTGGCGCTCTTGGGGCGTAGCCGACGCGAGGCACTGCGCCACGGCGTTGTGCTCGCTGTCCACCGGAAGGAGCAGCGCGCCGTTTTCCTTCACCGTCCGCATGAGGAGGTCCCCGCCGCAGACAACGCTTTCCTTGTTCGCCAAAAGAAGCTTCTTGCCGGCCTTCGCCGCTTCAAAGCTCGGCCTCAGCCCCGCCGCGCCCACCACGGACTGAATGACCGTGTCGACCTGGGGCTCCGCGGCGATCGCGGCGCACGCTTCCTCCCCCGCTACGACGCTCACGTCGGTCGTGCCGAGGTCGCGCAGGCGCTGCACGAGGGCGTTGTACTTTGACTCGTCAGCAATGCCAATGATGTACGGGCGCCAGACGGCTGCGAGCTGCGCCAGCTTCTCCACATTGCTGCCCGCCGTGAGCGCAAACACGCGGAAGCGCTCCTGATAGGACGCGACCACGTCCAGAGCACTTCGTCCGATGGAGCCGGTGGCGCCGAGTATGGCAATGTTTCTGAGGTCTGACATAGGTGCAGCGCAAAGGGCTTTAATTTAAAGCCTGTTCCCTTTTGCGCCCGTAAAGTAATGAAGGGAGCTATTCTAAACGAAAGCGCCTTTGTATTTATTGTTCAAAATCAATTCGCTTTTGCGCGACGCAAGGTGATGAGAGTGATTTCCCCCGTCGTGCCGATGCGGTTGGCGAACCCGTTCCAGAGCTGGGTGCCGGAATTGACGTAGAGCGCGAGAGGCCGGCCTCCCGCCTTCACCGGAGGCACTTCGTAGAGCCCGGCGAGAAAGCCGCTGTTCAGCGCTTTTGTCACGAGCGTCACGCCGGGGAGCTGGCCGCCGTGGGTGTGGCCCGCCAACTGCAGATCGACGCCTCGCCCCGCCACCTTGGGGGCGAGCTTGGGCTGGTGCGCGAGCAAGAGCGTGAAAGCCTCGGGGGCGCCCGCGAGCGCTGCCTCGAGATTCGGCACCTCGTCGTGGAACTTCTCGGCGATGTAGTCGGTCAATCCTGCAATGACAAGCGGCGTCCCCTTCACATTCACCACGCCGTGCTCGTTGTAGAGCATCGTGATGCCGAGCGTGGCGAGATGCCGCCGCCAGCCAGGGTAGTCCACGTAGTGCTCGTGGTTTCCCTCGCAGCCCCAGACGCCGTAGGGGGCTGCGAGCGTCTTCAAGGGCTCAAGGTCCGCCGCGCGATCGACCAATTCCCCATCCACGAAGTCCCCCGTCACCGCGATGAGATCGGGATGAAGCGCGTTCACTTTGGCCGCCATCGCCGCCACCCGATCGCTTCGAAAGAGCAGGCTCACGTGCAGGTCCGAAATCTGCGCCACCGTAAAGCCTTCCAAGCCTTCCGGAAGCTGCGGGAGCGCAATCTCCACGCGCTTTACGTCCGCCAAGGCGAGGGCATGCTGCATGCCATAGGCGTTCAGGCCGACGCCTGCCGCAAGCACCGCCCACGCAAGCCGCTTCGACCGTGAGAGCGCCTCGCGGGAGATGACTTTCAACCGCTCAAGAATGAATCCCGCCGCCTCGCGCACGACAGTCCACCCCGCCATGAACAGCAGCATGAAAAGCAGAAACTCCGTCACGAGAAGCGCCAGCACGGGCATCAGCGGCGCCACGGTCGAGCCGCCCCAAAGCTTCGGAACAACGGGACTCGCAAGCCCTGCCGCCACGAGCGCCGTCCAAGCCCAGCGCCAGAAGCCCGTCGCCGCCGGCCGCACCGTGCGCCAGTAAAGAAGGAACGAGAGCAGCGGCAGCGCCGTCCAAAGGAGGATTCGCACGTCTACCTCACTTCGCGAAGCCGCGCCGCCGGCAGCGTCAGCTTCACGGCCGTGCCGTGCGGAAAGACCGCCGCGTCCACCGGGCCGATCACGACCTGCGCACCGATCTTTTCCGAGCGCTCGCGCATGATGTTCATGCCCACGTGGCGCTTGCCGCGCTCGGCCAAAAGCTTTTCATCAATCCCCGTGCCGTTGTCCATCACCGTGACGCTGAAGTCCCCGGCGCTTTCAATGGCAATCTTCACATCGGTCGCGTGCGAATGCTTGCGAACGTTGGCCAAGGCCTCCTGCACGATGAAGATCACCTGCAGCTGCTCCTTGTCTGTCAACCCCGGGTCGCGCCCGTGGGAGGAAATCTCCACTTTGAGCTTTGTTTGCATCTCAAAGCGCTCGATCGCGGTCCGCAGCGCCGCCGTAAAGTTTTCCTTGTGCAGCCGCTCGCGGAAATTCAAGAGCAGCTCGCGAACGTCTTCGTAGCATTCCTGCACGCCGGTGCGGATCTGCTCCACCGTGTCGGTGACGAGACCCTCGTCCTTGTTTTTGAACCCTGTGACGAGAAGCTGCACCTGAAGGTTCAAAAAGGAAAGCGACTGCGCAATGGAGTCATGCAGCCCCTGCGCCATCAGCGTGCGCTCCTGCACCACGGCGTACTGCTGGTCTCGCTCGATCAAGCGCACATTGTCCACGGTGAGCCCCAGATGCGCCCCGAAGCTCTCGTAGAGCCGGCACACGGCTTCCGGCAGCAGCGTGACTTCCGTAAAGTAGAGCGCAAAAAGGCCGATGTTCTTCGTGCCGTTTCGCGCGTGAAAGAGGTAGATCGTCTTAAAGCGCCGCACTTCCGTCACTTCGCGCAATTCGGCCACGTAGTCCCGGCCCATGTCGGCCGTGACGCGGATGGGAAGGTCGTTTTCCAAAACGTCCTTCAAGGGCTCGGCATCGATTTTTTCCGCCGTCCAGTGCGCAAAAAGGGACTCCGGGAGTTCGTTCGCGGCCGCAAGCTCCAGGCAGTTCGTCTTGGGATTCAAGAGAAACACCGCCACCGCCGACGCCGGGCTCACGTGCATCAGGCGCGACGCAAACCCTTCGCACATCTCGTCCACCGAATGCTGGCGCGAGAGATACGTGGAGATTTCATAGAGCTGCGCCAAATTGCGGTTCTTCTCCTCCACGACGGCGGTCTTCTCCGCCACCTTCCCCTCCAGATTCAGCACCAGGTCTTCGAGCCTTCCCGCCATGTCGTTGAAGCCGCGGCCGATGCGCTGAAATTCAAGGCTCCCGCCCTCCAAGTCCACGCGCGTCATGAGGTTGCCGCACGTGACGGCGCGAATGCCTTCGGCGAGCGTTTCAATGGGACGAATCACCCAGCGCAAAAGAAGCGCCATGATGACAAAGAGGCTGCCCACCGCCAGAAGGATGATCGCAAGCTGAATCCAGCGCTGCTGCCAATACAGGCTTGAGCGCACGGACTCGATCGAGCGCTGCAGCCGGTCCATCTTGCCGATGAAGTAGTCAAACTTCTGCGCGGACACCGGGTGGCCGAACACCCTCGCACGAGAAAACAGCGGGAGAATATGCCCCGTCCACGCGTTCCCGATCTCCGCAATCTGCACCGAGTCCGGCATCACGAGAATGAAATGAAAGCCCTGCCAGTCGTCCCCCGTCTCCAAATGCCGCAGCTCCTCCACAAATTGCCGCGTCGAGCTGTCAAAGGTGGAGGGCGCCGTCGATTCGTCCATCGCCGCGTTCATGCGGTAGACGAGCGTCTTCATGTTTTCCAGGCGATTCACCATCATGGAGCTCGCCTCCATCTGCCAGCCTAGCGCCACGGTGTAGCCCAGCAACAGCCCGATGAAAGTCACCCAGAGCGCGGTGAGCGTGAGCAGGCGGTTTGAAAGCGACCCCGCCATAAGGCGAAGCTTTTCAAACACCGAGCGAGGGGCCGCCTCTTCGGCGGGACGGCGCATGGCCTCCCGCCGGAAGTCTTCCGCTGTTTTGGGAGCGGGTTGCGGAGCGCCCGCGGCTTCAGTCGTCTGCTGCATTCTCTTTGGCTCTTAAAAAAGCTTGGGTTCGTCTTCTTCCTCAACCACCGGGGCCGTGATGCCGTCTTCGTCGGGCTTCGCGGGCAAGGGCGCCAGCCCCGTTGCCGTGAAGCGAATGGCGAGCACCTTGCCCTTGCGCGCACGGTGACCGAAGAATTCGAGCCAGTCGCTCTTTGAGAGCGTCTTCTGCCGCAGCGTACTGCGCCCCTGTCCCGTCACGAGGCACCCGGCGGTGGAGACGGGGAGCACGGCGATCAGCTTTTCGCCGTCGTTCAACCCCATGAGGATCACGCCCTTGCCGCCGCCGTTGAGTTCACGCAGCTCTTCCAAGTCAAAGACGAGAAGCCGGCCCTCTTCGGAAAGGCACGCCAATTGCGGCGTCGCGGCCGTCGCCATCCAAGGCGGCAAAAGCGTCGCTCCCTCGTCGGGCTTTACGAAGACGCGGCCTGCCTTCATGCGGGAGAAGAGGTCCGACAAGCGGCACTTCAAGCCGTAGCCGTTGTCGGTTGCGAGCACCACGGCTTCGTCGCCCTTGCCGGCCAAGTAGCCCACGATCTCCGTGCCGGCTTCGAGTTCAATGAAGCTTGCGACCGGGAGCCCGTCCCCGCGGGCGCTCGGGAGCTGGCTCACCGCGACGGAATACGTGCGGCCGTTGTTCCCCACCGCGACCAGCGTGTCCGCCGACATGCATTCCAGAGACGTCAAGAACGCATCCCCTACCTTGAAATTCATGAGGGTCGCGTCGTGCCCGTGTCCCGTGCGGGCGCGCACATAGCCCTTTTGCGAGATGACGATCGTCATCGGCTCGTTCACGACGCTTTGCGTGACGACGGCCTTCTTCGCTTCTTCCACGAGCGTGCGGCGGTCGTCCCCGTAGGTCTTGGCGGCCTCCTTCGTTTCCTTGGCGATGACGCGCTTTAAAACCTTTTCATCGCCGAGAATCTTCTCAAGCTGCGCCTTCTCGTCGCGAAGATCTGCCATTTCCTTCTGGATCTTCTCGTACTCAAGGTTGGCAATCTGGCGCAAGCGCAGGTTCAGAATGTCTTCGACCTGAATGTCCGAGAGGCTGAATTCCTTCTTTAACACCAGGTCGGGCTTTTCTTCAAAGCGGATGATTTCAATCACGCGCTCGATGTTGTCGCAGCAAATCGTGCGGCCTTCCAAAATGTGCAGGCGGTCATTTACCTTCGCGAGCCTCGCCTCGGTTCGGGCGCGCACGATGCCCATGCGGGCCGTGACCCACTCGGAGAGGATCGTCTGCAGGCCCTTTTGCGCCGGACGGCCGTCCGTGCCGATCATGACGAGGTTCAAGGGCGCGTTGCATTCCAAGGACGTCTGCGCCAAGAGCGTGTTCACAAAGACGTCGCGATCGATCTTTGAGGTCTTTGGCTCGAACACGAGGCGCACGGGCTTTTCCTTGCTGCTCTCGTCGCGCATCTTGTCCAAAATCGCGAGCATCGCGGCCTTCGTCTGCTGCTGCTCGGCAGTGAGCGCCTTCTTTCCTGTCTTGGGCTTGGGGTTGGTGAGTTCTTCCAATTCCGACAACACCGACTGCGATGACGCGGCGGGCGGAAGTTCGTCCACGACGAGCTGCCACTGCCCGCGCTGCAGATCTTCAAAATGGTAGCGGGCGCGCATCTTGAAGCTGCCGCGGCCTGTTTCGTAGGCCGCGCGGATTTCCGCGGGAGACGAAATGATCTGGGCGCCGCCCGGGAAGTCAGGCGCCGGCAGCACCGCGAGGATTTCATCCAAGGTCGCCTGCGGCTTCTCCAGCAACAGAAGCACCGCCTGCGCGACCTCCTTCAGGTTGTGGGGCGGGATTTCGGTCGCCATGCCCACGGCAATGCCGCTCGCGCCATTTAAGAGAATGAGCGGGAGCTTGGCGGGGAGCACGGTGGGCTCCTCAAGCGTGCCGTCGTAATTGGCGATGAAGTCGACGTCGTCGCTGTCAATTTCGTCGAGCAAGAGGCCTGCCAACTTCTGCAAGCGGGCTTCCGTGTATCGCATGGCGGCCGGCCCGTCGCCGTCGCGGCTGCCGAAGTTGCCCTTGCCGTCCACCAGGGGGTAGCGCATCGAGAAGGGCTGCGCCATGCGCACCATGGCGTCGTAAGCGGCCTGATCGCCATGCGGGTGGTATTTGCCGATCACATCGCCCACGACGCGGGCGCTCTTCGAATACCGGTCCGCGGCGGTGAGATGCAGGCGCTGCATCGCGTAGAGAATGCGGCGCTGCACGGGCTTCATGCCGTCCACCACGTCCGGAAGCGCGCGGCTCTTCACCACGGAAAGCGCGTACTCAAGGTAGGCACGCGCCGCGTAGTGCGCAAGCGTGAGCTCTTCGGCGTCGCCGCCCTTGGGAGGCAGGTCGCCCTGCAGCGCTTCAGGGAGCAGGCTCTTCGGCCCCTCGCCGGCCGCCTCTGCCTCTTCGGCGGCGGCCGCCTCCTGCGGCTTCACTTCCTCGGGCGCCGCCGCTGCCGGCGCGTCGTCCATCGGGAACAGTTCCGGCATATCGGACTCACGTTTCGTCATGATCATTCACCAAAAATAATCGGCGTTATTCAAATTTCGCTCTTCTCGCCAGCGGCGCTTGCGGCCTCCAGCGTCACGGCGCCTTCGGGATTGATGTCCCGCAGCCGCCGGTTCATTACATTCGTGCGCGTTCGAAGCTGCGACAGGTCCCCCGTCACCCCTTCAATGCGCTTCTCCACTTTGCTCACGGCATCCGCAAAGCGCTCGAACTCCGTCTTCACGACCGCCAGAAGCCGCCACACTTCGGCGCTCTTTTCTTCGATCGCGAGCGTCCTAAATCCCATCTGCAGGCTGTTTAAAAGCGACGCCAGAACCGTCGGCCCCGCCACCGTCACGTGGCATTCGCGCTGCAGGCGCTCCACGAGCCCCGGAATCTTCAGCACTTCCGCCCAGAGGCTTTCGACCGGGAGGTAAAGCACCGCGAATTCCGTCGTGTACGGCACTTCGATGTACTTCTCACGAATCTTGCGGGCTTCCAGCACCATGCGGTTCTCCAAGCCCTTCACGCTCGCGGCGACGCCTTCGGCGTCTGCGGCGTCCGAAGCCGCCAACAGCCGCTCATAGTCTTCCAAGGGGAACTTTGCGTCAATCGGCAGGTACACCGTTTCGCCCGCGCCACGCCCGGGAAGCTTCACCGCGAACTCCACGCGCTCCGAAGACTTCGGCCTCGTCGCCACATTGACGTCGTACTGCTCGGGCGTCAGAAGGTCCGACAAAATCATCGCGAGCTGCACTTCGCCAAAGGTGCCGCGGGTCTTGACGTTCGTGAGAATGCGCCGCAGGCCGTCCACGTTCTGCGCCATTTCGCGCATTTCCCCCAGCCCCCGGTGAACGGCAGAGAGCTGCGCCTCCACCGTCTTGAAGCTTTCCGTGAGGCGCGCAGAAAGCGTGTCCTGAAGCTTTTCCTCCACCGTCGCCTGCACGGCGGCAACCGCCGCGCTGTTCGTCTCTCGCACGACGGCGAGCTGCCGCGCAACTTCGGCTCTCAAGTCTGCCACCGCCTGCAGCATGTCCCGGTCGCGCGTCCCCTGCGCTTCCTGCACGTGAGAAAGCCGGTCCGCGAGCCCCATTGCCGTCGCATGCTGCTCGTGCTTGATCGCGTCGCTCACCGCCATCAGGTCGCTTCGCACCGCGTTCATCTGCACCGCAAGCGTCGTGCTGTCTTCGTGCTGGTTCTTTTCGAGCGCTTCCTGCAGGGCCGCCACGAGATCACGGCCAAAGGCCGCCTCGCGCGCCGCAGCGCGCGACGTGCGCACCAAAAGCACCGCAAGAATCACCAGAGCTGCCAGAAGGAGCGCGAGCCCCGCCGCCAGCATCGCCGCAAGCGGCGTCTGCGTGATTTCTGAAAGAATCGCCGTCACCACGGGCCGCATTCCTTAAACGTCAACTTCCACATCGTCGCCGTGGAGCTCCATCCAGACGCGGCGGCCGGCGGCTTCGCCCTTGGCCATCAAAAGGCTCATCACCTCGTCCGTGGCGCCGCGAGCGACGTCGCCCATCGTGACCGGCAAGAGGCGCCGCGTGTCGGGTTCAAACGCCGTCTCGCGAAGCTGGTCGTCCATCATTTCGCCCAAGCCTTTGAAGCGGGAGACGACGAGCTTGTCTTCGGAAAAGCCGTCCTTCTTCAGCTTGGCCAAGGTGCGCGTGAGCTCCTTGTCGTCAAGGCAATAGATGTTCTTCGCGGGCTTTGTGCGGGTCTTGGGCACGTCCACGCGGAAAAGCGGGGGCTGCACGATGTAGACGTGGCCCTGCTCGATCAAGCTCGGGAAGTGCCGGTAGAAAAGCGTCAAAAGAAGCACCTGAATGTGGCTTCCGTCCACGTCGGCATCCGCCAGAATGCAGATCTTGCCGTAGCGCAGGCCCTTCAAGTCCGCGTCTTCGCCGGGCTTGTGGGGATCCACCCCCACCGCCACCGCAATGTCGTGAATGACCTGAGAGGCGAAGATGCGATCGTTCTCCACCTCCCACGTGTTGAGGATCTTGCCTCGCAGAGGGAGAATGGCCTGGCACTCCTTGTCGCGGCCCTGCTTGGCGGTGCCGCCGGCGCTGTCACCCTCCACCAAGAAAAGCTCGTTTCGCGTGATGTCCGTGCTTTCGCAGTCGGTGAGCTTGCCGGGCAGAACCGCCACCGAAGAGCTCTTCTTCTTTTCCACCTTCTGCGCCTGGCGCTGGCGCTTCTTCGCCTGATCGATCACAAGTTCGGCAAGCTTCTTGCCTTCGTCGACGTGATCGTTCAGCCAGTATTCAAACTGCGGGCGAACGAAGCCCGATACGAGGCGCAGGGCGTCGCGACTCGTCAACTTCTCCTTCGTCTGCCCCTGAAACTGCGGATCGAGCGCCTTGCAGGAGAGAATAAAGCTCGCGCGCGCAAAGATGTCTTCAGCGAGAAGCTTCACGCCCTTCGTCATGAGGCCGTGCGCCTCCATGAAGGCCTTCATGGCGCCGAAAAGCCCGTCGCGAAGGCCCGCTTCATGCGTGCCGCCCGCGGGCGTCGGGATGAGGTTCACAAAGCTCTCGCGGGTGAGCCCCCCTTCCTCGGTCCAGAGCACCACCCACGCGGCGCCTTCGCCAGCGGCAAAGCCCTCCGTCGTCTCGTCGGCCCAGCCCTGCGCCTCAAAGGCGGGCACCACGGCGGGATCCGGCACTTCCGCCAAAAGGTACTCCTTGAGCCCCCCTTCGTACTTCCAGTGCTGCTCAGCGCCCGTCACGGCGTTGATGTAAGTGACGGAGGCGCCCGGAAGCAGCACCGCCTTGCTCTTTAAAAGGCGCACGAGCGACGCTTCCGGAATTTCCGCTGAATCGAAGTACTTGGGATCCGGCCGGCAGGTGACGCGCGTGCCGGTGGCGCTCTTCGGTCTCGGACTCTTTTTGGCCGTCAAGGGGCGCACCACGTCGCCCCCGGCAAAGCCGATGTCAAACTCCTGCCCTTCCCGCCAGACGGTGACGTCCATCGTAAGCGACAGGGCGTTGGTCACTGAGACGCCCACGCCATGGAGGCCCCCTGAGAACGTATAGGCGCCGCCTGAGGTTTTGTCGAACTTGCCGCCCGCGTGAAGCTGGGTGAAGACCAATTCCACCGTCGGCACGCCCTCCGTGGGGTGAATGCCCGTCGGAATGCCGCGACCGTCGTCCTCCACCGTGATGGTGCCGTCGGCGCCGCGCGTCAAGGTGATCGACGTGCCGAACCCCGCGAGAATTTCGTCGCTCGCGTTGTCAATCACTTCCTGAATGATATGAAGAGGATTGTCCGTGAGGGTATACATCCCGGGGCGCTGGCGCACGGGCTCAAGCCCCTTCAGAACACGGATGGAGGATTCCTGATAGTCAGAATTTCGCTTGCGGACAGCCATAAGAATCGATGGTGAGAATTGAAAACAGTCGGCGGATTGTAGCGGCCGGCGCGTCCGCCGCAAAGAAATCGGGCGGCAAACTTCAAAGTCTCCGCCCGAATTTCACGCTTCCGGCGCCCAAGCGGCCGGAAATCAGATCGTCATGATCGTCTTGCGGTAGTGGATGAGCTCGTCGATGCTCTCCTGAATATCCGAAAGCGCCTCATGACGCGTGGACTTCTTGAAGCTTGCGACCGCCTCAGGCTTCCAGCGCTTGGCGAGCTCCTTCAAGGTGGAGACGTCGATGCTGCGGTAGTGGAAATAGTTTTCCAGCCGCGGCATCCAGCGCGCCATGAAGCGGCGGTCCTGGCCGATCGTGTTGCCGCACATCGGGGCCTTGCCGGCCGGAACGAACTTCTTGAAGACTTCAAGGCACAAGTCCGTCGCCGCCTCTTCGTCAATCGTGCTCTCCAAACAGCGCTTCACAAGGCCCGACCGCGTATGCGTCTCGGTGTTCCAGGCATCCATGCCGTCCAGAACTTCCTTTGTCTGATGAATCGCGATCACGGGGCCTTCGTGGAGGATGTTGAGCTGCGCGTCCGTGATGATCGCCGCAATTTCCAGCACGCGGTTCACCTCGGGTTGCAGGCCCGTCATCTCCATGTCAATCCAGATGAGGTTGGTGTCGCTGTAGCGCGGATCGCGTTCGATAGTTGCCATGATGAAAAATCTCGCTTCAATTTGGGGCCCGGCCCTCGTTCACAAACGAGCGCAAAGCCGCTATTCTTATTGGTTGATTTGTCCATTCTACCTCGGTCATGTCCGACATCGCTCATTTTCTCAACGCCTGCTTCGTGGGCCTCGTCGCCTTCTACGTCTGCATGCAGACAGCGCTTACGATCGCGCAGGTGCGCTCCGCCGAACACGCCGCGGACAAGCTTCCGGCGGCTTTCCGAAGCAGCGTGCCCCTCGCCCTGCACCGCAAGGCGGCGGACTACACCGGAGAAACCTCGCAGGCGGACCTCGTGAACGCCTACCTCGGAGCCATCATCTGCCTCCTGTTGACGCTTGGGAACGGCTTCAATTTCCTCGCCGCCGGCACCATGGCCGTGATGGGCTCGGGACTCCTTTCCCAATTCACGATGTGCTTTACGGTGATGTTCGTCCTAGCCGTGATCGACTTTCCTCTGGCGTGGTGGAAGCAGTTTCGGATCAACGAGCGCTACGGGTACGAGAAGAAGCGCTCTTCTGCGTGGATTAAGGAAAAGCTTGCGGACACCGCGACGGGCCTTTTGGTCGCCGTGCCGCTTCTTTTGGGCGCCCTCTACATTCTCAACATCGCCAGCTACGTCTGGTGGAAGCTCATCGCCATCGTGTCGGTGGCGTGGCTTGCGTGGCGGATTTTTTTAAAGACCGGCTGGGTGACGGGCTACGCCCAATCGGTCGTCCCCATGGCAGACGGCCCCATGAAAAACGCCATTCAAGCCTTCCTCAAAACGGAGGACATGGAGAACACCGAGATCTGCATTGGCAAAAGGCCATCGGGCTGGCGCCACGGCAACGCCTACTTCTGCCGGCGCCCCTTCCGGCCCCGGCGCCTCGTCGTCTTTGAAGAAGCGCTGACGCAATTGTCCGAAGACGAGCTTCTCGCCGTCGTCGCCTGCGCCTCGGGCCGCATCAACCGCTGGCACAAGCCCGTGCTCTTCGTGTTCTTTGCGACGTTCTCCACCCTTTTCTGGTGGGGCTTCTCGCTTCTTGCGATCTGGCCCGACTTCTATTCGGCCTTGAACATCAATCCCGCTTTGGCGGTCGTGCATGGCTCCGTAAACCCAGGGCTCCTTCTGCTCATCACGGCGACCGTGGTGCCAGTGGTCTTTTATCCGCTCGTTCTCGGGATCCACGCCTTCACACGGCTGCTTGACTTTGACGAAGATGCCTACGCCGTGCGGCTTGTGGGCTCCAAGCCCTTCATCCGCGCCGCCGTGAAGCTGCACCACGACTATCGGAACACTCTCACGCCGAGCCGCTTCTTTTCGCTCGCAAACCACATCCGCCCCCACGTGACGCAGCGCATCACGCAAGCCTTCATTGACGAGCAGAAATTAAAGCGCGCGGCTCAGACGGCCCGCACGACTTTAGAAGGCGACCTGGCGGGCCAGTTTGCCGCCGTCATCGCGCAGCGCCGGCACGACCGCAACGAAAAGAACGCCCGCCTCTGGCGCGAGCGCACCCTCGCCCTGCGAGAACGCGCGGCGCTCGCTTCGCGCGCCGTGAGCTTCAACCCCATCCCCGGCGCCGCCGTGAAAGGAAACCGATAAATGCCGACAATCTCCGCCCGCATCATGGCCGGCCACGGCCGCCACTACTACGCCCAGACGGACGACGGCACGGTCTATGAGGCCCGCCGCCGCGGCAAAAAGGGCGACGTGGTCGTGGGTGACCGCGTCACCTGCACGCCCGCGGACGGAAAGACGCTCGCTGTTGAAGCGATCGAGCCACGAACGAACCTCCTCTTTCGCAGCGATGAGTGGCGCATCAAGGAGCTCGCTTCCAACATCGACCTTGTCGCCGTCGTCTTTGCGCCTCGCCCCACCTTCAACCCATGGTTCGTGTGGCGTGCGGTCGTCGCCGCCAAAACGGCCGGCATCGACGTCATGGCGATTCGCAACAAGGCGGACCTCGCGGAAGGCCGCGAAGCGGCGGATCAGTTCGCCCAGGAATTAAACGACCGGGACGGTTGCCCCGCGATCGCCCTCACGGCTCAAGACACGGAAGCCACCATCACTACGCTTGCTCCGCTTTTTGCCGGAAAGACCGTGCTTCTCATCGGCCAGTCTGGCATGGGCAAAAGCACGATTCTCAACGCCCTCATTCCTGAAGCACAGGCGGCGACGCGGGAGTTTTCAGAAGCGCTTGACCTTGGCAAGCAGACCACCACCGCCACGCGCCTTTACCGCGCGACAATTGGGGACAAAGAAAGCGCCGTCATCGATTCGCCGGGGTTCCAGGAATTTGGCCTCGCGCACGTCACTAGAAACGACGTCTTGCGGGCGATGCCCGACATTCTTTCGTGCGCCGAAGGCTGCCGCTTTTACAACTGCTCGCACCTTCATGAGCCGGGCTGCTCCGTGCGAGTCGCCGTGGACGAAGGGCGAATTACGCCCGAGCGCTACGAGTTCTTCACGGCGGTGACAAAGGACGCGAAGGCGGACGTCTGCTGACGGGCGGCGTCGCAAACACATCTGCCGGCATAAGCGTTCCGCCAATTTCCTCACGACAACGGCCGCCTTGACATGCTCAAGCGCGGCCGTTGCTTTGCGCTCGCCGACCTGCATGGCTCACTCCTGTTCAGCGGGAATAGAGTTAAAACGATTTTAACTTAAATTCATTTTAACTTAAAACTGCTTTATGTTAGGATTGCATCATCATCCCAGCATCGGAGTGATCATCATGCGCTTCTACGGCCGCAAAGAGGAACTGAACGCCCTGCGCAACTACCTGCAGATCGTCAGAACGAAGAACGTCTCCCAGATGGTGACGATCATCGGGCGTCGCCGCGTCGGAAAGACGACGCTCATCCTGAAGGCTTTTGAAGAGGCCAAAGCCAGCATTCCTGTCTTCTACTTCTTTGTGGAGCGCCGTGCGACCGAAGAGGAGCTTGTCGCCACTTGGCTCGCCGACGTCTGCCGCGCCTACGACGTGGAGTTTCCGCCCGCCGTCGCCACCGTCGCCGAGCTGGTGAACTATCTGTTGTCTCTTTCGCGCCAGCGGGAATGCGTGTGCATCATCGACGAATGCCAGGACTTCAATCTGATGGCGCCCCGAACCTGGTCCCAGTTGCAGAAAGTCTGGGACTTGAAAAGGAAGGCGTCTCGGATGCTTCTCGTCATGAGCGGCTCCATCCTGAGCGCCATGGAGGAAATCTTCGGCGACAACAGCCAGCCGCTTTACGGGCGCCCCTCCGGGCTGATTGACGTAAAGCCCTTTGCCCCCGCCGTCATCAAGGAAATCGTTCGCACGGAGAATCCGGCCGCAACGAACGCCGACCTTCTCGCCGTTTATTCGCTCACAGGCGGCGTCGCGCAGTACCTGACGCTTCTCGCTGAATCCGACCGGCTCAGCACCGAAGGCGTTCTGGACATCGTCTTCTCCGCCGCCGGAGCCTGGCTGCGCTACGAGGGCGACATCTATCTTTCCAACGAATTCCGCGCCGAAGCCCCTACCTATTTTGCGATCCTTCGCGCCATCGCCAGTGGCGCCACCAAATGGTCGGAAATTGAGGACCGCGTCAAGACGACCACTCAGTTCACGCCGTACATGACACGGCTTGAGCGCTTCGGCATCATTCGCCGGCTCCAGCCGCTCCTGCACGACGAAGACAAGAAAAAGAACACCAAGTACGCCATCTGCGACCAGTACTTCCTCTTCTGGCTCACCTTCATTACGCCCGCCGATCCGCGCCGCATGATTGAGGCTGGCAACTGGGCGGCGGCCCGCGCTTACTGCCAGGGAAACCTCAGCCAATTGATTGAGGCTGGCAACTGGGCGGCGGCCCGCACTTACTGCCAGACTAACCTCAGTCAGTTTCTGGGACGAAGTCTCGAGCGCTGGTTCTTGTCCGCCTATCAAGCGGATCCGCAATGGGAAAGCGTCGGCGGCTGGTGGGACAAAAGCGGCGTCAACGAAATTGACGTCGCCGCCCTCAATCGCCAAACGAAGAAGCTCGAAATCGCCGAAGTGAAGCTCAACGCAAAGAAATACGACGAAGTCAAGCTGCGAATGAAGGCTGAAGCCTTCCTCCGAACCAACAAGTCACTGCAGGCCTTCGATCTCTCCATCCGCGGCCTCTCGATCGACAACATGTAAATACCCCATGGCCCGTGTAATGTGGCCGGTTCAGGCGCCTCAGACAATCGGCTGAGGTCGGAAGGAAAACAGCATGACGTCTTCAGTCAAACTCAAGGCCTCTCCCTACGGAATTGCACGGTTCAGTGCCGTCCGAACGGAGGGGTACGCCTATGTGGACAAAACCCGCTTCATCGAGAAACTTGAGCTTGCCAAGGTGAAGTTCCCCTTCATTGCGCGCCCGCGTCGTTTCGGAAAGAGTCTTTTCACCGAAACGCTGCAGGCGTACTACGACATTGCCGCAAAGGAAGCGTTCGAAGCAAATTTCGCCGGCACCTACATCGCTCGTCACAAGACGGCGCATGCCAATTCTTACTACGTCCTGTGGTTTGATTTTTACGGAATCTCCGTAGATCACTTCGCCGAGGGCTTCATCACCAAGGTCAAATTCGGCCTCAACGACTTCTGCAATCGTTATGACTTTCCCGCCGGCTTGGCGCTTGTGCGCCAGCCCTTTGCGGACGCCGCTGCGCTCTTGAGCGAATTCCTGCGGGAATTCAAGAACCGGTTTACGGGCAGCATTTATCTCATCATCGACGAATACGACCAGGCGACCAACGAGATCCTTGCCTCCGACGTGGAGGGGTTCAAGGCGCTTGCGACGAACGGCGGCGTCTGGAAAACTTCTACAGCACCGTAAAGTCTGCCGCAACGAAAGGTCCCATTGAGCAGGTTTACATCACGGGAGTGACCTCAATTTCACTTGACTCGATGACATCGGGGTTTTCCATCGCAACGAACCTCTCGTCAAAGCCGCCATTTGCCTCCATGTTCGGCTTCACAGAAGAATACGCAGGAAGCACGCGACTTCAGTCGTGGGAGGAATGCGAAAAGCGCCTTCTTTGACCTAGGCGCATAATGACGACATGACAGCCTCTACCGAAAATCCTTGTTTTGTTCTTGAGCTTCCCTTGCGCATTGGCAGCAAGGGGCGCAAGCGTCTGGAATTTGCCTTCGATCTCGGCAGACGGCTCGTCAATGCGACGCTCGGCACTGCACTCGGTCGTCGAGAGCAAATGAAGCAGACGCCGGAATGGAAAGCCGCCTGCGCCATGTCCAAGGGCAAGGCGCGCACCGAGGCGTTTGCGGCGTTGTCTGAGCGCTTTCATATTGCCTCCGCCAATGACTTCGAGAAGATTCTGAAAGACCACGCGGACAAGTGCGGTCGGAAAGAACAACTCCACAGCGACATGGGGCAAGTACTGGCAGACAATCTGTTCCGAAGCTGGAAGGCATGGCTCTTTGAAAGCAAAGGCAAGCCTCGGTTCAA
>CAVACW010000036.1:0-23395 GCA_963587345.1 uncultured Oscillospiraceae bacterium | reverse complement strand
GCCCGTCCCAGCGCTCACGGCATCCTGCCGCCGCGCCGGATCCCGGCGGCTTGCCTTGAGAACATCCGCATAGCGGTGCGCGAGATCGTCCCCGAACACCACGAGCCAGTGCGCCCCTCCCAAGGCGGACTGCGCGTCTTCGATCCGCCCCCAGCGCGCGACGAGGGGCGCTGACGCAAGCCGCAGCGTGGCATTGCGCTCGCAGACGCCGCTTCGGCACTGCTTTCGCACGGCAAGAAGCGCCTCCGTCCCGGTTCTGAGCGTGAGAAGCGGGGCGCCCCGTCCGGCGCTTAACGACGGCGCCGCGGCCGGGCGGTGCACTTCGAGCGCCCAGCGCCGCCCGGCGTGGCGCCAGCGGTCAGGAAGCGCCGCCATGAGGCGGGCCGCCAGCCAGAGAAGCCGATGAAAGTCCCCGTCCTTTTGGAGCGCCTCGAAGGCCGCCTGCGCTTCCTTCTCGTCCTTTGTCTGATCGGCCGTCAGCCGGCGTCTCGCGGCCGCGAGCCCTTGCGGCCCCCAGCAGTCCGCGAGAAACCGCGAGAGGTCTGCAGGCGTGAAGCCCTCCGCCACCGTCGCCGCGAGGTCCGCGGCCTTCAATTCCGCTTTCGCCTTCGTGATCTTGTCCAGGTTCGCCAGCGGCAGCCCCGCTGCAAGCCCCGCCGCGATGAGTTCCGTTTCCTTCGCCTGCAGCTCGGCGGGCAGGGCCCCAGGCATCCGCAGCACCCCGAGCGCCACGATGTCAACGCTGTTTTCCGCGTGCTGCTGCTGGCGCTGCGCGACGTCCACGGACAGGCCCACGTAAAAGCACAGGCCGCGGCGCGCCTGCACGTAGATCCCCGGCTCGTCGCGCACGGACTCTGCCAAAGTCTTCTTCTCCCCCTCGCGCCAGATCCGCACGACGCCGCAGCGCGTCTCCCAGAAGCGCCAGCCCGCCTCCATGACTCGGTCTCCGTCATCCATCGATTTTCCTTTCTTTTCCGTCATTTGCGTCACTTCCGTATCAATTCGGTCAAAACACGCCTTCCGTATCAAAATTGTTACCAGCACTTCCCTTCAGAGCCTCGCCCCAGTAGACTCTTCCCAAAATGAAAGCCGAGACCGACGCGTCCCGGGGATTTGGGTTATTTAGCCAGAGACGAAGATGAAGCCACAGTTTTCCCCCGTGCGCCGGGCCGCGGCGCGTTTTTTGACCGCCTTCCAAAGGCTTTTCCTTCAGGCCGCCGGCGCCGCAGCCGCCCCGCTCGTTCGGGGCGCGAATCCCGCGGACGCCGCCGATCCCCTCTCCCCCTTGCACGCGATTCACGAGCCTCTCGCGGCCTTCACAAGCGCTGACCAGTCCTCGGACGAGAGTTCAGAGGCCGCCCCCGCGCCCGCCGCCGCGATGGCGGACTTCAATTTCGGATCCGACGCCGCCCTGTCCTTCACGGACTGCTGCAGCGACCCGGCGTTCTGATAACCGACGCCCGCCAAAAAGGCGTTCACCAAGGCGTAGTTCGTCGAGGCGTTGTCCTGCCGGTAGGCTTCGCGGGCGATGAGAAGGAGCCCCCGCCGAAAGGCGGTCTCCTCGGCGCCCGAAGCCAGCCGCCCTTCGACCACGTCCGCCGTTTTGTCAACCACCGCTTCCGTCGTTGCCGCACCCGCGGGGCGCGCCTCGGCGTCTTTCTGAATCCGGCCCGCCGCTTCTCGAACAGGCGACGCCGCCCGCCTGACGGCGCCCGCAAAGAGTGAGCGGTCCGTGACGAGGCGGTTTTGCATGCCTTGCACCGCATCCGCCGCGTGGCCGGCGGGTGACGCAAAGGCACCGGCGCCGAAGGCTTCGCCCGCAGCCGCCGCGTCCTCGCGCGCGAATTGATGGTCCGAGGCGAGATCAGCGCGTCCCGATCCGGCATTCAAGGCCCTCAGGGCGCCTTCGGCGGATCCGAAGCGCCGCACCGCCTCGCGCATCAGGTCGGGCGTTTCGTCCACCGTCGTCGCCACTCGCCCGGCGCGCGCTTCGCCCAGGGACGTTGACGCCGACGCGGAATCCGTGACTGCGGTCGAGCGGTCGGAGGACGCCGTCTGCTGTCGTGAGAGGCTCTGCACGAAATCCGCCGCCGTCTGCCGCACCGCGGCGTCCGAGTGCGTCGCGGCGATTCGCGCTGCCGCGTCCTTCACGATCTGTTGCGCCTCGCGGCTTTCCAGAGTGCCCGCAGCCGCCGTGCGCCCCGTCGCCTGATCGATGAGGGTCTGGGCGTCGCTTGCCTGCACGGCGCCCCGAACCCCGACGGACGGCATCCCTGGCGCCGCGGCCGCCGGCGCCTTCCCGGCGGTCTTTCCCGCGGACGCTGCCAAGGCGGCGGGCGTCACCGTCGCGGCCGACGTGAGCAAGGACGACGTCTGACCCGCCGATTCGTCTGCCGTCCCCGCGGCTGACTGCGGCGCCCAGGCCGGGAGCCGCACTCCCGCCGACCAGCTTCCCTGCGACTGCACGGTGGTGCCTTCCGTGACCTGATCCATCCGCGCCCAGTCCGTCCCTTCGGTGACGGAGCGCCCGGCCGAAGACGACGCGGTCTGCGACCACGCGCCCCCATGAGAGAGGCTTTCCGCCACGGCGTCGTTCAAAGCCCTCGAGAAGGCGCGGCGCGCCGATGTCGCGTCCGTCGTGCTCGTCGCATCCGTGAAGCGCGCGCTTTCCACCGTCGCACCCGCGTGCGACGAGGCGTAGTCCGACGCCTGCCGCCGGTCAAAGGATTCGCCCGCGGCGGCCGAGACGCCGAGGTTGACGCCGGTTCTCGCAAGGCCCGTCACCTCCCCGCCTGCCGCGCGCGTCGCAACGCCCCACGCCGACTGCGTCGCGACGGTCGAAGCCTGCGCCGCCCGCACGGACGCATCCGCCTTGTTGGCGGACACGTTGTTGGCGGAGACGTTCCCGAGATTCACGTTCCCCTGCGCGATGTTCCCGGCCGCCAAGGCCGCCCCCTGGCTCTGCGCTGCGGACTGCGCGGGCGCCACGAGCCCGGCGGTCATGGAGCCGATTGCCATCGTGCCCCCGCAGACCGCCATGTAGCAGACCATGGGCACCGACATCATGAGCGCCCCCGCCACCGCCTGAGCGCTCGCGCCTGTTTCGCGGATGACGGCCGCGGCTTCCAAGGAATCCGCCCCGTAGGCCTGGATCAAAGCTTCAAAGACGCCCGCGTCGCGCTCGATCATGAGAAAGTTGACCAGGGACGCCGCGCAGGGCCAGAGCTCCAGGGCGGCGAGAAGCATGAGCCAGCTCTTCACGACGCGCCCCAGGGCGTGGCCGGACACGAGGGCGAGGAGCACCACGACAGGAAAGAGGCCGATCACCACGATTTCCAGACTGTTTCGCACCTTGGGAAGAAAGTCCGCGCCGATTTTCGCCATCGTGCGGTAGTTGATTTCGCTTGCCAGATTCCCCTGCGCCTGCGAGAGCCCCACGGCGAGGGCAAGCGTGGGGTCCCCTTCGCTCGCCGCCCGGGCCGCGGCCTCGGTGACGGACGTCATGAGAACAGCGTGCCGAAGGCTCGCGTCCAAGTTCCGCGACACGCCGAACATCAGGCTCTCCGCCTGCGGCACGGACTGGGCGAGCACCCCGGCGGGGTCCGGCCAGTCCGGGGCGAGCTTGGCGCCCAAAATCCGCTTCAAGGCAGGAAGCTCCACTTTCTCCAGCGTTTCCGCAAGCTTGGCCATCGCCGCCGGGCAGTAGGCGACGGTGCCGTCGGGCAGCGCCGCCGCGCGAGCGGGGTTCACCCAGCCTTCGGCGGCAACCGTCGCCCAAAGATCGCCGCTTTTCACCAGCGCCCCAGCCTTCGCCTCGTCGGTGACGACTTCGGGGACGATGCACGCCGAGGCCACGGCCGACAAAAGGCTTCTTGCCTCCGTCGTGACGGGACCCGCGGATTTAAGAGCTTCGGCGACGCGCTCGGGGTAGACGGCCCCGAAGCGCGTGAAGCGGGCGGACGCGACCGGCACGAACGCGGATTCGTACCCTTCCGCAAGCCACAGCCCCAGGGCGCTCGCCACAGACGCCGTGAAGGCGACCCCCAGCGGCACGTTGTCCACCACCGTCACCGCCTCCGTGCGGTTGTCCTCGATCACGACGCCCGCTGTGGGCACCGCGCACGCAAACCAGAAGAGCACCGCGGAGGCAAAGTACGGGATCGCCGAGCGCCCGTCGGCGCGCACCGAACCCGAGGCGAGCACCACGATGAAGCCCGCGGTCACGAGAAAGGCCGCGACCAGCGCGTAGTCTCCCTGCCCCGTCACCCAGACGATGCCTTCAAAGAGGTCCCGCACCTGATCGGCGTTCCCCAGCGCATGAAACGTGAAATCCGCCATGCCGTCCTCCTACTTGAGCCCTGCGGGGAGCGTGCGCTGCAGCGCCTCCGCGCCGTTTGTCTTGAGGCTTTTTTCGATGTGCTCCAGCTGCAGCAGAATCCCGGATGCGCGCGCCATCGCCTGCGACATCCGGTCCGTGCGCTCGTAAAGCCGCGTCTCCACCGCGGAGAGCGCCGCCTGCAGCCCCTTCACGTGCCGCGCGTGCTCGGCGGAAATTCCGCCCGCGGCGCTGGAAGCGAGCACGGTGCGCAGGTCGCCCGCGAGCCCCTCCACCGCCCGCGCCACCCCTTCGTAGGCGGCCGCTTCGGCGTAGACGTTCACCAAGTCGTCCGCAATGCCTTCGTAAAGGGACACGGAGGCGAGGTTCAAGACCCGCAGCAGCGGCACGGAGGAAAGACCGGTCAAGAGGTACAGGTCGTCGGCGCTCACCAGAGACGGATCGCGCTTTTTCAAGGCCGCGAGGTAGTTTTTCGCCGCCTTCTTCATTTCGTCCGCAAGGGACAAGTCCGTCATCGCGGTCTGCGTGACGGCAAGGCACCGCTTTTCTTCAACGCATTTCAGCCGCACCGCCCCCGCGCCCTCGCGGACTTCGCCAAAAAGCACCGGCAGAAGGTCCGCGCCGGCGATTTCCTCGGCAACGATCACGGCGTCTTCGCCCTCGCCCTCCTTCGTAAAGATCGTGGTGCCCACCAGCGTCATCATGACTTCGCGCAATTCGCGCTGCAAGGAGCTGTCGCCAGAAAGGGTCCCGCTCTTTAAAAGCGACCAGGTGAGATTGATCTCCGCCGCGTCCACGACGTTCCCGCTGCTGTCGGTTCGCACCGGCGCGGCTGAAATCGCCTTCCCGCCGTTGTCGCGCACCGCAGCGTCCGCCGCAGACTGGTCCGACACGGCGCCCGAGCTGCGAAGAGCGTTCTTCGCGCCTTCGGCGGCGCGGCGGATGTGCTCGGCCGCCCCCGTGGTTTCCAGAAGCGCCTGCGCCGCCTGGCAGCTGTCCGTGTAGCGGTTCGTGTAGGAGCGGATCAAGTCCGCGTACCGGCTCACCTGCTCGTTCAAGTCGGGCGCCATGGTCTGGAGCGCCAGCTGAAACGCAAGCCCCGGCAGTGCCGTCCCCACGCCCCGCAGGAAGGAGAGAAATTCGTCGCGGCTCGGGATCGAAAAAGCCCCCAGAAAAAGATCGATGCCGCCGCACCCTGCCTTGAGGCTCGGAGGCGTCACGGCAAAGGGCACGAATTCGCGCCGCGGCTGCCGCCACACGAAGCCCCCGCCCGTCACGGTGTTCAAGGCCCCCGACTCGCGGATGCCGGCCGCGGTGACGTTGGCGTTCGACTTGGCGTCTTCGTAGAAGTCGGCGACAAAGCCCGCGTGCGCGACGCCGGCGCCCGTCAGGGCAAGCAAAAGAATCAGCTTCACGACCTTCATGGCGTGTCTCCCAGAGGATTTTGAGCAAAGTTCAAGGGCAACGCCCGCGGCACGACGGGGTTGTCGGCTCCGGCCGCCCGCACCGCGCGGCGCGCGAGCTCGGCGACGTCCACGGCGCCCGTGGCGATGAGGCGGGCGCGGGAAAGATCCGGCTCCGTGCGGTGCACCATCACCAAGGCAGGAAAAACCGAGAGGCCGCCCGCGGCGATGCGATGGAGCCCCGCGTCGGGCTTCACAACCAAGGGATCGTCTTGGGCAAGCACCGGCCCCTTACCCACCGCGGCCACCACGAGCTCCATCCCGTAGAGCGCGGCAAAGCGCTCAGTAAGAGGAAGCATCAGGGCGGACAAGCGCGAGTCGTCCGCAAAGAGAAGGAGCCCCCAGTCGCGCCCAAGCAGCGCCGCGGCTTCGTCTGTGCGGCGCTCGTCTTCACGCGCGAGAGCCGTCGAGGCCGCATTCACCGTCGGGTGCTGCGCCGTCCAGTCCCACTCGGGGTGTGCGAGCAGCACCTCGCGCCAGCCCGCGGCAAAGCGCGCCGCCTTGTCGTTCACGTAAGCGTTGACTTCAAGGTAGGCCGCAATCGTTGCTTCCGTGGGGTGCATCACCGCTTCGTTCAAGCGCCGCGTGCGCTCCGCCTGCAGTTCTTCCACGGTCGCCAGGCTCGCCAAGGGCGCAGGGGCTGGCGCAGCAGGCGTCTTTTCGGGCTTTTTGTCCTTTGCCGCCCGCTCGCCGTAGTAGAGAAAGGGGCGCTCCGCGGCGCGCCACACGTCCTCCCGCCAGTAGTCCGCAGCCTGAGTTGGAGCGATCGCCGAAAAAATCACCGCCGCCAGCATCACCCAATGCTTCATGACTCCCCTCCTGTGAGCGTCAAGGACGTGCAGTCCGAGGACAATCCGCCCGCCCCGCACTTGCCTGTGAAGGGCGTGAGCTCCCGGTACTGCGCATCGGGCTCCGCCGCCGTCTCCGCGACGCGGCTTTGAGCACGCGCCGCGGTGGCGGTGGAGTCCACGGTTTTCGCGGCCTCCTGCGCCATCTCGGCGATGACGGGCGTCAAGTCCATTTTTGAAAAATCAAGCGCCTGAAATTCCTCGATCGTGAACCCCCGGCACGCCGGCGCCTCGGGCGTGCCCCAGCCAATCCCCAATTGCTTTCGGCCTTCGGTTTGAACGACCAAGGCAAGCCGCGAATTGAAGCAGCACCACGACTCCTCTTTCTCGAGGCACGTCGATCCGCCCTTTTTCTTGCACCAGCTCCCCACGTAGTGGCAGAGGTTCTGGCTGCGCCGCAGGGCGTGCATCCGATCTTCGTCCGTGCAGCTGAAGTATTCGGCCGCCATCTGGGTCGCGAGCGAAAAAAGCAGCGACCCCGGCGAAAAGGAGAGCGTCAAGGAGCCGCCCGACACGGACGCCGTCACGCCGTACATTGAAAAGGACGGCGTGTAGACGCCGCTGCCCGCGTCGCCGTAGAGCCTTGTCAAGAGCCACGAAGCGGCAGAACTCTCCGAGGACGACAGCAGGTCGTAGACGTAGGGGCTTCCCACGTACTTGATCCCCTGCCAGGCGGCGTCGATCCCCGTCGTGAGAGCCACCGAAAAGAGCGAATTCGACATTCCGGACGTCACTTCAGCGTTTTCCGTGCGGCAGCAGGAGAACCCGGCGGCTTTGACGGAGCACGAGCTCGCCGCCCCCGTGAAGAGCCGGCCGTTTCCGACTTCGCCGTAGGCCCCCGCCTGGCGCATGATTTCCAATACGGCCGCCGATTCCAGAAAGTCCTCGGACGCCTCCGCGTCCGCCTGCGGCCGGCACACGCCCGCCAAACACAAGTCCGTGCCGCAGACTTCCCCGAGGCTTTCCGTCGTCGCGGCCGCTTCGCACACGTAGGTCTTCGTCGTCATGGTGCAATTCCCCGCCTCGTCGTAGCCCAGGCACTGCGCGTCCGTCTCGCGGCAGGCGGCGTCAGCGGCGATGGCAGCGCAGTCGTCCGCGACCGCCCCGTCGCCCGAGCCGCAGACGTAGGTCATCTCGCGCTCGCTGCACTTTGTGGCGTCCGTCGCGTCCTGAGCGAGGCACCGCTCGCTTTTGAGCGAACAGGCCTCGTCGCTTTCAACCTCGGCGCAGCTGCTCACGGTGACGGTGCCGTCCGGCGTCTTGTCGCTTCCCTCGTAGTCAGCATCCTCCGCCCCGGCCGATCCCGGGCAGCGATAGCGGCGCGTCGTCATGAGGCACGTGCCGTCCGACGCTGCTTCCGAACACGCTTCCTCGATCATTTCGCACCCGGCGGCCGCGAGCCCGTCGCAGGTCGACGCCGCAGGCTCCGAGCATTCGTAGGTCTTCGTGTAGGCCCAGCAGCGCTCGTAGTAGACGCGGCCGTTGATGACCTTGCGCCCGCCCTTTTCAGAGCAGACGCTCGTCACCTCCTTGCAGCGGGCGCTCGCGGCGGGCGCACACGACGCAGCGCTCACTTCGGTGCCGGAGACGCTCGTCACCGTGTCAAGCGTCACCGTCGCCCCCTCAACCTCGGGAAGGTCGCCTTCGCACACCATCTCCCCCGTCTTCACGCGGCAGTCCGAGCTGCCGTCCGCACACGCCGGGACCTGCGTTTCCTTGCACCCTGCGGCCGCCAGCTGTGAGCAGGCGGTCGCCGCCACGGCGTCGCACTCGTAAGTGACGGTGCAGTTCGCTTCGCCCGATCCCGAGCACGCGCGGGAGACGCGCCGGCACGTCGTGTCAGCCGCAAGCGCCGCGCACGCCGTCGCGTCTTCGGCTTCGATCGTGACCGGCCCCTCGCCCTCCCACGCGGCGTTCGTGCTCGGAAGGTCAATCTTCTCCTTGCAGTGCCAGCGCTGGGTTTCCGAGAGGCAGTATTGAAGTCCGGTGTCCGCGTCCGTCACCTTCGCGTCGCACGTCGCTTCAGCCAAGGTGCAGGCGGCCGTTTCAGGCGCCGATTCAAACGCGGCGCAGCCGCTTTCGGTCGTGTCTTCTTCAAGGCACGCATACGTGTCCCGCTCGCTCCAGCAGTCCCGCGTCACGGGAATGCCGTCCACGAGCCGCGTGCCGCCCGCCTCGACGCAGACGGTGCCGGTCTTGACGCACTCGCCCGCGGCCGCAGCCGCCGCGAGCGTGAACAAGACAAAAACCAAAAGCTTCATGGCGCTGCTTCCGTGCACGTTTCGTCCCACCATTCGGATTCGCCCGTCTTTGCAAACCGCGTGAAGGCAAAGGACTTCGAAATCTCCCCCACGCGCACGCTCTCGCGCCCCGAGCCCCGGAAGACGGTCATCGTGACCGCGGCCTGGCAGACGTTGTCGTCGCCGCAGGCCAAGGTGCCCGCAAGGCGCAGCGTCGCGCCGGGATGGTCTTCGGAAAAGTCAAAGACGGCTTCAGACGTCTTGAACGTTCGGTCGGGCTCCCCTCGGGTGGCGCTGTTCGTGCGGATGAGGAGCACCGGAAACTGAGAGGCCGTGCAGCGGTAGGCAAGCTCCAGGGTGTCGGCGCCCGAGACCGCGTCTTCGCCCAGAAACCCGTAGTCCGTGACGCGCGCCGACACTTCCGTCCCCACGGTGCAGGTGGCGGCGGGGCGCACGAGAAGGCGCCGCGTGCAGGTCTTCGTCACCGCCTTCCATTGGGGCTTCACGCAGCGGCCCGTCCACAGAGCGTCCGTGGACGTGGTCACCGTGGCCGTGCAGGTTCGCGTCTCCGCGGGGCGGGTCCCCTCGCGGCAGGCAAGCGTATAGGTGTGGGTTTCCTTCGGAAGAACCGGCAGCACGCAGCTCGCAGTCTCGGTGCGGGCGGCGTCGATGCGGCAGCGCCAGCGGGAGGCCGCCGCATAAAAGGTCTCCGTCGTCTCAAGGCAAGTCTTTTCTTCGGTCGTCGCCGTGACGCGGATGTCGCAGGTCTTTGTTTCCGCCGCCGGGATCACCAGGGCTTGCGCCGGGCGGCAGTCGCCGGTTTCGGTGCCGGCGCCGATCACGTCGGCGTAGCCCGACGGGTTCGCCGTAATTTTGTCATGATTGACCATCACCTCTCCCGTGACGTCAGGATTCACCGAGGGTCGCTCGGCGCCGCCCCGATCCACCAATTGCACCGCGAGGCACTTGGGGTCGCGCTCAGAGGCGCACCGGTCGGCTTCCGTTCGCCCTGGGCTGTAGAGCTTCGCCTGCCCGTTTTGTCGAAGCGATTCAAGGCTCTCTGTGTCGCCTGCGGCCTCCGTGAGGTAGGAGGCGGCCGCCCCGTTTCCCGTCACGTCCGACCATGACAAATTTGCGGCGTTTCGCCCCGCGTCCACCGCATCCGCGGCCGTGGCTCCCAGCGCCGCCTGCGCGCAGCAAAGGGCCGCGATCGATGACAAGCCCCGCGAAAAAAGCCCCCGCTTCACCACAGCCCGAGCTCCTTTGCCTTCCAAATCAAGGCTTTCGTCTTTGATGACAAATTTACGGCGTCAGCCTCCCGCGCCATGGCGTCCAACGCAAAGCCCGCCGTCACGTTGCCGCGAACGCGGATGACGTCGGCTTCCTCGGCTTCGGAGTGGCTTTCGCAGGATTTTTCCTTCGCGTGAGCCGTCTCCAGCACGAAAACGGGCGCCGTCGTGATGCGGTGCCGGCGAAAGAAAGCGGGATCGATCTCAACGCCAGTTGCAGGGAGATCCTTTGCAAAGGCCGCCCAGGCTTCCTGAAGCTCCGCCTTCAAGGCGGCCTGCTCCGAGGCATCGGCGCGCCAGTAGGGGCGCTTCGCCCAATCGGGCGACAGCGGAATCCCCTGCACCGCAAGCCGCGTCGGAACGACGGCACGGAGGCGCTCCGCGGCCGCCGCAAGGTCGGCGACGGTCTGCGCGTCCATCGCAAGCGTCACGGCGATCGTCAATTGCGCCGCGGACGCGGTTCCGGCAAGCGCCGCCGCGAGCGCCGCCACCCATCCTTGTCTTCTTGCCATGCTGAATCTCCTTACTGCAGCTTCGCCGAGGTCTGGCAGCAGTCGCGCCAGCGCCAGAGAAGCACCACGCCGTCTTCACCCGTCACGGGCCACGTCTTTCCCGCGCCCCACGACCACGTGGGGGCCCCGAGGGGCTTGCAGCAGCGATCCCCGGAAGCCGTCGCCGCGGGGTAAACGAGCTGCGTGCGCCACACGTCCTTGCGCGGAATGGGCTCGAAGTAGGGGCCGCACTGGCCCCGCTTGCCGTACGCCGCCCAAAGGAGCCCCTCGCGAGCCAGTTTGACCGCCATGCGGGCCGTCATCTGGTGCCAGGCCATCAAGTGGGAGGTCGCAGACGCCGTCCACCCAGCGAGCGGATACAAGCTCCCCTGACAGCCCGTGCACCAGAAGAGTTCGGGGAGCGCCGTCCCCGCCATCGCCGCCGCGCAGTCCGCGGCGCACGCCGCGACCGCAACGGGGTTGGCAAAGAGGGCGCTTTCGGGCGCGAGCACAAAGGCCGCCTCGGGGTCGTCCCACAGGGGATCGAGCTCGGTGAGATACGCCATGTCCCAGGGCGACTGCTCCAAGCACGCGGAGTCCAGCAGCATTTCAAGAACGAAGAGCCAGGGGCTGGTGTACCAGTGGACCTGATAGAAGGCCGTGCGGCGCTTCGCTTCGTCGAGATTCACGTCGCGAGCGCTGCGGCCGTGGGCGGGCGCTCTGACGCCCGGATTGATCGTGACGCCGCCCAAGGACGGAAAGCAGTAAGGCTCGCGCACGACTTCGGCGGTGCGCAGGGGCTCGAAGAACCCCAGATTGATCCCGACCTTGAGATTCACGCCCGCGCCGCAGGTGCAGACGGCCTCCGCGTCCGTTGCGGGCGACGAGACGCTCGAAGCTTTGAGGGTCATCCCCGCTGCCTTCAAGGGAAAGAGGCAGCTCCAGCACACGTCGGTCACGGGGTTGATCACCTTGCCGGTGCAGCCCGCGCGAGCGGGCGTCAGCATGGCAACCGCGAGACAAGCCGCCGCGAGCCCCGCCAGAAGTCCGGCCACGGCCGTCGGCGCCATCCTCATGCCGCAGCCTCCGCCGGCGTTTCGGGGACGGATTCATCGCCCGCCGCCGTCTTTTGGGCGATCCAGGCCCGATGCGCCGCCGCGGCCTCCTCGGTGCAGCGCGCAAAAAGCCGCCAGTGCTTGGGGAGCTTGGGGTCGGTCAAGGCCTTCTTCTCCACCGCGCCCGCCGGGATGGAGGCGGTCCACCCTTCCATCCGGCGCTCGATCAAAATGGCGCTCCCGTTTCTTGCGTAGATCCCGGTGAGAATCCCCGCCGCATCCTCAGCGACAAGGCTTGCCAAGGGCGGAAGGCGCCTTCGGGCCTCGGGCGGAATGTCTTTGGAGAGGATCACCAGTTCGCCTCTTGCGGCCGTCGCCATGGCCCGCGCCATGTCCACGTGCAGGGGCTGCGAGAGGTCGCAAAGCAGCATCGGCATCCTTGCGGTCCACCCCGTGTAGGCCGGGCCGCAGCCCACGGCGGCGCAGTAGGCGCGGTGCATCAGCGCCGCAAAGTCCGAGGACACCAGCTCAAAGCGGCGCAGGATCCCGAGCTTTTGCGCCGCCTCGCGCGTCAAGGGGTGCCCGTCGTAGCCGAACTGCCACAAGCCCCACTGGTGGTTGGCGTTGGGGTCGAGCGGGTTTTTCATCGTGCGGGCCGCGCCCGAAATGAGGAGGAGCGTCTTTCGCAGGATCCCCAGATCGAGCCCCTCGATGAGGGGCTCCAACTTCATCGCCGCCGCTTCGCAGGCGCCTGGCGTGACGCCTCCGGCGTGCTTGGGCAGAAGCTCCAGGGCGCCCAGGGCGAGCGCGGCGGTCGCGAGCATCACCTGCCCCACATGCGCCGCAGACCCGCGGGAAAAGGGCTCCGGCAGCCCCGCCATGAGCTTGGCGGCGATCGCCGCCTCCTCCGCAAAGCCCATGTCGCGGCTGTGAATGAGGCCGTAGCGGCCGGCGTTGCATTTCATCTCGCGTCGAGTGAGGTACTTCGTCATGGCGTTGTCTCCTCTATCGAGGGGTCGGTCACGGGAATTTCGTCAAGGGTGAGCGTCACGCCGGCCGCCGACCCCGTCAGAACCGCGCGGGCGGGGATGGCGACCACGTCAAGGCGGCGCGCCAGGACGCCGCCCTGATCGGCAAAGAGCCGGTGGCGAACGAGCGACGCCGGCGCGTCGCGCCTTGAAGCGGCAGCGAGGTCGCCTGCGGCCGCAACGGGGCGCGCCCTGGGGTTGCGGGCAAGCTCGTCGCGCACCCAGCGGCGATGACGCACGTCATCGGCGTCAAAAAAGAGGTAGGTGCGGGAAAGCGACTTCAAAGCGTCGCCCGCGGGCCCGGCCGCTGCCAGGTCCTGCGCGGCGACCAGGGTCCTTCGCACGGTGCGGGGCGCCTCGGCGGGGGCGAGCTTCAGATCCACGGGCCGCGTCGCCAGACGCCGAAAGCTCGTCTTCACGTCTGCCGCCTTCTCGCGAAAAAGGCCCGCCCGGCCCGCTTCCGCAACACGCGCTTCCAGCACTGCAAGAAAGTCAGGCTCCGCCACCGCCACGCCCGGCGCGACCGTCACATCCGCGACCGCGGCGCCGGCAGCCAAGGGCGCCCAGAGAAAAAGCCAAGCGAGCCGCTTCATTTCGCGGCCTCCGCTGGCGCAGGCGCCCCGCAGGCCTTCGTGCGGGCGGCTTCGATCACCGAGGCCGCCACCTCGTGCGACACGTCCGCCTGCGGGCGCCCTGAGGCGAGCAGCCCCCGGCTGTCCGCGATCAGCACGCGACGATCGGCGGCAAAGGCCGCGAGCCCCGCCGACAAGCACCCCGTCCAGTCCGTGCGCAAGGGGGCGAGCTCCTCGGGCTTTTCAAGAAAGGCCGCGAGCGCCTCCTCCTTCACGGCAGCGGGATCGCACCAGCGAACGTCCGTCCTCATCGACGCATCGAGCGTGAGCACAAAAACGAAGAGGCCCACGAGCACCACCAAAAAGAGCCAGGCGTACCAGGACAACGGCTTCATGATGTGCACCCGCTCATCCCAGACCTTCTCAGAAACCCGGCACCACGCATCGGAAGCTTCGTGCCACTCATCGACAGCGTCCTGCCACTTATCGGAGGCCTTCCGCCACTCATCGGAAGCCTCCATCCACGACCGGCACGCCTGCATCATCGCCGAGGCGCCGCAGCACGACTGGCCCTCCGTCTCGTCCTGGGCTTCATCCTCGCCAGCGTCCTTGGCATCGTCCGCCTCATCCTCGGCATCGTCTTCTGCCGCGGCCTGGTCTTGCGGCTTCCCCTTCGGCGCGCCTCCCCAGGAAGCCATCGCGGCCTCTCGCTGCGCCGCCGTCGTCTGTGCCAGCGCCTTCTGCGCCTGCGCTTCGCGCCAGGAAGCCGCCGCGGCGTCCTGCACCTCCTTCACTTCCTTGTTCCAGCACGGAATTTCCTTCACCGGGACGGGGCCTTCAGCCGGCGCCACCGGGGCTGCGGGAGCGGCGGGCGCTGCGGCAGCCAGCCCCACCCCGGCGAGCCGCTCGCGCATCTCGCGAAGGACTTCCGCCTGCGCGCGAGCGATGACGTCCTGCATCTCGGGCGAGAGGTTCATCTGCCGCAGGCGTTTTGAGAGCGCGGCATCCCCTTCGAGCCGGTTCTGCATCTCGTCAAAGATGGCGAGGATCGCCGAAGGCGCGACCGGCGTCTCGATCGCGTCCTTTAATTCCAGAGGCGCGGGCTGGGGAGCCTCCGGCGCCTTCCCGAGGGATTTCGCCGACGGCTTTTCCGAGGGAGCCTCGTCCGGTGCCGACAACGGCGCCGACGACTTTGCGGCCGGTTCTAGCCGGGACTCCCGATCCGGGGCGAGGTCCGTCACCGGGATCGCCGGCGCTGCCGGCGCGGAAGAATCGGGCGGGGCGGGCCTGGCGTCCTTGTGCCGGTAGACGGCGTGCCCGCCTTCTTCGCGCACCTTCTCCCCAGGCTTCACGTCCTTCGTCTCAGGCGCCTTCGCCCCTTCGGCGATCACGGCGCCCGCCTTCGCGAGCGCGGTGTCGAGAGTCTTCCCCTCTTTCTCGGCGCGGTGCTGCGCCTTCGTCGCCTGCCGCCGCTCTTCGCGGCTTTCCGGCGGACGGCCGCGGCCGTTCTGAGGCTGCTTGGCCTGCGGTTCGACCGTCTTGTCTTTTCCTGACTTTCCCATGATGAATCCCCTTTTTAAAAGCCCCGCTCGGGGGCGAGAATGAGCCGCGCCACGTCGCGAATCGCCGCCACGGGCGGCCGGCCCGAAGCGCGGGCGCGGCGCACGGCTTCGTAAACGTCGGCGCGCGTGGAGTACGCGGCGAGCGAAAACGTGTCCAAAACAAGCCTTCCCACCGCCCCCGCGCCGTCCCCCACGCGCACGAAGACTTCGGAAAAAAGGCCGTCCTCGGTCGTGAGGCCCGAGAGAACCTGTCGAAGCACGGGGCTCTCGGTCGCGGCATGCACGCCCGCCGTCTTCTGACGCAGCCAGAAGACCGTGTCGGCGTTCGTTCTCACGGCCCGCGCGGCGGGCGTCGCTTCAAAGTCCTCCATCGACTGGGAGATGCAGACGATTCCGGCGCCGTATTTGCGGAGCGTGCGGCAGGCCCACTCGATGAAGCGGCCGATGCGGCCCGTGAGGAGCCGCCAGGCTTCGTCGATCACGATGAGCTTTACCTGGTCTCGGGGCGTGCGCCGGATTTCCTGCAGAATCCGCATGATGAGAATGAGAAGAACGGCCTGCTGCAAGACGGGCTTGTTGGTGAGAGCCTCCATTTCGAGAGCCACCATCGCCGCGTCGAACTTCACGGTGTTGGCGCCCTCAAACCACCGCCCGAAGCGCTCGCCTGCGGTGTACGGGGACAAGCGAAACGCCAGGTTCACAAGGCGCGGGTTCTCCGAAGCCGAAAGCTTCAGCGCGAGGTCCGTGATCGTCGGGGCGGGGTCGCCCTTCTTGCGGGCCTTCAAAAGGTCGGCGACCGCGGCTTTCAAAAGCGCGGATTCCGTGAGATCCATCGGGGCTTCGCCGTTGGCGAGCACCGTGATGATGTCGGTCACTTCGTCGATGACGTCGTCGGGCCGCCCCTTCACGTCCAAGGGGTTCAGGCAGAAGACGTCGCCTTCGGCGGCTTCAGCGGCTTCGTCCGCGAGCCCCTCAAAGTCCACCCACTGGCCTTGCGCGAGCTCCACGCAGTTGCGGTAGCTGCGGCCGATGTCAAAGACCCAGACGCGCCCGCCGCCGGCCAACACCCCCATCACGATTTCTTGCGCGAGAACCGACTTTCCGGAGCCCGACGTGCCGGCGATGACGGCGTTGTAGTTGCCGGAGCGATTGGCAAAGAAATCGACGCCAAAGACTTCGCCCGCGCGGCTTGCGAGAAGCACCAGCGGCGTCGTGCGCTCCCGACCCTGCCGCGGCGGCGTGCCGCGCCATTCCCCGATCACGGGGAGCATGCGCGCGGCGCAGGCCTTCGTTTTCGTGGAAAGACGCCCCGCGGCGGAAAGGTCCTTCATGAGGCCGCCCGCCGCTTCCAAGGGAAGCGCGGTCAAAAGCCCCATCAGCTGCACCCCGGCGTCCGTCTCGCCCACAAAGCCTGCGTCCGTCAAAAGCGCCTTCGCGATTTCCGCGGCCGCGGCGCCTTTTCCTGCGGGCGCAAAGACGACGAGCTCCAATCCCGTGCGCGTCAAGCCCGTCCCCTCCTCGCACGCCGCATGCGCGAGATCCATGTCACGGGCGCGCTCGGCGAGGTCCGTCAAAAAGTGGCCGATTTCGCTTCCCGCCATCTGGCGGATGCGCGCCGCCTTCACAGCCGTCGTCGCGCGGTCCGTTGCCGAGTCCGTCGCCTGAGAAACCACCGTGAAGAGGTAGGGCCAGGGCAGGACGCCCGCGGTGCGCCCGGAGCCTCCGAGGACCGCCGCCATGTCGTTCACGTCAATCGAGGCGGGGTAGCCCGAGACGCCCACGGCAACGGCGTCCGTCGCGCCCTGCGCGTCCGAAAACACGAGGCGGTCGCGCTCCACGTCGATGCAGGTGGAAAGCGCCACGGTGCGATTTCGCAAGGACTCCGCCGCGTGCACTTCGGGGTGCTGCAGTCGCCCGCCCGAGAGGGCCTGCGGGTTCAAAAGGCGCCGCAGGGTGACGACGTAGTCCCGCTCCGTCCAGGCGCGGTCCATCAAGCCCGCTCGCCGCAGCGCGGCTTCGGCGGAAGCGAGGCGCTCGGACACTTCCTTTGCGGCGGCTTCCGCGGCCGCGGGCGTTGTCATCAAGTCCGCAGGCACGGTCGCCGACGCCCAGACGCGAAAGCGGCGCGCCGGAAACGGCCGGCGTCCGAGGCGCCCCGTGCGGGCGGCCTGCGTAAAAAGGGCGGCCCGCTCCTCGGCCATCGCCTGCAGAACGGCCGCGGCGTCTTTTGCGAGGCGCTTTCCCGCCGCGGACCGCGCCGCCACGAAGTCCCCGGTGACAACGTCGCACAAGGGCTCCGCGTAGAGCGACACCGCGATCGTGCTTTCGGGCGGCAGCTCAGTCCGCAAAAGGCGCAGCAAGGCCGCCGCAGCCGCGTCGTCCGCGGCGAGCAAAGGCGCGAGCTCCCACACGCGCCCCAAGAAAGCGGGCGCCGTGCCGCCCCCGCGATTCATCACAAAAAGGCCGTGCGCTTCATCAAAGCCCATCACCGACAAAACGTCCGCAAAGCGGTCCACAAGCACCCGCTCCCCGGTGCGCGACGGAGCGGTGGCGAGGGAAGCGTTGTCCGTGAAGGCCGCGCCGTCCGCGAGGCGCTCGCGCCAGCGCGCGAGGCGCGCTTCCAGGGCAGCCAAGGTGGAAAGGACTGTCATTCATTGTCTCCCGGATCCGCGGCGCGGGCCGTCGCGCGGCTGCGCTCGCGCTCAATCTGCCAGCGGGCGTCCTTCACCTTGAGCCACACGCGGCTGGCGGCATGAAAGTCGCCGTCCGCGTCCACCCACGGCATGACCCAGAGCTGCATCACGACTTCCGCGGCGCGCCGGGGCTCCAAAAACGTCCGCGCGGCGCGCGGGTAGCGCTCGTCAAAGACTGCGGATTTCGCGGCGGGCCGGCGCAGGGCGGCCGCCTTGGCGGGCGTCTCCGCCTGAGCGGCGGGCTTTTCCGGCGCCTTTGCGGGGGCTTCCTTTCTCACGGTCTTGCGGTGCTTCGCTCGCTTCACCGTCGCCGCGGGTGCGTCGCCCCCGGCAAATTCCTCGTCGTCCGCGACCGTGAGGCGCGCGTTTTCCGCAAACGCCCGCTCCTGCCGCTCGAAGTTTTCCGAAAGCGTTGCGCAGCGCACGCCGGGCGCAACGCCGCAGCCAAACTGGTCGCCTGCATCAATGAGGCCGTGCAGATTGCCGCAGCCCGTGAGGAGAACGGGGAGCAAAAGAAGAATTCCGTGCTTCATGGCTTCAGATCCTTGATGTCCTTAAAACGCTTCGCGCCTTGCGTAATGGTTCGGGTGAGGTTGTGCAGGTCCGCGCCGCGATCCGTCTCAGGCGCGGGCTCCGTCGTCTCGTCCTTTTCGGCGATGGTGACGCCCTGAGCGAGCACCGCCTCCACCGTGCGCCCGCCGTCCAGTTCCAGCACCGGGAAAATCTTGTCCGCGAGCCGCAGGTAGTAGTCCACGACGCGGTCCATGGCGTCGCTCATGCCCTCGCCCAATCCGGCTTTCCAAGGGTTCGTGACCGTCGAAGACGAGCTCCCCGACGAGTAGGTCGTGGTGTTCTGCGCCGAAAGCGACACGGCTTCCCCGAGCCCCGAGAGAGCCCCCAGGAAGACGGCGTTCGCAATCGCCTGGCCCGAGCGCGTCACAAGCCGCCCCCTCACGCCCGTCTTCCCGTCTTCGCCCGTGACGTAGCCTTGGACTCGCACGTCCACGGCCTTGCCATCTTTTTTCATGCACGACAGGCGATCAAGGCGCACCAAGACCCGTTCGCTCGAGAGGTCGCCCGTGGCGGAGGCCGTCAGAAAGCACCGCTCCACGGCGCTGCGAAAGTCGTTCGGGAGCCTCGCGGTGTCCGTCACCTCCATCAGCATCGGCATGGGGTTGGCGGCTGCGGTGCCCCCCGTGGACGCCGTGACGCCCGACAAGACGACGGCCTTCATGAAGGTGCCTGCGGGAAGGTAGGTTTTCGGCGCCTCGCTTCGGGCGCGGTTCAAGGCAATGGGCGTCTCCTGCGCGAGCCGCGTCAAAGTGGCCGCCACCGGATGCTCGTAGACCGCGATGGAGTCGCGCCCTTCCGGGGGCTGCGCCGCGGGATCCTCCACTTTCACGACCGCGAGCCGAGGCTTTGCCTGCCGCCTCGCTTCCACCACCTTCTGCGCTTCTTCGGCGGTCATGACGGGCGGCACGGTCCCCGCCGGAGGCGCGGCAAGGAGCGCCTCCCCAGTTTCCTCGGCCTTTTTCTTTGCTTCGCGCTGGCGCGTCGTCTCCCGCACTTGCTCCTCCTTCATCCGCGCAACCCGGTCCTTCATGTCCGTGAGCTGCGCTGTCAGGGACGCCACGCGATCCGTAAGGGTTTCGAGCCTCCCCTCGTACTGCGTCTGAAAGCTCTCCCGGTCCACCGACGCCGGAGCCGCCTTCCAGTCGCTCACGTAGGTCTTCACGACGGGCTCGGGCGCATTGAAGCTGCGTTGAAACGCATAGCTGCAGAGCCACCCCAGCGTGACGGCGAGCGCGCCGAAAACGACGAAGCGCGTCATCTGGCCCTGGCGCACCGCCTTCTGGCTCGCGACTTCGGAGAGGGACCGGCGGCGCCGGCGCTCTTTCAAAAGCTGCAGCGCGCGGCTCGTGAAGCTTGCGAGGCGCTCGGAAAAGGGCAGGTGCTGCGCCGCCTCAGCCGCCGCCCGCTGCAGGGCGCTCGCTGGCGACGGACTGTCGTCTTCTGTCGCGGCCGCAGCGGCGCCTTCCGCTTCGGGGAGGTCCGCAAAGAGGTCAGTCTCTCTCTGGGCCTCGGCCTCGCGAGCGGTCTCTTTGGGAGCGCCCTCCAGCGTGCCTTGCCGCGCCTCTTCCTCGGCCGCCGCTTTTTCAGCCGCGAGGCGCTTCGCGTCGTCCGCCCAGTGCGTCACCCGTCGTTTCATGACATCGCGGAACCGCTCAACGCGCGGATCCTCGGCGCCCGCCGCCGGGGCGCCGCTGGGCTTTCCTTCCTGCGGCGCCTCGCTCGCCCCAGTCGTCGCGCTGTTCTGGGCACGGGTCTCCCCGTTGTCCGTCGGAGCCTCGGGCGCTGTTTTCTTGCTGGTCATGCCGCCTCCCCTACTTCACGCGCGCGTCGGCGGCGTCCGCGATGGCGTCGCCCGCCAGAACCACGCCTCGGCGCCCGGCGGCGCGCCCCGCGTCCAACGCCGCTTGCCGGCTGCGAATCAAAATCACGTCCGCGGCGTCGCCCGTCACCAATTCCGTCTTTTCCGAGGCGACCGCCAAGGTGCCGGCCGCCGCCCGCGCAAAGGCCGCGGGATCAATCGTCGCGGTGCGGACGGCAAGGTTCGTGACCGCGAGCTTCTCCACCACCTTGTCCGCGGTCGCCCACGCTGCGGTCTCCCGCACGACGAGGCCGCCCCAGCGCACGCGGCGGGACTTGAACTTCACGGGCGCGGCTTTTTCGGCGGCGCGTTCGCTCCAGACGGCGCCGGCTTCCCTGGGCTCCTCAAAGCGCTCGGCTTGCGCGCGGCGCACGAGGGTCTTGAGTTCCGTGAGGTAGTCGGCGTCCGAAAAGCGCACGAGCGGAACGTCGCCCCCGGCGTCTGCGGCTTCGGGCTGAAGGGGAGCGCCTTTGGCGGGCGCGAGTTCGACAATTTGGGAGGGCACGGCCTCGACCTTGAATGTGACCCCGGACGAGCCGCCTGCGGTGTTCACGAAGGCCGCGGTCTGGGTGTTCCCCTGCGCGGCCCACAGGGGCTTCACGCGCACGAAGACGACGCCGCGGCTCTTGTCGGCTTGAATTTCCAAGGCTTCGCTGTCAAAGACGACGTCGGTGATGCGTTCGCCCGGAACGCGCACGAGGTTCACATGGTCGCGGGCGATGACGTGGCTTTCGATGGCGGCAGCGTGGGTGAAGGCCGGCAGAAAGCCAAAAAGGGCGGCAAGGCCCGAGAAAAGCGGCCGGATGATGCGCTTCATGACGAAGTCCCCCTTTCGGAGGCGGCTTGACTTTTTTAAAGCACAGCCGCCCCCGACCGGAAGGCGACGAGGCCTTCCGGATGAATGATGTGGTTGATGTGAATGAGGGCGCGAGGCCCTCGCGCTACGGCTTTTGCGTGAGCTGCGTGATCCAGAGGCGCCCCGCGCGCACCACGGTGCCGGCGCAAAGCGTGACGACCGCCGAAGACGTCACCGTGCTGCCGATCATCACGCGCCGCTCGCCCGTGAGGCACACCGAACCTTCTTCCGGCGTCACCTGCACGGCCTGCGGAAAGAAGGCGACCGAGGCCTTCGTCTTTTGAAGCTCCGTGACGCTTTCGTCCAAAAGCGCCTTCACCGCCTTCCAGCTTTCGGGCGCCACGTTTTCGAGAAACCGCGCCGTCTGAAAGTCCGCGGTGGCCGGGGTCATGTTCGTGATGAGCGTGACCGCCGTCACCGTGAAGCGCTCCAAGAGGTTCGCCGACACCCGGTCGCTTTGGGCGACGTAGGCCGTGTCAGCGCCCGGCGCCAGCACCACCGTCTTGGAGGCGTCGCCGCGCAAGAGAAGGTGCAGCGAGAGCGCCGCGTTCACAAAGAGGCTTGCCAGCAGCACCGTGAAAAGGAAGCGCCGGATTTGAAGGTGCGCCGCCATTTCGCTCGTGATGCGCGTGTAGACCGAATCCATCGTCTGTCTCCTAGCCCGCAAAGTGCCGGCGCGATGACGCAGGCACGCGTCGCAAGAGGTCAAAGGGAAGGTGCCAGTAGAGAAGCGCAAACGCCTTCGAGGCGCCCCCGCCCGCTCGCGCTCGAGCCCAGCCTTTGACGGCAAAAACCGCTAGAATCAGTCCGACCCACCACTCCGTGAGACTGGTGCCCATGGAAAAGGCCGACGCCGCGATCATGCAGTAGTCGAGATCGAAAAAGAGCAGCCGAGGCGGAGCGTCCAGCGTCCGCGGCACGGGAACGCGGGCCATGGCTTATGTTGACGCCGTGAACAGCGCGTCAATGATGCTGGGCCCAAGGACCAAGGCGACGCAAGCGGACAGGCATGAGACGGTTGCGATAACGCTGCCCCGTAATACACCAATTGCCAGTCCGACAAGCAAAAACGCGAGGCTGATCACTTTGCCGAGCCCGCCCGTCGCCCACGCCTTCACGAGGCTGTAGACATCGTTGAACTCCGCCCCTTTGGTCGTTTCCGCCATCGCCTCAGGCGCCGCCACGGCGAGCACGACGACCGCCGTCACCAGACAGAGCGCGGCCACAGTCCGGCGGGCGCGCACGCTTTCAAACAATTGCTTCATGGAGTGATTCTCCGTTGAGTTGTTGAAGAATGCTCCGCCGCCCGGCGGACGTCAGAAAGCCGATCGCACTCGCTGACGTCCGCTGCCTTGCCGGTGCGGCCGGCTTGCCTCATGCACGAAGCTTGCCCGGGCGGCGGAACAGCGGGAAATCTACCGGCCCGCCCTCGTCTTTTCCATCGGGACTTTCACGCGCGAAGTCAATCATCGATGTTTGACGTCTTTTCAATTTGGCATACGAAAGATCAAGGCGCCGCGGGCCGTCGCCGCGAGGAGTTTGCATCGAACTTTGACTTTTGCCCCTTGATTATGCAGCGGTTTTGCGCATTGTCGCCAGCATTCGGCCTTCTTCTAATTCCATCGAACTACTACTTCAGGACGTTGAATCGTTCTCGCCGCTTCCGGCATAATAAAAAACACACGTAGTACGCAAAGCCCCGTCAGGCGACTCCCAGAAGAAGAACGCAGCCGGACCGGGCCAGCCCCTCATTTTTCGCTTCAGCCGCTGACCGAAAAGGCCGGCCCGCACAACAGAATTGCCGCGGCTGAAAGCAAGCGGCCGGTCTTGACGTCACTCTCAATGAAGGAGAATGACATGTCGGAAGATGACGATGACGATCAGCCTCAAGTGACGGCAGAACGCCCGCAGCCTGCGAGCCCCGTCACGGTGCGGCGCATGAGTCGCGCGATCCGCCTTGCGGGCCGCCAGTTTGCGGCGATCGATTTTCGCAATCGCACGCGCCTCACGGCGCCCCTTGTGGTGGAGGAGTCCTCGGCGTACCACGAGAGCTTCACGCGGGTCGTCGGCGCTGCGGCGCCTCGCCTGCGCCATCCCCTGAGGCTGCCGCTCTCCGCAATGAAGAAAGACATGCGACTGCGCACGGTGTCGCGCCCTCAGGTGAACGCCGAACTCCTCCCCGACCGGCTCTTTGCGCAGCGGGCGCGCCTCTCGGGCTGTCCCGTCACGGGCGACCGGCGCCTGGCGGCGGAAGCGCCCCCGTCGCATCCGGAGATCGCTCACTTTGCACGCGAATACCGGTGCGGCAAGACGACGATCATCCTGCACGCCGCCATCTCGTTTGAAGACGGCCTCTTTTTCTTTGACCTGTCGGACGACTGGGAGACGGGGATGGAGTCCCTTCTCACTCACGTCGCGCAGTGTTACAAGCCCCAGGAAAACGAACGCCCGCACAAGCTCCGGCTGCTCATTGCCGATCCCATGCCGTGGCTGAAAGAAGACGCCTTCCTCGACTTTCTCGAGCGCTATCC
>CAVACW010000035.1:0-23797 GCA_963587345.1 uncultured Oscillospiraceae bacterium | reverse complement strand
ATGTTTCGCAGTACCGCACCAACGCGGGACAGCAGCTCGTGAACTGCGGCAGTGGCGCTGTTTTTTTTTCGTGAGGCGGCCGACGAGTTCGGAGGCTTCTTCAAGAATCGTGAGATCGGCGGCGAAGTTGGTGTCAAGGACGAAGCGGGCGCCGAGCGCGACCCGCACGGCGGGACTCGTGGAAGCGATGACAATCGTCTCGGGGTCCGCGCAGGCGGCACGGAACCGGTCAATGGACGACCGAATCACGAGGGCGTCGGTGGGACAGACGGCGACGCACTGGCCGCAATGAATGCAGACAGAGCGGCCGCCTGTTTTTTCGAGCGAGTAGGCGCTGTTGACGCCGATGGTTTCAGAACAAACCTTGGCGCAGAGGCGGCAGCCGACGCAACGGGATTCGATGCGCTCGATGGAAGGATTGTCCTTGTCAATCGCCACCCGCACCGTCTGCGGCTCATGGTGAATCATGGCTTTCTCCTGAAGTGAAGCGGCCTTTTTGCTCTGATGGGATTTTGTTGGCTGGCTCGCTTACTGCGGACAGTGTATAGCGGCTTGTGAGGGCGTAGCGGATGCAGAAGACACAGGCTATGGCCTCCATAGGCGAGGGCTTTCAAGCGGGAGGATGGAGGGGACGGCGGGCAGAAAAAAAGCCCCGTCCGAGGCGTGCCCGGACGGGGAGAGATGGGAAGAATGGCTGGCTAGATGGTCAGCCGTGACTACCCAGGGGAAAGACGGTGCGGTCTTCTTGTTTTTATGGAGTCGTGATTAGATGTACCCGTAGACGATGCCGAGCAGGTAGCCGAAGGCGGTCGCGGAGAGCACGCCAATCAAGCCCGGGAGAATGAACGAGTGGTTGATCACGAACTTGCCGATGTGGGTCGTGCCGGAGCGGTCAAACGTGATGGCCGCGAGGTCAGACGGGTAGGTCGGCAGGATGTAGTAGCCGTAGCAGGCGGAAGCCATCGCCACGATGATTCCCGGGGGGGTGCCGATCGCGAGAGCCACTGGGGTGACGGTCGCAATGGCGGCAGCCTGAGAGTTAACGAGCTTGGAGACAAGGAGCAGCACGACGCCGTAGGCCCAGGGAGCAGCCTTCACCCATTCGGTGAGGCCGGCCTTCAGGGCGGGAAGGTGGCTCGAGAACATCGTGTCGGCCATCCAGGCCACGCCGTAGACGGACACGATGGCGACCATGCCGGCGTTGAAGACGCTCGTCTTGTTGATCTTCTGCGCGTTGCAGAACATCACCATCAGGATGCCGGCCAAAAGCATCAGCATCTGAATGACGAGGGTCATCGACAGGGGCTTCTTGCCGACGATCGGGCGAAGCTCAGGCATGGAGCCCAGCACTGCCACAACGGCCACGGTGCCCAGGAAGATCCAGAGGGAGCCCCACTGCTTGGCGGAGAACTTCACGCCGATCAGCGTGGAGGTTTCGCCGTAGACGTACTTCTTCTGTTCGGGATCAGCGATCAAGGCCTGGAACTTCTCATCCTTGTCGAGATCCTTGCCGCGGAACATGGAGAACGTGCCCACGAGGAAGAGGCCGAAGATCGCCGACGGAATCACGACCGCAAAGAGCTGAACGAAGCCGAAGGGACGGCCGCCCACAAGCTGGCCGTCCATGAGGGCGATGATGGAGACGGAAGCCACGGCTGCGGGCGAGCAGATGATGCCCATCTGAGCAGCGATCGTGGAAGCAGCCATCGGGCGCTCCGGACGAATGTTGTTGCGGATGGCAACGTCATAGATAATCGGGAGCATCGTGTAGACCACGTGGCCCGTGCCGCAGAGAACCGTGAGGAACCAGCAGAGGTACGGGGCGAGGTAGCACACGGCGCGCGGATGCTTGCGAAGCACCTTTTCTGCAACCTGCAGGAGGCAGTCAAGGCCGCCCGCGGCCTGCAGCGCGGAGCTCGCGCACACGACAGCCATGATGGTGAGGATCACGTCAACGGGGGGCTTGCCGGGCTTTAAGCCGAAGCCGAACGTGAAGATGACGAGGCCGATGCCGCCCATGAGGCCGAGCGTCATGCCGCCCTTCGGGGCGGCGTAGAAAAGGCAGGCTAGCAGTACGACGAGCTGCAGCCAGAAGTCAATGCCGATGGACATAAAGAAAAGTTCCCCTTGTTCTTGTATAGCCTTCCCAGGTCCGAGGAAAAGAAAGGCTTCGAGTTAAGGTAGGTAAAAGTTGCTATGAGTCACCTGCTTGCAAACCTGTGGGGATTGCTGGTCGGCAGGACCTTAGCGGCGCGAAGAATAGGCTTGGTTATACTCTTTGACAATTTGATTTTTTCTAACCAAGGTTAAGCAAAATTTAAGTCATGCGTTTCGATCTCAGTGACTTGCGTGTGTTTCTTTCGGTGGCTCAGTTGGGAAGCTTCAAGCGGGCGGCGGAAGACTGCGCGGTGACGCTGCCCGCGGTGAGTCTGCGAATGAAAAAGCTCGAAGAGGCTTTTGAAGCGCCGCTTTTTGAACGGCGTAGCCGTGGCGTGACGCTGACGGCGGCGGGCCTGAAGCTGCGCGACGAGGCCATTCGAGTGATGCAGGCGACTTCCGACCTGGAAGCTCGGATGGCCCCTTTTGCCGCCAGCGCCCGGGACCGGGTGAAGATGTTTGCGTCGATGTGCCCCGTGAATCACCTGCCACGCTACGTGGGACCCTTTCTCAAGGCGCATCCTGACATTCGCTTTGACTTCATCACCGAGCACACGGGCGTGGTGGTGGAGGCGGTTGCAAGTGGTCGCGCCGATATTGGCGCCGTGAGCTTTCCGATTGACTATTTCGGCGTCAAGTATCTGCCGATGGAAAAGGACGAATGGGTGCTGGCGACACCGGCTGCGTCTGACGCGGCGCTCCCCGAAGGCTGCACAGACTCGGTGACGCAGCGCGACATCGCCAAGCTGAAGATCTTTGCGCTCGGTACGAATGTGCTCATGCAGAGCTACATAGAGCGGCTTTTTGAAAAGGCGGGCCTGAGGCTGGCGATTGAAGCGCGGCTTCCGATGCTCTCGGCTGCGCTTCATGTGGCGGGCGTCACGGGCGGCTGGGTCATCACGTTTTTAAAGGGGCTGAAGGACTATCTTGAGCCTTTGCGCATTGTCCCCATCGACGAGCCGTGGGCGAAGCTTTCGACGCAGATCGTGATTCCGGCTGATGAATCGCGTCTGTCTCGAAATGCCGCCGCGTTTGTGCGCTTTTACCGCGAGAATGCAGACTTGCTGCGAGGTGAAAATGAAGCTTGATCTCATGTCGGACCTCCATCTGGAGTTCTTTCATCGTTTTGACGAGGCGGAATTCCGGCGCTATTGGGTGCGGGTGATGGAGTCGCAGACGGCGGACGTGCTCCTTCTTGCGGGCGACTTGTCGGCCGACTTGGGCCGAGAAGAGCCTCGCGTCGAGTGGCTTTTTGCCGAGATGGCCCGGCGCTGGCCGATCGTGGCGGCGGTGCTTGGCAACCATGACTACTGGAGCCTGAGTCGGCCCTACACAGCGATGAAGGCGGCGGCCGCGGCGCGCTACCCGATGGTGACGTTTCTCGAGAACGAGTGGCTTGATCTTGGAGACGCACGGTTTTTCGGCGCTACGTGGTGGACGCGCATTGCGCCTGCGGACGAGCTCTTTCTCGAAGGTTACATGAAGGACTACGAAAAGACGATCGCGCCCGAGGGCGAACGCTTTGGCGCCGCCACGACGTCCGCTCTGCACGAGGCAAGCTGCGCGGTGCTTCGTTGCGGACTGCAGGAAAGCGATCGGCCGGTGGTGGTGCTCACCCATCATGCGCCGTCCTTTGAGTCCAGTCCGAGGCCAGCGGAGCGCTCGAGCGCCGGATTTTGTTCCGCGGACGACGACCTGATGCTCGACTTTCCGCAGATTCGCCTCTGGTGCCACGGGCATCTGCACTCGCCGTCGGACTATGTGAGAAACGAGACGCGAGTGCACTGCCGTCCGCATGGCTACGTGGACTGGGAGCGAAAGCGGGGCGAAGCGTATTCGCCGGCGGCGATTGAGGTGGCGCTCTGAAGCGCTGGGAAAAGCGGTCGTTTTGCTGACAAGGTCGCCGCCGATCGTGACAGTTTTGTCAGAAACCCGAGCTTTCTCGCGATCTCTTGGAGTATTACCTACGATGTTGCCGAAGCGCTCGCTACACTGCCGCCACTCGCCTGAAAAAAAGGCGACACAAATACGACACAAAATCCCCGCAAAGAAAGAGACATCCATCATGCTTCGCAGAACGCTTCTCTCCGCCGCCGCATCCGCGGCGATTCTGGGCCTCGCCGGCACGGCGCAGGCTGCATCCACCACCACGCTGCGCGTCGGCGTCACCGCCGGCCTTCACGCGGAAATCCTCGAAAAGGTTGTGCCCTTTGCCAAGGCGCGCGGCCTTGCTCTGAAGGTCTACGAGTTTCAGGACTACGTGCGCCCGAACGCGGCGCTCGCGGACGGCGATCTCGACTTGAACATCTTCCAGACGCAGCCCTTTCTGGAGGCCGCCTGCCGCGATCGCGGCTACAAGCTGACGCCCGTGGGCGAGACGTTCACGTTCCCGATGGCCTTCTATTCGAAGAAGGTGAAGTCCTGGAAGGAATTGAAAAAGGGCGCCCGCGTGGGCATTCCGAATGATCCGTCGCAGGGCGGCCGCGCGCTCATCCTGCTGGCGTCCACGGGCCTCATCAAGCTCAAGGACAACAAGAATCTCATGAGCTCGGTGCTTGACATCAAGGAAAATCCGAAGCGCATTCGCATCGTGGAGCTGGAAGCCGCGCAGCTGCCGCATTCCTTGTCAGACCTTGACGCCGCGGCGATCAACGGCAACTACGCCAACAGCGCGGGTCTCAACCCGACGCGCGACGGCATCCTCGTCGAGGACGGCAACAGCCCGTACGTGAACTACATCGTGGTGCGCGACGAAGACAAGACGAAGCCCTGGGTGAAGACCTTCATCGAGGCCTACCAGCAGCCTGAAGTTTCCGAATTCATCAAGAAGCACTACGGCGGCACGGTGATCCCGGCGTTCTAACGGACGCTTGGACGAGGCGGATCGGGCGGCGGTCATTACACTGTCGCCTTTTCTTTGTCTTTCGTTCGCTTCACGCATGAGCACGTCCATAAAACTCACGGCCACGCACTGGGGGCTCGTAAGACCCGTGTACGAAGGCGCCCGTCTTGCGGGGCTCGTTGCGCATGAGGCAGACCCGCGCCCGAGTCCGGTGCTGGGGGAGCTGGCGCGGCTTTGGGCGAGTCCTTCGCGCATTCTGAAGCCCGCCGTGCGCGAAGGTTTTCTCAAGGGAAACCGTCGCTCGGGCGAAGCAAGAGGCAAGGAGCCCTTTGTCGAAGTCTCCTGGGACGAGGCTTTGGACCTGGCGGCTGCGGAGCTCGATCGCGTCTACCGCGACTTCGGGCCGTCTGCGGTTTTCGGACGCTCCTACGGCTGGAAGTCAACAGGGCTCGTCAATTCCTCCATTACGCTCCTGCAGCGGCTCTTGAACCTTTGCGGCGGTTTCATTCGAACGACGAACAGCTACTCCACGGCGGCGATCGCGACGATTCTGCCGTACGTTCTGGGGGAAAAGGATCCGCGCTCCGAAGCGTGGGAGAGCGTGCTTGAAAATGCTGAGCGCGTGGTGTTCTGGGGGTGCGACCCCCTCGTCACGAACGACATCGACTGGACGACGACGCTTCACAACGCAGCGCCCTATTACCGGGTGCTGCGGGATTCGTCGATCCAGACGCTCTGCATCAATCCGCTGCGACCTGCGACGGCGCATTTTCTTGGAAGCCGGTGGCTCGCGCCTCGGCCCGGCACCGACACGGCGCTGATGCTGGGGGTGATGCATCAACTCCTTCACAATGGCGCGGACGAAGACTTCATTTGCCGGATCGCCTCGGGCTGGGACGAACTAAAGGCGGTTATCACGGGGGCGGCGGATGGCGTTGCGAAGACCCCGGCGTGGGCGGCGAGGGAGACCGGAATTCCCGAAGAGGTCATTTGCGCGCTTGCGAGTGACTGGCAGACGCACCGCACGAAAATTGTGATGGGTTGGGGACCGCAGCGGCGTCCCTACGGCGAGCAGATGCCTTGGATGGCGACGGCGCTTGCGGTTGTGCTGGGACAGATTGGCCTGCCGGGCGGCGGCGTGAGCTTTAATGCGCACTACTCTCAGGGCGGATGCCCGGCGGGCGTGGGGCCGCGCGTTCGGGGCATCACGGAGAAAGTGGCGCCCGCGCGTCCCTTCAAGGACACGGGGGAGCTGCCGGTGATTCCGGTCGCGCGCTTTGCGGACTGCTTTCTCAATCCCGGCAGGATGATTGACTACAACGGGCGCCGGGTGACGTACCCCGACGTGAAGCTCGTTTTCTGGGCGGGCGGCAATCCTTTTGCGCACCAGCCGCAGACGGCGCGCCTCATGGCGGCGTGGCAGCGACCCGAGACGGTGATCGTGGCGGACTCGGTGTGGACGGCGACGGCGCGGCACGCCGACATCGTGCTGCCGGCGCAGACAGTCTTTGAGCACGACGACATTACAGGGATTGGCACCTACACAAACGACGGCATTGCCGCGATGAGGGCGTTTGTTCCGCCCGCGGACTCTGCTCGCAGCGACTACGAGATCATGCGGGGGCTCGCCAAGCGTCTGGGGGTGGAAGCCGCTTACACCGAAGGCCGAACGGAAGGCGACTGGATTCGCTCGATTTACGAAGAGACATCGGCCGCGGGGCGCGCGATGGGCGTGACGCTCCCTGCCTTTGACGACTTCTGGCGCGAGGGGGCGATCTTTTACGAGCGGCGCGACGCCGACCGGCATTTCGTGCCGTGGGCGGACTACCGTGAGGATCCCGCGGCGCATCCCTTGAAAACGGAAAGCGGCCGCATTCAGCTTTATTCACCGACCATCGCGTCTTTTCACTACCCGGACTGCCCGGGGATGCCCTCCTACTTGTCTGAAAGAGGCGAGAGGCCCGTGGGGGCGCTTGATTTTTTGAGTCCGAAGTTCCGGCTGCGGCTTCATAGTCAGTTGGATGGCGTGCAGGACAATCCGGGCGCTCAGGGGCGCGAGCGCTGCCGCATTCATCCCGAGGATGCTCGAGCTCGCGGCATCAAGGAGGGCGATACCGTGAAGCTTGCGAACGACTGGGGTGCGGCGCTCTTTGCGGCGGAGGTGACGGAAGACGTGATGCCGGGGGCGGTCGCCGCGCCGCACGGCGCCTGGTGCGAGCCCCTTGAAACCGAGGCGGGCGTGATCGACAACCACGGCTGCGCCAACATGCTCACTGAGGACCGTCCTACGTCAGCGCTTGCTTGCGGCAACGTGGCCTCGGGGGGCTGGGTGACGCTTGAGAAATGGACGGGGCTTGATCGTCCGGTGGAAAACCGCCGTGCGCCCGAAATGAAGCGCTGGTAGGCGGTTGCGTCGGCGAAGGCGGCTAGAAGCGCACCTTCAACCTGTGCGAGGCGGCGGAGATTACGTGGTATCAGTGTCGGACTCTTTCCGATGGGTTCAAAATGGCGGGACAACTCGGAGAAACTCCATGCCTTTTGCTCAGAACATTTTTGACCTCACGCACATGGTGAGCCCCGGCATGCCGGTCTATCCCGGGGATGAAGCGCCGGCATTTCAGCAGACTGCCACGGTCGAGAAGGACGGTTATGCTGTCACGAGGCTCACGGTTCCTACGCACTGCGGCACGCATGTGGACGCGCCGGCGCATCTCATGGCGGGCGGCCGCATGCTCGCCGACTATCCTGTCTCGCACTTTATGGGACGAGCGCTCGTTGTGGACTGCCGTGCGGCGGCTTTCGCCGAAGATCGCAAGATCACAGAGGCGATGGTGAAGCCCGCGCTCTCTTTGGTGAGCGGTTCGGACTTTCTGCTGTTTGCCACCGGGTGGTCGCGTTTTTGGGGAACGCATCGGTATTTTGAAGATTTTCCGGTGATGGACGACGCTGTGCTTGCGCTCGCCGCTCTCGGAAAGTTCAAAGGCGTGGGGCTCGACACGCCGAGCCCCGATCATGTCACGAACGCTTCCGCAGAGGCGCACAAGCGGCTTCTTGCGACGGAGCGCACGCTCATTTTTGAAAATATTAAGGATCTGGTGCTTCTGGAGCCGGGGCTTTGGAACTTTGCGGCGCTGCCGTTGCGGTGGGCTGGGGCGGACGGCTCGCCCGTTCGAGCCGTGGCGTGGCGCTGATGTTTTGAACGACGGAAAAGGGACGGACGTCGAGCGATCGCGTCCGGCTTTTCGTTTGAATGGCGTCGAAAATCGAAGGTTCGATTGGGGGAAAACAAAAGCCCGGACTTAGTCCGGGCTTTTATCCGAAATCTGGCGGAAGGGGAGGGATTCGAACCCTCGGTGCCCTATTGGACACGCCGCCTTTCCAGGGCGGTACATTCAACCACTCTGCCACCCTTCCAAGATGGCCTCGCATTAAAGCCTTGCTCAGGTTTTCTTGAGTTTGGCGGGACGCTGTATTCCCTGCGAAGAATGCGCATTATACAGAGGATCCAGGCTTTTTCCAGGGGTTCGACGCGAAAAAGCAAATGCCGTCGGCAATTGATTGATTGGAAAACAATCTTTTCTAACGACAGTTGGCGTCCGAGCGTGGTTTTGCCAGAAAAACGCAGTTTTCTGCCGCTTTAGCGCGGTTGGAAGGGGAACGGACGTGCGTGAGGGAACGACCGCCGGTATTCGCGTCCATCGGGAGGGCCTTCAGCGATGAAGAAGTGATGAGCGTGGGTCAGATCGGGCTCGCGATCAGGCGCCGAATGGTGCAGGACATGAAGGTCGTCGTGGGCGACACGCGCGAAGCGAGCGCAGCAGCTGGCGCGAGACTGCTGACGGACGCGGGGTTTGATGCCGTGGCGAGGGTGGCAAACCCTGCCAGCCGCGAGTCGATCGAGACTTCAGCGCGCTGAAGCCCGTGAAGTAGTTTTCGATTGACAGCAAAAAGCCCGGCGCCTTGCGGCAAACCGGGTCTTTTGGGGTAAGCGGTCGATCAGGACGCTGCGCCGGAAGTTTCCGCCGCCTGCGCAAGGTACCGCTTCAAGAATTCCTTCGTGCGCTCCTTCTGGGGATGTACGAGGACGTCCTTGGGCTTGCCTTGCTCCACGACAAGGCCGTCCGCCATGAAGACCACCCAGTCGGCGACTTCGCGAGTAAATGGAATCTCGTGCGTCACGACCACCATGGTGAAGCCGTCGTCAGCCAGCTGGCGGATGACGCCCAGCACTTCGCCGACGAGCTGCGGGTCAAGGGCTGATGTTGGTTCGTCAAAAAGCAGAAGGTCGGGCTTGATGCAGAGGGCGCGCGCGATGGAGACGCGCTGCTGCTGGCCGCCCGAGAGGCGCTTGGGGTATTCGTTCGCTTTCTGGGCAAGTCCCACGCGCGCGAGAAGGTTCAGGGCGCGCTCCCGCACGATGTCGGGATCTTCGCCATGAACGTGCACCGGCACTTCCATGACGTTTTCCAAAACCGTCATGTGGGGAAAGAGGTTGAAGCTTTGAAAGACCATGCCGATTCGGCTGCGCTGGCGCGCGGTGACGCTGTAGGGCGCTTCTTCAAGTTGGCCGTCTTTTTCGACGTAGCCGATCTGCACGCCGTCCACCTGAATGGAGCCTGCGTCCATCTTTTCAAGGTGGTTGATGCAACGCAGGAACGTGGACTTCCCGGAGCCCGAGGGGCCGAGGATTGCCACCACTTTGCCGCGGTGCACTTCGAGGTCAATGCCCTTTAAAACCTGCACGCCGTTGAAGCTTTTTTGCACGTTGCGGGCGAGCACCACGATGTCGGGGCCTTCGGTGATGGGGGAGACGGTCGTCTGTTCGCGTCCAGCGGATGTTTTCGTTGTCATTGGTGTGTCTCCGAATCAATCAGGCCTGAGCGGGAGCTGCGGGGGCCGCGCCGCGCTCGCCCTTGGCAAAGCGCTTCTCAATGCGCGCCTGAACGAAGGTGAGCACCGAGGTGATGACGAGGTACCAGATCACCGCGACGATGAGGAGCGGAATGATCTGAAAGTTCTGGTTGTAGATCGCCTGCACGGAGTAGAGGAGGTCGTCCATGGCGATGATGGAGACCATGGCGGTCGCCTTGATCATGGAGATCACCTGATTGCCCGTGGGCGGCACGATGGCGCGCATCGCCTGCGGCAGCAGCACGCGAAAGAGGATCTGCCGCTTGCTCATGCCGAAGGCTTCCGCTGTCTCGCGCTGCGCGGGATCAACGGACATGAGCCCTGCGCGGATGATTTCCGCCATGTAGGCGCCCTCATTCAAGGAAAGGCCCACGACGGCGGCGGTCAAGGGCGTGATGACGCTATTTGTGTCCACCGCGAACACGCCGGGAATGCCAAGGACGGGGAAAAGCGCCGACAGGTTGTACCAGAAGAGAAGCTGAACGAGAAGCGGCGTTGAGCGGAAGAACCAGAGGTAGAGGTCGGAGAGCCCCATGAAAAAGCGCAGCCCGGAGAGCTTTCCCACGGCGCACACAAGGCCGAGCACGATGCCTAGCAGCATCGAGACCACGGTGAGCGAAAGCGTCACGCCGATGCCGTGCATGACAGAGGCGTCAAAGAGGTACTGGCCCACCACGCTCCAGCCGAAATTGGGGTTGACGGCGCAGAGGTAGAGAACGAGAAGGATGAGAAACGAGAGGACGATCGTTACCGCCGTGCGCACCGGATGACGCCGGGGCGTCGCGTGCGCCACGTTCTTCGCGCGGGATTCGAGGACTTTTTCGTTGAGGTCAGGCGTAGTGAACATGCGAGTCACTCCTGCCGCAGGACGTTCGCCGGGGAAGGAACGTTCTGCGGCGGCAAGGGTTCAAGCGAGCTCTGGCTTTGCAAAGCGTCGGTTTTCGAGGACGGGGAGCGCTGCGCGGGTCGAAGCGACGAGGTCGTGGTCGATCTCCGTCACAAGGAGCTCGTCCGTGACGCCTGCCTGCGCCGTCACGACCCCAAGAGGATTCACGACCTTGGAAGAGCCGATGTTGACGGGGCCGCATTCGGAAACAGCGGCCATGAAGCAGGTGTTTTCCAACGCCCGCATGCGTACGTTGAGGTCCCAGTGCATTTCCTTCAAGGGGCCCTTCACCCAGGCGGCGGGAAGAACGAGGAGGTCCGCGCCGTCCAAGGCGAGGCGGCGCGCGAGTTCCGGAAAGCGCACGTCGTAGCACGTCATGAAGCCCGCGGTGAAGGGGCCGATCTTTACGAGCCCCGGCACTTCGTCGCCCGGAACCACGTTGTCGCTTTCCTTTCCTTTGAAGGCGTCGTAGAGGTGCAGCTTCGTGTAGACCAATTCGAGCTTCCCATCGCGGGCGACGATGAGGTCGTTGTGCACGCGCGATTCGCCCGGCACCTTGATGTGCACGGTGCCGACGACGGCAATGTCCTTGCCTTCAGTGGCCTTCACAAGCCCCGTCACGAAGGGGCCGTCAAGCGTTTCGGCGTGGTCGCGGGACCAGCTGCCGACGCCGGGCTTGCGGGCGATGATGCCTTCGGGCAGTACAAGAAGCTTCGCGCCCGCGGCGTGGGCGCGGTGAATGAGGTCCTGCACGACGGCGAGGTTCTCTTCGCTCGTCTCCTTCACGAAGAACTGGGCGAGCGCAATCTTGGTGGCGGTCACAGGCGGTACTCCTCGGGGAAGAGCTTTTCAGCGGTGTTGAGATGCGCGGTGAGGTGCTGCTCGTAGGCTTCGCGGCAGAAGTCGTCCACCATCTTCTGGTTGGCGGCAAAGCCGTAGGCGTCGTAGTTTTCGCCCAGAAGCTCCCCTTCGTCGATCAGATCCTTGATGATCCAGGGCGTCGTTTCCGCATAGCGACGGCGCTTTTCGTGCCACATCTTGCGGGAGGCGTCGAGAAGCTCGCACAGGGCCTTCACCGCCCACGGATTCTTTTTGACGAAGCTTTCCTTCATGGCGAGGATGTGAATCCCCGGCACGTAGCCCGTTTCCTTGAAGTAGGCCGCTTCGTGCGCCTTGAAGTCCTCCACCACGGGACGAAGGTCCATCACGCCCGGCGTGAAGTAGCCGCGCGGCATGAAGGCCTGGAACATGGCGTCGATGTCGCCGTCGTGGAGCATGTCAACCAAAGGCTTTTCATTGGGCTCATGCGTGACGTTCTTCCCGTTCCAGAACTGCTTGCCGCGGTTGGGTTCAATCGCGTCGGCCGAGGTGCAGCGCGTGAGAATCCAGTGGATCTTGTCGCAGTCCACGCCCTCGCGACGAAGCAGGGCGCGCGTCCAGGTGTTGCCGGAATCTTGCCAGCCCGAAAGGCCGATCGTCTTGCCCTCAAGGTCCTTCAAGGACTTCAAGGGGCTCGCCTTAGTGGTCACGATGTTGCGGGTGCGAAAGCCGCGCATGATGAAGAACGGCACGGCGACGATCCCTTGAGCCGTCCCCTGGTCAACGCGCAGGTTGTAGCGCGAGAGGCTCATTTCCGCGGCGTCTGCCTCCGGATCATCCGCGACGTTGTCAATGAGGGACTTGACGCGCGTCGCCTTGAGGTCAAATTGGTCGGACGTGACGTCTCCCAAGAGAAGCGGCGTCCAGAAATCCCAGTCGCGGAACTTGATGTGAAGAGGCGTTGCCATGATGTGGTTTCCTTAAATTTGCAGTGAGAATGAGTTAAATGCCCCGCTAACGAGCACCGGCAAGCACCTATTTGGTGCAAGCGCTCGGTTGTGGGGCAGGAGCAGGGCTACTTGGCGGCGCCCGCCTTGTTCATGCCGGCTTCGGCGAGGATGTTGTTGTCAAGTCCCCACTTCTTCATGATCTTTTCGTAGGTGCCGTTCTTTTGCAGGATCTTGAAGGCGTCGAGTAGCACGGGGCCGAGGGCAGAGCCCTTTGCGACCACCGCGCCCTGGTAGAGGTCGCCAAAGCCGTTCTTGCGGCCCGCGGCGGCGATTTCAAGGTGCGCCTTGTCCTGATTCACAAAGTAGGTGAGGGGCGCCTGCGAAGAAAAGAACGCGTCGGCGCGGCCCGAGCGGACGGCGAGAAGGGGCGCCGCCTGGCCTTCGTAGGAAAGGACGTTGACGGGCTTCTTGCCTGCCTTCACGCAGGCCTCCGACTGCTTGCGGATGGTGCGCTCGGCCGAGCCCGCCGCCATGACGGAGACGCGCAGGCCGCAGGTGTCGGCAATGTCGTTTACCTTCTTGGGATTGCCCTTGGCGACCGCGAAGACAACGTACTCCTGCACGTAGTCCACAAAGTCATTCTGCTGTTCGCGATCCGGAAAGTCCCCGACGGGCGCGATCGAGGCGTCGTAGCGGTTGGAGCGGATGCCGAGCAGAACGGCGGAGAGGCCCTGAAGCGGGGTGTGGACGACCTTCAAGCCGAGAAGCTCGCCGATTGCTTTTGAGAAGTCCGCCGTAGCGCCGTCCAATTCGTTGTTTCCCTTTGTGATGGAGTAGGGAACGAAGGTGCCGTTCACGGCGTTTCTCAAAACGCCCGAGGCGCGGATCGCTTCCGGCACGCGCGCGGCGAGCGCGGCGTCGTAGGACTGCGTCGGAATGTCGCCTGCGATGGCGGCGCCGGCGGCAAGCGTCATCAGGGCGGCCGTCAAGGATTTCTTCAGTGTCAGCATGGTTTCTCTCCCTCAGTGTTTCGGAATCGCCGGCCGCGGGGGCGGGCCGGCGGTGATAGTGTCAAGGCCTACGCAAGAAGCGTGCCAATGGCTACTTGCGCGTCGTGGCGACGTTGAGTCCAGGGGCCGAGAGCTTGTTGTTCACGAGTCCCCACTTTTCCATGATTCGGTCGTAGGTGCCGTTTTCGTGGAGCTTCTCGAAGACCTTCACGAGGACGGGGCCGAGGGGCGATCCCTTGGCGACCACCGCGCCTTGGTAGAGGTCGCCGAAGCCGTTTTTGCGGCCGACGGCGGCAAGCTCGAGATGCTCGGGGTCTTTGCCGACGAAGTGCGAAAGAGGCGCCTGCGAAGAGAAGAACGCATCCGCGCGCCCAGAGCGAACAGCGAGAAGCGGCGCCGCCTGGCCTTCAAAGCTCATGACGCGCACGGCGGGCTTTCCTTCCTTTACGCAGGCGTCCGACTGCTTTCTTATCGTGCGTTCGGCGGATCCGCCGGACATGACGGAGACGCGCAGTCCGCAGGTGTCGGCGATGTCGTTCACCTTCTTGGGATTTCCCTTGGCAACGGCAAAGATCACGTACTCCTGCACGTAGTCCGCGAAGTCGTTCTGCTGCTCGCGGTCTGGAAAGTCGCCGCAGGGTTCGATCGACACGTCAAAGCGGCCGGCTCGGATGCCGAGCAACATGGCGGCAAAGCCCTGCGCCACGGTGTGCGTCACCTTGAGGCCCAGCATTTCGCCCACGGCCTTCGCGAAGTCCGCGGTGGCACCTTCAATCGAATTGTCGGGGTTGGCGATGGTGTAGGGAACGAAGCTGCCGGTGACGACGTTGCGCAGAACGCCAGCGTCGCGGATGACGGCGGGAAGCGCTTTCGCAAGCTCCGCGTCATAGGCCTGAGTCGGAATGTCGGCGGCGAAGACGGACGTGAAGCCCGCCAGCGCGGCGGCGGCCGCTGTGAGTTTCTGAGTGAGTTTCATGGAAATGAGCGGCAGGGGCGCCGCAGCAGGTTGTTGCAATAAGAGACAGTGTAGGAAGCGGCGGGCGTCGCGAAATGTCGGTAGTTCGGGCGTTTTGCGTAACCGAGGAGGCCTTCGCGCAAGGAAGGCGGGATTGTCATCGACTTGTCATCCGGCGTCACGGGCGCGTCACGACATCACGGTCAAACGGTCACAGTCGCAGCGCAGACTCGCGATCGTCTAATTTCAACCAAAGGGAGTCCTTTTTATGGACTGGTATGTCGTGCTGCTCCTCTTTCTCGGGGTGACGGCAGCGTTTGATCTTTTCGTCGGCGTCAGCAACGACGCCGTGAACTTTCTGAATTCGGCGCTGGGCTGCCGGATCGCTTCTTTTCGCACCACGATGTGGGTGGCGTCGATCGGTGTGATGCTCGGGGCCACCTTTTCCTCCGGGATGATGGAGATTGCTCGCTCCGGCGTCTTTCATCCGCAGATGTTCTCCTTTGCGGAGATCATGGTGATCTTCTTTGCGGTGATGGTGGCGGACATCATCCTGCTTGACACCTTCAATTCGCTGGGACTTCCCACGTCCACCACGGTGTCGATCGTCTTTGAGCTGCTGGGCAGCGCCGTGGCGGCCGCAGTTTTCAAGCTTTTGAGCGAAGGCGCCGACTGGTCGGCGGTGGCGGACTACATCAACAGTTCCAAGGCCCTCACGATTGTGTCGGGCATTCTGATTTCGGTGGCGGTCGCCTTTGTGACGGGCGCCGTGGTGCAGTTTGTGATGCGACTCGTGTTTTCTTTCCACGTGGAGAACGCGTACAAGAAGTTCGGCGCGCTTTTTGCGGGCATCGCGGTGACGGCGATCGTCTACTTCCTCGTGATGAAGGGCGCCAAGGGCGCCAGCTTCATGCGCCCTGAATGGATCCAGTGGATGGCGGCAAACACGGGGTCGATCGTTCTCGCGCTGTTTGTGGGCTTCACGGTCTTCTTTGAAGCGCTCATTCTCTTTTTCAGGGTGAACATCTTCAAGGTGATCATTCTTCTGGGGACGTTCTCGCTCGCGTTTGCGTTCGCGGGGAATGACCTCGTGAATTTTGTGGGCGTGCCCCTGGCGGCGTGGGAAAGCTGGCAGGAGTGGAGCGCCTCGGGAGCGTCGGCTGACGGCTTCATGATGGCGGGGCTTTTAAAGCCCAGCCAGGCGCCGACGATCTTCCTGCTCGCCTCAGGTCTCGTGATGGTCCTCACGCTCTGGTTCTCCAAGAAGGCCTACCGCGTTGTGCAGACGTCGATCAACCTCTCCGCCACGAATTCCGGCGAAGAGGAGCAGTTCGGCGCGTCGCTCCCCGGTCGCATGATTGTTCGCGGCGCGATGAGCGTGGGCCGCATCATTCATCAGATCATTCCGATGCCGGTCAACCGCGCGATCAGCTCGCGCTTTGCGCCGGTGGCGCTTGAAAAGGGCGAGGTGCCGTTGCCCTTTGACTATGTTCGCGCTTCGGTGAACCTCGTGGTGAGCGCGGCGCTCATTGCCTCGGCGACGAGCCTGAAGCTGCCGCTTTCGACGACTTACGTTACCTTCATGGTGGCGATGGGCTCGTCCTTTGCGGATGGCGCCTGGGATCGAGAAAGCGCGGTCTACCGCATCTCGGGCGTTCTCACGGTGATTTCGGGCTGGTTCCTCACCGCTCTTACGGCGAGCTCGCTTGCGGCGATCATCGCCTGCACCGTGCTCTGGGGCGGCGAAGCCGTGGCCGTGGTCCTCGCTGCGGTGGCGCTGGGACTTCTCATTCGCTCCAACTTGAAGGCTGGCAAGGGCGACGACGAAATCCGTACGACGATGTCGACGAAGTACGACGCGAAGACCGTGGCGGTGCTGGTGCGCGACAAGGCGGAGGAACGGCTCCTTTCAACGCTCTCCCTCTTCTATGGTCTGGTGAACGACTTCTTTGCGGACAGCGAGTCGAAGCTGCGCCGCACGAAGACGGACGTGAGCGAGCTCTTTGACGACTTGAGCCGCGACCGGAGCGTCTACTACAAGATGGCGAACGCGGAAGTGATGGCGAAGAAGGAGGACTTTGACGCCCGCTACGGTTACTACCGCATCTGCACCAACATGCGTGAAGTGGGGCGGAGCTTGCAGAATCTGGCCAAGCAGACGCTGGACCATGTGGCCAATCGCCATCGCGTCTTTGACGGCGATTTGCGCACGAACCTCACGGGGCTCTCCGAACTGCTCCTATCCTCGTCGCTTCGAGACGACGGCAAGGCGGATCCGCAGAAGCTTGCGGCGGCGTCGCCTCGGATCATCGAAGAGATCGACCGCCTGCAGGCTGAGCTGCTGAGGAAGATTCCGTCAGGACAGCTCTCGGTGCGCGGCTGCGAGCTCTATCTGAACTTCCTTCTCTTTGCGCGAGACCTCGTGAGCCGCTATGACGCAGCGGCGGTGATCGAGGCGAAGCTTGGGGCGGACGCCGAGAAGAGGTAGGCGAAGAAAGCGCCCGTAGCGAAACGACGCATCGGTGGATGAGACCGATGCGGCGTTTCGCGTGTCTGGCGCGGTGACAACGCAAGACGGACTAGCCGAGGCTTGGGATGTGAGGTGAGTCTGTGATCCGCAGAAACTGTGCCATGGCGTTGTTGGGAACGATGAGCGCCTGGGGGCTGCCGCAGGCTTCCTGCTGGGCAATGAAGGACGTCTTGTGAAAACAAATAACGGATTATGGAAGCGGCTGGCGAGACGACGCGAAGATTCTTTTGTGGAATCAGAGAAATGGGGGTGGATGATGTGTGGATGCAAAGAACAATAGAGAAGAGGCATAACATCGAACGGCAGAAAACGAAAAAACGTTTGTAAAACCAAGCGCCTTTCGATATAATCCCGCGTCTTTGCCGATGGGGTGACGCAAAAATCCCCTTTGGTCAAACGGTTGGGTCAGTCGCTCTGGTAGGCGGCGGACTCGGTAAATAGCGCGCCGGACGACATCCAGGTGGCTCGCAAGAGACAACCCCGCGGCCGGCGTAAGACTGATAAAACTTGGAGTAATTCAAATGACCAGCATGCGTGAAATGCTCGAAGCGGGCTGCCACTTCGGTCACCAGACCCGTTTCTGGAACCCGAAGATGGCCCAGTACATCTTCGGCGCCCGCAACAAGATTCACATCATCAACCTCGAAAAGACGGTTGAAAAGTTCGACGAAGCCACGAAGTTCATTCGTGAACTCGCTGCTCGCGGCGGCAAGGTCCTCTTCGTGGACAGCAAGCGCGGCGGCCGTGAAATCATCGTCGAAGAAGCGCAGCGCTGCGGTTGCGGCTGGGTTGACCAGCGCTGGCTCGGCGGCACGCTCACCAACTTCAAGACCGTGAAGCAGACGATCCGTCACCTGAAGGACATGGAACAGACGATCGCTGAAGGCGGCCTCGAAAAGATGAGCAAGAAGGAAGCCCTCGACTTCACTCGTGAAATCGAGAAGCTCAACAAGTCCATCGGCGGCATCAAGGAAATGACGAGCCTCCCGGACGCCCTCTTCATCGTCGACGTCGGCTACCACAAGATCGCCATCTCCGAAGCCAACAAGCTCGGCATTCCGGTCGTGGCCGTGGTGGATACGAACTGCAGCCCGGACGGCGTTGATTACGTCATCCCCGGCAACGACGACTCCTCGAAGGCCGTCAAGATCTACGCCGCCGGCATCGCTGACGCGGTGCTCGCCGGCAAGGCTGATCGCGCCACCGGCGCTGAAGAAGCCACCGCTGAAGAATTCGTGGAAGTCGAAGCGACCCCCGCTGCCTAATTCTTCCGGCTGCTAGTTAAGCAAAAAAGGCGCACCTTCTGACCCGCTTCCGGCGAGTCCCGGAATGCGCCTTTTTTCATACCGCTACCCAATTTTCTCAGTGAATCGGCTTGGTGCCGGTTCCGACTCGATAGGAGTTCTAAAGAATGGCTGTTATTACTGCCGCGATGGTGAAGGCGCTTCGTGAAAAGACCGACGCCCCGATGATGGAATGCAAGAAGGCCCTCACGGAAGCTGAAGGCGACGCCGCCAAGGCCGAAGAGATCCTGCGCGTGAAGCTCGGCAACAAGGCGAGCAAGGCCGCCGCTCGCGTCACCGCCGAAGGCGTTGTGGCCGTCTACATCGCCCCCGATGCCAAGACCGCCGCGATCCTCGAAGTCAACTCTGAAACCGACTTCGTCGCGAAGAACCCCGAATTCCTCCAGATGGCTGCTGACGCCGCCAAGCTCGTTGCGGAAAAGAACCCCGCCGACGTGGCCGCGCTCGCCGCCCTCGAATTGAACGGCCAGACGCTTGAAGCCGTGCGCACCGCGCTCGTCGGCAAGATTGGCGAAAACATGACCTTCCGCCGCTTCAAGCGCATGGAAGCTCAGGGCAAGCTGCACCAGTACGTGCACGGCGGCAGCAAGATCGCTGCCCTCGTTGACGTGGTGGGCGGCGACGACGAGCTCGCTCACGACGTGGCGATGCACATCGCTGCTTCGAAGCCGAAGGCTCTCGACAAGGACGGCATCGATCAGGCGCTCATCGACACGGAACGCCGCGTCGCTATCGAAAAGGCGAAGGAAGCCGGCAAGCCCGAAGCCATGCTCGAACGCATCGCCGAAGGCACCGTGCAGAAGTTCCTGAAGGAAGTCACTCTTCTCAACCAGCCGTTCGTGAAAGACGACAAGCAGACGATCGCTCAGCTCTTGAAGAGCAAGAACGCCTCCGTCGCTGACTTCGCGCTCTACGTGGTGGGCGAAGGCATTGAAAAGCGTCAGGACGACTTCGCGGCTGAAGTGGCTGCCCAGACGGCTGCTGCTCGCAAGGCCTAATTGATGCGCTGAGCCGGGACTTCTCCCGGCTTCAGACTCAGGGCGCCGTTTTCGTGGGTCTCTGAAAAAGGGGGCTGGCGGAAGCGGCGTTTTCTTTGGCGGCTGCCTGGTAGGCGGAGGGGGGCAGCGAGCGAAATAATCGGAAATCCTTTGCCCTCAGAGGCGAGGGGCGTCCGTTGTCAAAATCCCTGTTTTCCCTCAGCCCGAAGCCCGTCGTTTCGCGTTATCATCCACACCAAATTTTGGGAGCGGGCCGGCGGCAACACCGACGCGTTCCTTTTTTGCGGACTAAAGAATCGAGAGGAGAGACGGTCATGACCGACGCCAAGCGTGAACCCAAGTACAAACGCATTCTTCTGAAGCTTTCCGGCGAATCGCTGATGGGCGAAGATGCCTTCGGCATCAACCGCACGACGCTCGCGTCGATCGTGGAAGACATCAAGGAAGTGCTGGATCTCGGGGTTCAGGTGGGCATTGTCGTGGGCGGCGGCAACATCTTCCGCGGCGTGGCGCTCGGAGCCACCGGCATGGACCGCGCCACGGGCGACTACATGGGCATGCTCGCCACCGTCATGAACGCGATGGCCTTGCAGGACGCCCTGCGCAACGCCGGCGTTGAAGCTCGCGTGCAGAGCGCCTTGACGATTGAGCAGGTTGCCGAACGCTACATCCGCGGCCGCGCGCTGCGCCACTTGGAAAAGGGCCGCGTTGTGATTTTCGGCGCGGGCACGGGCAATCCTTTCTTTACGACCGACACGACGGCGGCGCTGCGCGGTGCGGAAATCGGCGCAGAGATCGTTTTGAAGGCAACCAAGGTGGACGGCATCTATTCCGAAGACCCGAAGAAGAATCCGAACGCGACGCTCTACCACGACATTACCTTCAACGAAGCGATGCAGCGCGATCTGAAGGTCCTGGACGCCACGGCCTTTGCGCTCTGCCGCGACCAGAAGCTGCCGATCAAGGTCTTCTCCATTCTGAAGAAGGGTGCCATGGCCCGCGTCGTGATGGGCGAAGACGAAGGCACGCTCGTTCACTTATAATCAACAGACTGCCTTCGGGCGAAACATTAAATACATCAGGCCATCATGACCACTATTGCTGAAATCCGTCAGACCGCCGAGCACAAGATGACGCGCTCCGTGGAGTCTCTCAAGGAAGAATTCGTGAAGCTGCGCACGGGCCGCGCTTCCACCGGTCTTCTCGAACACGTTCAGGTGGAGTACTACGGCTCCATGGCGCCCCTTTCCCAGGTGGCGAATCTGGGCGTGGCGGACGCCCGCACCCTCACGGTGCAGCCCTGGGACCGCAAGATGATTCCGATCATCGAAAAGGCGATTTTGACGAGCGACCTGGGCTTGAATCCCGCAACGAGCGGCGACCTCATCCGCGTGCCGCTGCCGCCCTTGACCGAAGAGCGTCGTCGTGAAATCACGAAGGTCGTTCGCGCTGAAGGCGAGGACGCCAAGGTCGCGATCCGAAACCTGCGCCGTGACGCGAACGAACAGGTGAAGAAGCTTGAGAAGGCGAAGGAAGTGAGCGAGGACGAGAGCCGCGCTGCTGAAAAGGACATCCAGACCTTGACCGACAAGTTCATCAAGCTCGTCGATGCCGCTGTCGCTGACAAGGAAAAGGAAGTGATGACGGTCTAGTCCGTTTGGAAGCTTTCCTTCATGAGCCCCGCCGGAGGCGACCAGCGCTTTCTGCGGGGCTTTTGTTATATACCGATTTGATTTCATGACTCAGTCTATTCCTCAGCACGTTGCGGTGATCATGGACGGGAACGGCCGCTGGGCCAAGGCCCGCTTCATGCCGCGCGTGGAAGGCCATCGCCGGGGCATGCAGGCGCTGCGGCGCTTGACGGAAGCCGCGCGCCGGGCGGGCGTGAAGCACCTTACGGTCTTTGCGTTCTCGAGCGAAAACTGGAAGCGTCCCGCCGATGAAGTGAACGCCCTCATGAAGTTCTTCGTGATGGGGTTGAAGGACCAGAAGAAGCTGCTGCTTGAAACCGACATTCGGCTTCATGTCGTGGGCGACACGACGGCGTTTCCTGACGAGCTGCAGCGCACCATTCGCGAGACCGAAGCGGCGACGGCCCACTGTCAGTCGATGACGTTGAACATCTGCGCGAACTACGGCGGCCGCTGGGACATCACGGACGCCGTGAATCGCTTGATCGCCGCCGGGCGCCCCGTGACGGAGGCGACGATCAGCGAGTGCCTCAACCTCTCGTGGGCAGGGCCCGTGGACCTCATGATCCGCACCGGGGGCGAGCAGCGCATCTCGAACTTCATTCTCTGGCAGGCGGCGTACGCCGAGCTCTGGTTTACTGAAGTGCTCTGGCCCGACTTTGAAGCCAAGGACTTGGAAGAGGCCATGGCGTGGTTTGCCGGGCGCGAGCGGCGCTTCGGGAAGACGGGCGACCAGGTCAAAAACGGCGGCTAGTCACGAAAGGAGTAAAAAAATGCTCAGAACTCGTGTGATCACGGCGGTGGTGCTCCTCGCGGTCTTTGCGGCAGCCTGGTACGTTTCGCTCCCCTTTTTTGAAACGCTGATGGCGGGGGCCTTCATGGCGGCCCTGGCCGAATGGCTTCGCATGCTCGGAGCGAGCCGGGGCTCTGCGATCGGGGCGGGCGTGGCGACGACGCTTTTGGCGGGCGTTGTGACGTTTACGGGGTTGTTGCCCCCCGCGGACGTGCTTGTCGTGGTGACGGGCATCGTGACGGCGGCGTGGATTGTCCTGACGGCCGTGCTCTTTGCGCGGCGTGATCAGGGCTTTCGCATGAACAAGGCGGTGTCCGCGGTCTTGGCGTGGGTCTTTCCCATTGCGACGTGGCTGGGCTTCATGGTGACGATGTCAAAGGGCCTGGTCTTCATGCTCTCCGTCTTTGCTGTGGTGTGGCTCGCGGACATCTGCGCCTACTTCTGCGGCCGGGCCTTCGGAAAAACGAAGATGGCCCCTGCGATCAGCCCGGGGAAAACCTGGGCTGGCGCGGCGGGGGCTGTGGTCTTTGTGTTCCTTTTTGCTGCGGCGGCGTTTGAACTCCTGCCGCAGGACGCGATCTTCACGAGTCTCATCTTTGACCGGCTGGGGTACGTGGCGGGGTTTGCAACGGTGTTTCTTTTGGTTGCCATGTCGATTGCGGGGGACCTCTTTGAGTCGGCGCAGAAGCGTCAGGCAGGGATGAAGGATTCAAGCCACCTCTTGCCCGGACACGGGGGCTTTTATGATCGCTTTGACTCGGCGCAGGCGGTGTTTCCTGCGGCGGCCTTCTTGACGCTTTTGGTGTAGTTGTGTTGGAGCTGACCTCGAAGGAAAATGTCGAGCCCCCATGTGTGGCGTGATCCAAGAAAAAACGAGCCCGGACGATGAATGTCGCGGGCTCGTTTCGTTAAGAGCGGAAGGAAATTAGAGGAGCGGGACGGCGACGCTCAAGCTGAGGCTTTTTTCGGTTGAGAAGCTGGATGAAGTCTCAAGGAGGCAACCAGCGCTTGAAACTCCGCGTCTGCCAAGCCAGTGCATTTTTGAACAAGTTCAAGCGGTTTTCCTGTTGCAAGCAAAATTTTGGCTACTTTTTCGATGGCCATTTTCCGGCCTTCTTCGTAACCGATTTGGTAACCGATATTGAAAAAATGCCTTTCCAGCGGGCCCATGATGTCCGAAACTCTTTTTGGAATCAGGTGACAGAGAACGTTGTCGAAGCTTGGAAGCTCACAGAAGGCATCTGCCAAGAGGGCCTTCTGTGAGTTCCGCTGAATTTACGCAGTCGCACGAACGGGCTTGGAGGCGGAGTGCGGCGTCAGGGACTTTGCCAAGTCCTGAAGCTTTTGCAACGTCAGGCCTGTGCAGGTCCGCACGATCTCAAGAGTGATGCCCTGCGCCAGCATGTTTCGTGCAGCTTTGGTGAGGCCTTCCTTTCGACCTTCCTCTCGACCTTCTTCTCGGCCTAGCAGAATGCCCTTGTTAATGAAATGTTCTTCCTGCGTGCACATGGTGTCAATCGCTCCTTTTGTTTCGTCGTCGATAACTATACCGTTGTTTTTTTAAATTGCTCTTTTTCTTTGATTCCGGCTGGGTTTCTCATCATGACAGCCAGAATGTTCAGGGGGGGCGCGTCGGTGGCCGTGAGGTCGCCTTTGGGGAGGTAGACCGTTACGATGCAGTACGGACTGGCTTCAGGATCGCTGGACTTCACGGTGAGGTCTTGGCTTGGATAGCGGCAGGAAGCCTTCGTGCGATAGTCGAATTCGATGAGGCCTTCCAACGCTTCTTCGGGATCGGACATGAGCCAGATCGAGTAGAACTTCTGCAGCTTGTGGTACTCGGAGCCTTTGAAGACGCCATGGCTTTTCTCAGAGGACAAGCCGCGTGCGATGTAGTATAGGAAACGACATTGATGTTTGTGCTTGACTGACCAACGCAGGCTTGGTGCCC
>CAVACW010000034.1:0-24022 GCA_963587345.1 uncultured Oscillospiraceae bacterium | reverse complement strand
CTAAACGGGCAAGGGGCGGGCAGCGGCGCGACACTCGAAGTGACCCAGCAAACGACACAAAGTTGACCCACCTTGGAAGGCGCGGGAAGCGTTTTGGAGTTTGGACGGGGTGTGAGGCGGTGTCAGACCAATGATGACGGGGCTTGCGGGGATTTTCAGTTTTTTTGGCTTGTAGGTGTGCAATTTTTGGCCGCTGGAGAGTTTTCCGGCATAGACAAAAAAGTTGAGAACTCTGGGAGGCCCTGCGGTTATTGGCGTGCGCGGTGATTGTGAAGGCCGGAAGGTCCTAAACGGGCGGGTGGCAGCGTGACACTCGAAGTGACCCGGCAGACGACACAAAATTGACCCACCTCGGGACGTGGGGAAAGCGTTTCGGAGTTTGGACAGGGTACGGGGCGGTGTCAGACCAATAATGACGGGGCTTGCCGAGGTTTTTAGTTTTTTCGGCTCGTAGGTGAGCAACTTTTGTCTGGTGGGCGATTTTCCGGCATAGACAAAAAAGTCGAGAAGTCTGGGAGGCCCCGCGGCTGTTGGCGTGAGCGAGGATTTTTGATGGTCAAGCGGTCCTAAATGCTCGAGGGGCGGGCAGCGGTGCGACAATCGATGTGCCCCGGAAAACGACACCAAGTTGACCCACCTCGAGCGGCGGGAGAAGCGTTTAGGAGTTTGGCTGGGGTGCGAGGCGGCGTCAGGCCAATGATGACGGGGTCTGCCGAGGTTTTCAGTTTTTTCGGCTCGTAGGTGAGCAATTTTTGTCTGGCGGGTGCTTTTCTGTCATAGATAAAAAAGTCGAAAAGCCGGGGAAGCCTTGCGGCTGTTGGTGTGAGCGGTGATTTTGAAGGCCGGAAGGTCCCAAATGGGTGAGAGACAGGGCGCCAGCAGGGGATGGAAAATTTTTCCTTGGAAAGTCTTGACAGAATCGAAAAGCCATTCCATAATGCGCACCTCAGTTTTACTGAGACACGAATGGCGCATTAGCTCAGTCGGTTAGAGCAGAGGAATCATAATCCTTGTGTCCGCGGTTCGAATCCGTGATGCGCCACCAGAATTCCAAAATAAGGCACCTGCTTTCAATGGCAAGTGCCTTATTTTTTGCTTTTGTCGGTTGCAACGGCCGATTTCTCTCGCGATTTCAAATTCCTGATCGATTTGGCAAATCTCGCTTTTTCCTAAAGCAAGGCAAAGGAACTCCCTGTTTGTATACGACGGAAAACGAAGTAAAAACAATCAAAACACCGTATTGATAATGAGAATAGTTCTCACTTACAATCGCGCCACCTAACAATTATTCCAAAGGAAAATCGCGATGAGCCTTTCTCATACGGCGACTCGAGTGCTCTCCGTGGCACTCCCTCTTTTTGCTTTGTCTCCTTGTGCGCTCGCTGTGGAAGCAGCGGTGACGACGGGGCCGGTGGTTGTGACGGCCGCAGGCTACGAGCAGGACACCCGTGAAGCGCCTGCGAGCGTTTCCGTCATCACGCAGGAAGAGCTGATGACGAAGCCCGTGACCGACCTCGGTCAGGCCGTGGGTGACGTGCCGGGCGTGGACATCTCGGAAACGAAGATGGGCAATGCCCTCATTTCGATGCGCGGCTTTGGTTCGGCCTACACGTTGGTTCTCGTGGACGGACGCAAGCAGAATACGTCGGATGGCATGGTGAACAACGGCTTTGACCCGTCGAGCGTCATCATGCCGCCCGTGGGCGCCATCGAGCGCATCGAAGTGCTGCGCGGCCCGGCTTCCACGGTGTGGGGGTCAGACGCCGTGGGCGGCGTGGTGAACATCATCACGAAGAAGCACTATGACAAGTTCTCCGGCACGATCCAGATCGATCGCAAGTCGTTCTTTGAAAACGACAAGTACGGCGATCAGACGGGCGCGAGCGTCGTTCTCGGCATTCCGTTGAAGGAGAACGTGGCAAGCCTGCAGCTGCGCGGCCGCTATGTGGATCGTCAGGCTTCGGGCTTGAAGACACCTGCAGGCGCCTATGCGAGTCATTCGCCCTCCGAAGGCTACACGGGGAACGTGGGCGGCCGACTCAATCTGACGATTGACGACGCCAACGAAATCTACTTTGACGGCGACTTCACCCGCTATCAGGGGGGCGCCATGAACACGAGCGGCTTTGCGTACAAGGCGGTTCGCGACTGGAACAAGTACAACGCCACGATCGGCCACACCGGCAAGTATGGCTTCGGGACGGTGGATACCTATTTCCAGTGGAATTCGCTTTCCTTGATGAAGATGTATCACAGCGAGGGGCGGAAGGGGGCGAAGGTGGATCCGGAATCCACGGTGAGCGGCTCGACGTCGGATCCGCTGACGAACAGCACGACCTATACGCTGGCGACGAAGCTTACGAAGCCCATGGACTTTGGTGACGCTGGTGCACTGACGCTTACGACGGGCTTGGAAGGCATTTACGAAACCTACAAGGATCAAAGCACCAACGCAGCGGACCTCACTGGGCTCGATGTGGACTACGAAAGTCTGCGTGGCACGAAGCTCGACCAGACATCGGTGGCGGGCTTTGCTGAGGGCGAGTACTTCATCAACGACCACTGGACGGCGACGCTGGGCGGCCGCTTGCACTGGAGCGACAACTTCGGCGCGCACTTCTCGCCTCGTGCGTACCTCGTCTACAAGCCCGTGGAAATCTTCAGCGTGAAGGGCGGCGTGTCGACGGGCTACAAGACGCCGGCGATTAAGCAGCTCTTCAATGGCGTTTACTACTACGGCCAGGACGGGAGCATGATTTTGGGCGACAAGGATCTGAAGCCCGAAGAGAGCATCAGCTACGAGCTTTCCGCAACGCTTGCCGAGCCCGAAATCGGCTCCCTGACGGTGGGCGTGTTCTATACGGACTTCAAGAACATGCTGGATACTCAAACAATTACGACCAAACTGAGCAAGGCGATCAACCACGGCAAGGTGCGCGCTCAAGGGGTGGAAGTGCTCTTGAAGACCGCGCAGGTGGGCGGGTTCTCGTTTACGGGTGGCTACACTTTCACGGATGCGGAAATTCGCGAAGGTGCCTATGTGAACGGGCTTGGCAAGCGTCCGAACGAACTGCCGCGTCACAGCCTCACGGCGCGTCTGGACTACCAGAACGGAGGCTTCGGCGCCTATCTGAAGTCGGTGTCGAAGTTTGATTCGGAGGTGGAGCTGACGCGCGGTAACGCCAATCGCGACAAGTACCGCGACTACACGAAGGTGGACGTGGGCGTCACCTACACGTACGCGAAGCAGCATCACTTCTCTCTGGCGTTGAACAATATCTTCAACACCGGTCTTGACTGGTGCGATGCCTACAACGGCGGCTACGCGAATTCCTACAAGGAATACATCGAGGGCCGCAACGCGTGGCTCTCCTACGCGTACACGTTCTAATCGAGTTTTCGCTTCGGGCGGCCTTGGCGCCGCCCGAGGGGAGTCTCATCACACCAGCGGCGGGGGAGAGCCTTCTGCCGCTTTTTCCCCTTCTTCATGACACGATCGACGGTTGTTCTGGCGGCGCTTCTTGCGGTGGCAAGCGCCCTGTCGCTTTTTACGGGCGCCTATGACATCTCGCCCGACGCACTCATTTCCGGAAGCGCGCAGGCGGCGGAGGTGTTTCTCGCGTCGCGCCTGCCGCGGCTTCTTGCGGTGCTCTGCACGGGCGCCGGCATGAGCATCGCGGGCCTCATCATGCAACAGCTCTGCGCCAACAAGTTCGTGTCGCCCACGACCGGGGCGACGATTGCGTCGGCGCAGCTTGGGATCCTCATCGCTTTCATCTTCTTTCCCGCGTCCACCTTGGTGACGCGCACGGCCTTTGCGTTTGCGGCGGCGATGGCGGGGACGTGGATCTTCGTCACGTTTGCGCTGCGCACGCCGATGCGAGACCCGGTGATGGTGCCACTGGTGGGCATCATGTTTTCAAGCGTCGTAAACGGTGTCACAGGGTTTCTTGCCTTTGCCTTTGACATGAATCAGGCGCTTTCCACGTGGGCCGTGGGGCACTTCTCCCTCATCATCCGCGGGCGCTATGAGATCGTGTTTCTCGTGCTGCCGCTCATCATCGTGGCTTGGGCCTACGCGCGGCACTTCAACATCGTCGGCATGGGCCGAGACTTTTCCAAGAACCTTGGCGTCAACTACACGCTGGTGCTCGCCATGGGGCTTACGGTGGCGGCGATGATCACGGCGTCCGTCGTCTCCGTCGTGGGAACGATTCCCTACATTGGGCTTGTCGTCCCCAACATCGTCGCGATCTTCAAGGGGGACGACCTTCGAGCGACGATTGCGGACACGGCGCTTTTTGGCGCCCTTTTCGTGCTCCTGTGCGACCTCATCGCGCGGCTCGTGATCGCGCCCTATGAACTCCCGATCGAACTCATCGTGGGGAGTGTCGGAAGCGTCGTCTTCATCGGTCTCATCTTCTACCGGCTTCATTTTGGGCGCCGTGCCTGGAATACGGCGAAGGTGCTTTCGCACTTGGGACTTGCGCCCCGAAAGGAGGCGGCATGACGTCCGCTCTTCGCGCGCGACGCTTTTGGCTGGGGTTTGCGGTGCTGGTTGCGTTCACGCTGCTCGCCGCAGCAGCCTATCTTTTCGCGTTTGTGAACCCGAAGTTCATGGCCTTTGCGCTTTCGCTGAGGGCGCCGAGGCTGGCGGGCATTCTCTTGGCGGCCTTTGCGATCAGCGCGGCGAGCATCGTCTTTCAGACGCTCATCCGAAACACCATCGTGACGCCGTGCCTTCTGGGCATGAATTCGCTCTACGTCCTCATTCACACGGTCGTGGTGTTTGCGCTGGGGGCGGGAAGCGCCTTTGCGACGAATCCGCTCCTCTCTTTTGCGCTTGACATCGTCTTCATGGGCGCCGTGGCGGGCTTTGTCTACTACAAGCTCTTCAAGGCGACGAAAGGCAACGTTCTCTACATCCTTCTCGTGGGCACGGTGCTTGCCACCTTCTTTTCGAGCATTCAGGGGTCGCTTGCGCGCATCATGGATCCGAACGACTACGACGCCTTGTTGGGTAGCCTTGTCGCGAGCTTTACGCAGGTGAATGCGGCGGTGCTGTTGCCGGGCGCTGGGCTTCTAGTACTCGTGGCGCTGTGGCTCAGAAAGGATCTCGCGGTGCTGGACGTGCTCGCCTTGGGGCGTGATGAAGCGATCAACTTGGGCGTCAATTACGAGCGCGTGCTGATGCGCCTCATGGTGGGGGTCGCCCTCTACATTGCGGTGGCGACGGCGGCAGTGGGGCCCCTTTCTTTCTTGGGGCTCATCACTGCGAACATTGCGCGCCAGCTGTTTCAGACTTATCGGCACTCGGTGCTGATCGCCGGGAGCGTTCTCGTGGGCGCCGTCATTTTGCTTGCGGGGGAATTTCTCGTGGAGCACGCTGTGACCTACAGCATCCCCGTGAGCGTTTTTGTGACGATCGGAGGCGGCGTCTATTTCCTCTATCTCATTTTGCGTGAAGGGAGCCGGCGATGAGCCTTTCCGTCCGACATCTCACCAAGGCTTACGACGGCGTCCGTGTGGTGGACGACGTGTCCTTTGACCTCCCCGCGGGCGAAGTGATTTCGCTCATTGGGCCCAATGGCGCGGGGAAATCCACCGTATTCGGCATGGTGTCGCGTCTTTTGGAGCGCACCGACGGCGACATCCTTTTTGACGGGAAGGACGTGCGCGACTGGGAGAGCCGCGCGCTTTCTCGCCGCATGGCGATCCTGCCTCAGACAACCACGACGCAGATGAAGATCACGGTGGAGGAGTTGGTCGCCTTCGGCCGCTTTCCGCATTCGGGCTCGCACCTCACTGCAGACGACCGGGCGATCGTGGACCGCTCGATCGGCTACATGGAGCTCGCGCCCTTTCGCTCCCGCTTCATTGACGAAATGTCGGGCGGCCAGCGGCAGCGCGCCTTCATTGCGATGGTGCTTGCGCAGGACACGGACTACGTGTTTCTGGACGAGCCCACGAACAACCTCGACGTCTATCACGCGACCCGCATGATGAAGCTCGTGCGAAGGCTTTGCGACGAATGGGGAAAGACCGTGGTGCTGGTGCTGCACGAAATCAATCTCGCGGCCTTTTATTCGGACCGCATTCTCGCGTTTCGCGATGGAAAGCTCGCAGCGCAAGGGCCGGTGCAGGACGTCATGACGACTGACACGTTAAAGCGCGTCTATGGCGTCGATTTTGAAATTCATGAAGTGGACGGAAAGCCTCTGTCCATCTATCACTAAAGAGAACAGCATGCAGAGAAGAACACTGGCGGCGGGTGCCGCAATGGCGGCGCTTTTGATGATGGCGGGACAGACGACTGCGGCGCCGGCGACCGTCACCGTGACGGCGCGAGACGCGGCGGGAAATCCCCTGTCGGTGACGGTGCCTCGCAATCCCCAGCGCGTGGCGGTGGCGGACTTTGCGGCGCTTGATACGCTCGACGCCTGGGGGATCGGAAAGCAGGTCGTGGCGCTCACGAAAACGCAGCAGCTCCCCTACCTCGCCGAGTACTTCAAGAAGGGAAACGGCATCATCGACTTGGGCTCCCTGCGGGAAATCGACTTTGAAGCGCTGATGGGCGCCGAGCCAGACGTGATCATCATCAGCGGGCGCCTCCGAAAGAAATTCGCGGACTTGGAGCGGATCGCCCCCGTGATTTACCTCCCGATTGACTGGCAGAACGGCGTCTTTGATTCCTTTGCCGCCAACACGCGGGTGCTCGCGACGATCTTTGGAAAGGAAGCGGAAGCCGAGGCGGCGATTGCGCGCTTGAAGGGCGAGATGGATGACATCGCTCGAACAGTGAATCAGCGCACGGCGCTCGTGGGCATGGTGACGAGCGCGCACGTGAACCTTCTGGGCGACAAGGCGCGGTGCTCCCTCATCGGGCATGAACTGGGGTTCAACAACCTCGCCAAGGGCGCCAACACGACGCACGGGAGCGAAGCGTCCTTTGAGTACCTCCTGAAGCTTGATCCCGAGTACTTCTTTGTGCTTGACCGCGATTCGGCGATCGGGCGGCAAGGGGCGAAGCTCGCGGCGGACGTGCTCGACAACGAGCTCATCGCAGCGACGCGCGCCAAGAAGGAAGGGAAGATCGTCTTTTTGAATCCTCAGGCGTGGTACCTCGGTGAAGGCGGCATCCAGTCGATGGAGGTGATGCTCTCCGACATTCGCCGGGCGCTTGAAAAGTGAGGCCGATAATGAAGCGGATGATTCTTGGGAGTGCGTTGGCGACGGTTCTGGCGGGGGCGGTGTCGGCGGGTGACATCGTGGCGGGGGAGCGCTTTTCTCTGGCGTCGGATTTAGGGGGTGACCGCACGATTCGGGTGCATTTGCCTCAGGCTGTCAAGGCGCCCGTGACGGTGATTTACGTGCTCGACGGCGAGCGGCTTTTTGCGCCCGTGGCGTCCTTCTGCGACTACTTTGCGGGCGTGCGAAACGCGAAGACGCAGGGCTGCATGGTGGTGGGCATTGACGCGGGCGGCAAGGAGCACCGTACGACGGACCTCACGCCGACGGCGTCCGCAGCCGGCCGGGACGGCAAGGTGGCCGAGGGCGCCAAGGCGGTCGGGGGCGGCGCGGACGCTTTTCTTTCGTTCGTGACGAAGACTGTGGTGCCGGCGGCGGAAGCGAAGCTGCCGGCGGGCGCCGAAGTGTCGCGGCGGATTCTGGCGGGGCACTCTTTTGGCGGGCTTTTCGTGTTGAACGCCATGACGAAGGCGGACGGCACGTTCACAGGGTTCGTGGCGGTGGATCCGAGCCTTTGGTGGGATCAGAGCCGCTTCTACCAGTCTTTTGCCGGAAAGGTGTCCGCTGCTGGCAAGGTGCTTTCTGGAACCTCGCTCTATCTGGGGTACGGCGCCGCGCCGCGAAAGGCCAATCAGGTGCACATGGGAAATGCGCGATCGGTGGAGGCGGACTGGGGGCCGGCGTTAGAGAAGGCGGGCGTCACCGTGACGCAGCGCTTCTTCACGGAGGAGAACCACGGGACGGTGGCGATTCCGGGGCTCTACGACGCCTTGAAGAAGCTCCTGCTGACGGGGCGGCGGGAGTGATTACGCGAGCGGCTTGCTAGTAATTTACCGGTAAGTTTTTGATGAAGTGAAAAGCATTTTTACCGGTAATTTACTAGTAAAAAACGGAGTGATTGTTTCTGTGGTAATGCGGCCGGAGAGGGGCGGCTGCCTAGTCGCTTGCAGCCCCTTATGAAGAAGATCAAAGCCACATGCAGGCGAAAGGCACCGCATAGCAACGGCTGCCAAAAGAGCGCACGTCGTTGCCGGCATATAGGACAACGCCGATGCAGTTGTCTTCGCCTTCGAGGCTTTGGAACCATCGAATGTGACGGAAGTCCTCTGAATTGACGCTTTCGCCGGACTTGATGTCGATGGCGAGGTAATGATTGTTCTCATCGGTGATGAGAAAATCGATTTCGTGGACTTTGGTCCGCAGGTGATAAAAGTTCCACCGAGGATGCAGTTCCACTTCGGCGATTAGTTGGTTGTAGGCCCACGTTTCAACTAACTTCCCGCCGTAGTTTTGGGAAAAGTCCTGATCTGCGGCTTTGGTAGCGGCATTGGTGATGTTCAGCAGGGAGGCCATCAGGCCCGTATCCGTCATAAAAAGTTTGGGAGTCTGGCCGGGGCGGTCGTAATCCTTTTTGGTCCATGCGGGTACAAAATCAACCAAATACATTGCCTCAATGGCTGATATATAAGAATTTATAGTGATCCAAGTAGTCTTCATCTGTTGAGCGACGGCTCGCTGGACTAAAGGCTTGCTGGAAAACGAAGCGATGTATTTGAAGGAATCACCAAGCACCTCTTGGCGCTTTATGCCCCATTGGTTGCGCATGTCGAGGATGATTTGTTGGTCGATATAGGATTTGTACCAACTCGTCCTGCTGTCTTCCTCCAAACTTTGGGGTTCGAAGAAGCCGCCTTTTTCTGCAAGACTGAGGATGAGCGGCTTGTTGCAGTCCTCTTGGGAGCAAGAGTAGGGCAGGTTCTCTTTGAAGAGATTGGCGAGAAACCCCGTCGGCTTTTGGCGCAACTCGGCTTCAGTGCAGGTGCGTACGCGCACGAACCCCACCCGGCCCGCCAGCGATTCCTTGGCGTGAGGCAGTTTGCGGTAATCGGCTGACCCCGTGATGATGTACTGTCCCTTCGACGGGTCTTCATCCACGGCAATCTTGATCTCTCCAATCAGAGAAGGAGCCTTCTGAATTTCGTCAATGATGAGAGAGGTGTTGGGGCGCCGGCGAATGAAAAAAGCCGGATCATCGAGCGCCGCTGACAGCGCGGGAGATGAATCCAATGTACGAAACTCAGCCGGGATGGGGCAGTTGTGCTTCACGAGTGTAGTCTTGCCGGACTGGCGGCAGCCAACGACACTGATGACGCGATGGGTTTTCAAGGCAAGCGCTAAAAGAGCTTCTGTCCAGCGGGCAATGATTGGCATGGGTAGATCCTTGATTTCTATGAGGTCGGACAGGTTGTATACCGACGGCCGGACAAATTGTATAGTTGGACTTGGACAAATACTATAGTTGATTTCGAACAAATGCCATAGTTTCCGTTGAGGCTATATGTTTTTAAATATTTTTTTGACACCGAGAATCACGGTGCCAAAACGCTGGAAAAAAGCCCCGTCGGTGCACATGCGCTGACGGGGGTGAGGGGCTTTGGCTTCGAGGATCAGAGGTTTCGTTGGTGCACAGTGGTGCAGGCTCGGTGAAGGCCGTTGGCAGAATGCAGCGTGACTTTCACGAAACCGTTTTTGGTTTTGTAGCTTGGCGGCGGAAGGCCTTGATCGAGGTGGTGCAGATAGGAGACGGCGATGCCACGTTCGACGCTCGACATGGAAGACAGCCCGATGAGGAGTCTGACGAGCGCTGGATTTCGGAGACAGTTCACGGCCTGAGTGAGGCGTAGGGCGTAGGCCTTCGGAGGAACTTCGAAGACGCCGGCATTGCGGATGGAAATGTCGTGGTCGGTTTCCGTAATGTCGATGCCGTGTCCTTCGAGGTATTCCTGGTGGGCGATGGCGTTGGTGAGTGCTTCGACAAGGCTGGGCCGGTCGTACGACTCAAGCGGCAGACAGTTGATGACGTCCTGTGCCGAAAGAATCAAAGGACAGCCGAAACGGAGGTGCTCCGTTTTTCCTGACGAGTTTTTGCGACGAAGGCAGATTCGCGCAGTGGCCGGCGCCAGAAAGGCGTCGCTTTCCGGCTTTCCGAAGAGCAAAACGCCGGCGTTGGTGATCTTTCCGCGTCTGAGGACTCCCAGTCGAGTCAAGAATTGCTCATCGTTTTCAGCTGCCACCTCCTTGGCAAGATCGGGGTGGCCTTGGATGAAGAGACGGCGTCCGGCAGCGATGGCGCGGTCATTAAGGTGACGCATTTCGACGTGAGGACAGACGTCGCCCGACCACATGGACGGCCGAGTGGCTTCGTTGATGGCGCGAGCTTTTATCGTGCGGGGCATTGAAAACTCCTTTTGGATGGAGGCCTGATAAAACAATTGTGGATATATTTCAGCTTTGTGGAAATAGTACAGGGGAATACCTGCGCATGTCTCCTTTGAAATCAGCATATGAAACGATTTTGTTGACTTAAGGCAATAAATGTAAATATTGCGACGGAGGCCTTGTCCTGATGCGGCGTCGGCGGCGCAACGGAGGGCGAAAAGATGGCAGGCGGTGTTGTGACGTCCGAAGAAGTCAATACAATGAGACGATCAGCCGTTCGCATGATGCCAAACGGCATTTGCCAAGGAGCAAAGCTCCCTGGCTCCAAAACAATTCAAGCGTTCTCACTGTTATGACTTCACTTCTTTGCCGCGGCGCATTCGCTGCGGCGCTGTCGCTTCTTCTTGTCGGCTGCGGCGACGCCGACAAGACGACCGCCGCCAAGGCGCCCGATCCCATCCCTGTGACGACTGTCAAGACCACGACTGCCGAAAGCGACTTCACGACCGCGGGGAGCGTTGTCGCCGACACGCGTACGACGATCGCCAGCCGTTTTTCCGCCTACGTGAAGGTCCTGCACTTCAAGGAAGGGGATGCCGTTCATGCGGGCGACGTGGTGGTTGAACTCGACAACCGCGACGTGGAGGCGGCGATTTCCGCCGCGCAAGGAAAGGTGGCGGCCGCCCGGGCCGCGGCGCGCGATGCGGCGGACGATGCCGCAAAGTACGGCGCTCTCTACAAGGAAGGGCTCATCAGCAACAACCAGTGGCGCAAGGTGAGCTTGAAGAACGAGGGCGCAAGGAGCGACCTCGCGCAGGCCGAGGCGATGCTGGCGGTGGCCAGGACGCAGGCCGACTATCTCGCGATCCGCGCCGAAAAGGACGGCCACGTGGCGGCCGTGATGAAGCACGAAGGGGACCTTGCGCTTCCGGGGCTTCCCATCGCGGTCATCGACACGGACGCGCAGCCAAAGTTTGAATTTCATGTGCCTGAGGGCGTGAGAAGCCGTCTTGCCGCGGGGCAGCCCGTGACGATTGCGCTCGACAATGCCGTAAATTTGTCAGGGAAGATCGAGCGCCTCAACGAATCCGCCGATCGCTTGACGCGCAGCTATCTGGCGCGCGCAGAAATTGATGAAAATCAAGGCGTTCGGCCCGGAATGTACGGAAAGCTCACGGTGAATCTGGGCGAAAGCTCTCGTCCCGCGGTGCCGCCGACGGCGCTCGTGGAGCGCGGCGGCCTCACCGGTGTCTTCGTGGTGGAGGGCGGAAAAGCCTTGTTCCACTGGGTGAAGCTCGGGAAGCATGACAAAAATACGGTTGAGGTGCTCGCCGGGCTCGCTGGCGGCGAAACGCTTGTGGCGTCGCCGTCCGCCCTGCTTTACGACGGCGCCTCGGTGACGGTGAAGGAAGCGAAATGACGCCGTCCAAAACGCTGACGGGCCGTCTTGCGGCGGCCTTCATTGATTCGAAGCTCACGATCCTCGTGATGATCGCGGCGCTGATGTTCGGGCTTTGGTCTGTGATGACAACGCCTCGCGAGGAGAACCCGCAGATCACGATGCCAGCGGCGGGCGTGAAGGTCTTTCTTCCGGGGGCGGATCCGTCCGAAGTGGAGGCGAAGGCCGTGCGGCCCTTGGAAGCCCTCATCAATCAGATTGAGGGCGTCGATCATGTGTGGTCGGTTTCCGAAGACTCGCAGGCTTTGGTCACCGTGCAGTTCAAGGTGGGGGAAGACAAGGAGGCGTCCTTGGTGAAGCTCGCGGACCGTGTGATGAGCGGCCGCAATCAGCTGCCGGCGGACGTCGTGGGGCCCTTCATCGCGAGCGCGGACGCCGACGACGTGCCGGTGCTCGCCGTCACGTTCTTTTCGGAGAAGTACGGGGACGACGCGCTGCAGCAGGTTGCGGATCGGGTGGCCGACCGCCTGATGGGCTTGGAGAATGTTTCGAGCCTTTCTGTGGTCGGTGGGCGCGCCCGGGAGATCACCGTGGACATTGATCCCGCGAAGCTCGAAAGCTTTCACTTGACGATGGACGCCGTGAAGGCGGCGATTGCTGCCGCGAACCTCGCCGGCCCCTTGGGGAGCGTGACGGACGGCAACACCGTGACGCGCGTGCGGCTTGCGGACTTCATCGCGGACGCTGAAGACTTGAAGCACCTCGTGGTGGGCGTGAGCCCCGCGGGCGCGGCCGTGCATTTGTCTGACGTCGCCGTCATTTCGGACGGGGGCGCCGTGACGCGCACCACGTCCTCTCGATTCGCGTACGGGAAGGCGGACAGTCGCTACGAAGCGGGGAAGGCGTCGCCCGCGGTGACGCTTGCGGTCGCCAAGCGCAAGGGGTCGAATGCCGTCGTGCTTTGTGATGCCGCGATCGCGCGCATCGAGCGCATGAAGGGAACGGTGATTCCGGCGGATGTTGGCGTGGAGGTGACCCGCAACGACGGCGTGAAGGCGGACGAGGCGGTGAATACGCTGATCGAGCACCTGGGGATTGCCCTTTTTGCGGTGGTCTCAGTGTCGTTCGTTTTTCTGGGCTGGCGTCCGGCGGTCATCGTGGCGATCACGGTGCCGCTTATTCTGGCGATCACCTTGGGCGTCGTGGGCGTCGCAGGCTTCACCATCAACCGCCTGACGCTTTACGCCCTCATCATCGCGCTGGGGCTCTTGGTGGACGACTCAATCGTTGTCATTGAAAACATCGTGCGGCACTACGGGCTCTCGCCTTTGAAGGATCGCGCCGACCGCGTGCGGCGCAGCGTCGAGGCGCCGGGCGAAATCGGAAGCGCGACGCTCCTGGCGACGATTGCGGTGATGCTCGTCTTTGCGTCCCTGATTCCGGCCTTGACCGGCATGTCCAAGCAGTACTTCTACCCCGTGGGCTTCTCGGTGCCGGTGGCGCTTGCGGCTTCTTTCTTCATCGCGTACACGGTGGCGCCGTGGGCGGCGCTTCGCTGGTGCTCGGTCCCTAAGCCCGAAGACAAGCACGCGGTGCCAGGCGGCCGGATCGGTGCGTGGTACGCCCGCTGGGCGCGTCCCTTGATCGGCCATCCGCGGCGCGAGATGCTGTTTGTCGGGGTCATCCTGGTGCTCTTGACCCTTTCCTTTCTGATGCCGGCGTGGCAGCTCATCCGGCCCGCGGGGCCCGGGGGCGCGATGCCGATGTTCGGGGTGGAGATGAGCTTCCTGCCCAAAGACAACAAGAACACCTTCAACATCACGCTGGAAATGCCTCGCGGCACGCCCGTGGAGGTGACGGACCGCGCAGTGCGGGATGCGGCGCTGCTCGTTGCGGACATTCCGGAAGTCACGAATTACCAGACGTGGTCGGGGCTGGGGGGCGTCGCGGACTTCAATTCGCTCATTCGCGGCAACGCGATGTCGGGCGCGAACGTCGGCGCCGTGCGCGTGAATCTCACGGACAAGGCCGAGCGCGAGCGTAGCTCCATCGTCATCGCTAAAGAATTGCGTGAAGCGCTGAAGCCCGTGGCGGCGCGTTATCCGGGATTGACGGTGCAGGTGGTGGAGGATCCGCCGGGGCCGCCTCAGAAGGGGACGGTCTACGCTGAGATCTACGCTGAGGACGGCGAACTGCTGAAGACGCTTTCAAAGTCGGCGTCGCAGGCGTTTCGCGACACCTACGACATGGCGGAAGTGACGGAGAGCGCGGATTCGGACGCGAAGGAATTGCGTCTGCGCATCGACCGCGACAAGGCGGCCTTGTCGGGCGTTGTGCCGGCCGTGGCGGCGCAAGCCTTGAAGAACTGGACCGCGGGCGTTGCGGCAGGACATGCGCATGCCCCCGGCGAGCGTCGCGACGAAGTCATTCGGCTGCGCGTAAAGGACGGGAGCACGTTTGATCCGTCGTTTTTGGACAACGTCACCGTGCCGGGGGCGCTGGGAAAGCGCGTGCCGCTCTCGGCCCTCGTGACGGCAGAGCCTGCGCCCTTGGCGCACAAGATTGAAAAGAAGGACGGCGTGCGGATGACGGCGGTGGGGGGCGAACTGGGCAGCACGGCCTCCACGTACGCCGTGCTGGATCTGGATCGGCGGTTGGACGGCATGGCGCTTCCGGGCGGCGGGATGCTTTCGACCGGGAACCTCACGTGGAACGACGAGCGGGCGGACTTGACGCTTTCGCGCGCCGTGCTCCTGTGGCAGGGCGAAATGCGCATGATGCTGGACAGCTACCGCGATCTGGCGCTCTCCCTGTGCCTTTCCGTGGGCTCCATCTGCCTCATTCTCGTTGCGTATTACCAGAGCTTCGGGCTGGCGTTCATTGCGCTTGCGGCCGTGCCGCTTTGCTTCATCGGGATGTTCCCGGGACACTGGCTCTTCGGGGTGCAATTTTCGGCGTCGTCCTTGGTGGGCGTCACCGCCCTGTCGGGCGTCGTGGTGAGAAGCTCGCTTCTTATCATCGACTTTGTGATCGACTATCTGAAGGCGGGGCTGCCGCTCAAAGAGGCGGTGGTGGACGCGGGCGCCGTGCGTCTGCGGCCGATTCTCCTGACGACGCTTGCGATCATTCTGGGGAGTCTCATCCTTCTGCCGGATCCGGTGTTTGGCGGACTGGCGATCACGTTTGTCTTCGGCGCCGCGGCGTCGACGGTGTTCACGATCTTCCTCATTCCGATCCTTTTGAACTGGTACTTCCGCAAGTACCCGTACGTAGCGAAGACGGAGGATTGAGACGATCGCAGGAAAGAGGCTGTGGCGGGCGCTTCAAGCGCTGGGGCAAAGCACGCTCGGAGCAGGCGCCGATGTTCTGGCGCCCGCTCTCTTTCCGCCTAACGGCGGTTCGCGTGGATCAACATTGCCGCAACCACTGCGATGACAACCGACAAGTCGATTTTGACGTCACCTGTGTAGATTGGCATAATGAGGACCTGACACGAGGAGATGTTACTGATCATCTTTTAGCCTCGTTCACAAAGAAGTGAGACATGGCCCAGCGCTCCAACGCTGGGCTTTGTCGTATCTGCAACTGCATTTCTGCAGAAGCAGGGCCATCCTCCTGCCGGCGAACTGCCCGGCAAAAGAACTCTTAAGGAGTCCCGGCGAGGAAAAGCGTGACCCGATACGATAGACCGTGCGTCGTGCGCTGTCGTGCTGTCATGAGTGTAGTATGACTAGATTGCTGTGCATCTTGTTTCGGCAATATTGAGCGCCATGTTCATTCAGATTTTTCACGGATTCATAACACGAGCGCCGCTGGCCAGAATTTTGAAACGGCGGCTTTGAATTCGTCCGCGAAGGCTTGTGAATCCTCTGCCATGGAGAAGGCGACGGGGGCGGCGAGACCGTGCAGTCGAGAGCAGGCTTCGATGAGGGGGTGCGCCAGCTTTTGGTCGGATGCTGCGTCACAGGCCACGGCCCGAACGCCGAGGAGCGTTTCGGCGTCGTCGGCGAGAAGCCGAATGCCGGCGATGCGCTTTGTGAGGCCGCAGCCGTGTTGCACGATTTTCACCCAGCCAACGGCGAGCCGCACGCAGGAGGGCATTCGTTCGGCACACCAGGCCTTCACGGCGGGCTCGAAGACGGCAAGAAGCTTTTTCAACGTCGCTGGATCGCCGCCTTCGCGGCGGCAGAAGCTTGAGAGAAGCCGCAGCTTTTCTTCGTTGCTGTAGCCAGAGACGACAGCGAGCGCAAGCAGGTCTTCGAGATCCGTGGCGATCCGCCGTCCGTAGCGCTTCAAGAGGTGGCTTTCAAAGAGTCCCAGCCGATCGCGAGCGACCTTCACCGTGACATTTCCCTGCGGAAAGCGGCAGGTGCGCGTGACGTAGCCGTTGCGGGCGTTGGCGGCGCTTTTGTCGTGCTGCAGAAACTCCACGAGCTCAGCTTCAAGCAACGCCCCGAGCAGCGTGCCGCCCAGTTCCAGATCAGACGCCGTCTGCCGCGCGTGCGACAAAACGCCGGAGCGCTCGATGGCCGTCCGCCACTGCGGAAAGCGAGCGGAGGACACGGCCAGCAGGCCCGATGAAAAGTCGGACACGGGAGGCTCATCATGAAAAGCGCGAAGCGGCATAAAGAAGACGGAAGAAGAGAAAGCGCTTTTTTATACCGTCGCCGGGCGCCGCTGTCAACCGAAGATCAACCAGCCCTGGATAAAAACACAAGAAAAATCAATGATCAATTCGGCTGGTTTGTGTAATTTTCAAGTGTGAAAGGCTTCTCTACGATGCGCCCTCAAGCTTTCAAGAGGGCGGCTTTCCCGCCCGACCGTCAAAGGAACCTTCTCTCATGAAACTTCGCACTTCTCTTACGGCAGCCGCTGCTGGCGCGCTGCTTTCGCTGGGTGTTTCGGCAGCGGATCTCACGGCTGACGTGGTGGTGATCGGCGCGGGCGCCTCGGGTTCGGCAGCGGCGCTTGCGGCGCAGCAGGCGGGCGCCAAGGTTGTTCTTCTCGAAAAGACTGCGTTCCAGTCTGGGGCTGGCTCCTTTGCGGGCGGCATGTTCGCCGCGGATTCTTCGGAGCAGAAGAGGCTCAAGAAGACGGTGAGCAAGGAGTGGCTCTTTCACCAGTACATGGACATCTCCGGTGGCTTTGTGAACACCCGGCTTGTGCGCCGCATCATTGACGAAGCGGGCAAGACCGTGGACTGGCTAAACGCCAACGGCTGCCGCCTGAAGCTGGTGTCTGCCGGCACGGGCGGCGCCTACAACCACATCGGCATGCCCGCGACGCTGCACGGCTATCAGGATGGCGGCGCCAAGGCGCTGCAGGGGCTGCTTGCCTCCTTTGAAAAGGCCGGGGGCGAAGCGCTCTTTTCGACGCCAGCGCAGGAGCTCATCACGGAAAACGGTCGCGTGGTGGGTGTGAAGGCCTATTCCGAAGACGAAGAGAAGGCGCTCGAAATTCGCGCGAAGCAGGTCGTGATCGCCACCGGGGGTTTTGGCGGCAACCGCGACATGTTGAAAGCCTATGCGGGCTCGCCCTGCACAATGGGCGAAGTGAAGCAGAACACGGGCGACGGCATCACCATGGCCTGGAAGGCGGGGGCGGCGCATCGTGGTGAAAACGTCATGCACTATTTCTGGCAGACGTTCCCCGGTGAAGAGATTGCGAAGATGCAGTCGCAGCTCGGCGACGCTTGGTTCGGCATGACGGACTTCACGCGCTACCCCAATCTGCGCGTCAATGAAAACGGCAAGCGCTTTTCCGCTGAAAGCGACGTGACGCTTTATTCCGTGCACGGCGCTGAGCTTGCGATGCAGCCCAAGCAGGCTGAGTACGTGATTGTTGACAGCGCAATGCTCGACAAGGTGAAGAAGGGGGGCTTTGCGGCGATCGAGGAGCAGTACAAGAAGTTCAAGGGCAAGAACCGCGAGTTCTTCATGGAATTCAACGAGCCCAATGACACCGCCGAGCTTTCGAAGGCGGAGCGCGCGCCGCAGGACTTGGCGCCCGTGTTGGAAAAGCTTGCAAAGACCACGGCCACCGTGTTTCGCGGCGATTCGATCAACGAGCTCGCCCGCGCGATGAAGGTGGACGAGAAGGCGTTCGCGGACTCGGTGGCGGAATACAACCGGGCCGCAAAGACTGGCAAGGATCCGATGTTCTTTGCGCAGGCAAAGCGTTTTCAGCCCGTCGTGAAGGCCCCTTTCTATGCAATCCGCTTCGTGGCGCGCAATCTGGGGACGCTGGGCGGCATCCGCATCGATGACTCGATGCGCGCCGTGACCGAAGACGAAACGCCGATCGCGGGCCTCTGGGCCTGCGGCGCGGACGCGGGCGGCATGTACGGCAAGGCCTACGTGGACTTTGAAGGCGGCACGCTGGGCTTTGCGTACACGTCAGGGCGCCTCGCAGGCGAAGGCGCAGCGAAGGCCGCGAAGACGGGTCTCTAGAAAATTGTTTCTCCTCTGGGACGGCTGAGGGAAAGTGCCGTCCCTGCTTTTTTCCAAAGGCGGCGGGCGTTTTCTGCGGATCGGCTCTCCCTGCAGCGAGCGCCCGCTGTCTTTGGAACTTTTCCGGCACGTGGCTTCAACCGGCGGCCGGATCTTTTTTGTCTGGCGCCGCACCGCTTTGGCAAAATGACTGCTTCAGCCGCAGCGAGAAGGAGGCCGCCATGAATTCGGACGACAAGGACATCAGCCTGGAATTGCTGCGGCTTCTGAGCACGCTCTATCGCACGCATTCCCTGTCGGAAGCCGCCGCCCGTGGGGGGCTGAGCCTTTCCACTGCCGGCCGCAAGCTGCGGGAGGCGCGGGCGATGTTTGGCGACGAGCTCTTCACGCGCTCGGGCCAGCTCATGTTCCCGACGGCGCAGATGGATGACCTCATCGGGCGCGTGGACCACTTGATCGGCGAAGTCTCGTCCCTTTTTAACCGCGGGGCGTTTGATCCGGCGCAGACCGAGCGCACGATCCGCATTGCGGCGTTGGACGGCGCCTACACGCTCTTGATCGCCCCGGTCATCGAGCGCGTGCGAAAGAGCGCGCCGGGCATTCACTTCAGCATCGTGCCCATCACGATCACGACCTTTGACGACTTGAAGGCCGGGGTGCTGGATCTGCTCCTCTACGGCAGCGATCAGGAGCCCGTCAACGACGCCGTGGAGATGCTCCCCCTCATTCACACGGGGTTTTCGCTTGTGATGCGGGCGGGGCATCCGCTTGCCGCCCTTTATCGAGAAAAGGGACGTTTTGAGAAGAAGGATCTCGCGCCGTGGCCGATGATCGCGCTGCAGACGCCTTATTCGCTCTCGCGCCCGACGGCGACGCTGCCGTGGTTTGAAGACGCCGACCTCTACACCGAGGTGATGCTGCCCTATCACTTCTCGATTGCGATGCAGTTGTTGGAGTCCGACGCCATCGCCGAAAACAGCGCCCCCTTTGGCTGGTACTTGGAAGAACACATTCCGGGACTTGTGTCGCTGCCCTTTGACGACTTCACAAAGTACCGCTGGACGCCCACTCTTTTCTGGCACCGGCGGCTTCATGCCGACCCCGTGATCCAGTGGTTTCGCAGTCTCGTGAAGTGCGAGGCCGAGGCCTTGAACGAGCGCTATCTCGCCTCGCGCGCCGACAAAGCGTGATTTTTGAGCCATTAGATCGGTCAAATTTGATCGTTCTAACGGAGTAATACTCGAGGGCGCTACTAGTCCGAAAGTTCTAGACTTTTTTCAATCCCGATGCATATGGGATCCGCACAAAGACGTAGGATGTTTCCCTGTCCGACGTCAATTTTGAGCGCGAAAGAAAAAATCCAAAGGAACTTTCACATGCCTGCAGACAAACAGACGCGTGCCGCCTCCATGAAGTCCATCGCTTTTCTCACGGGGGCCGCGCTGGCGGCCTTGGCGCAGAATGCGGCGGCGCAGGACGGCATTTCCATTACCGGCATCATCGACACGGGCTTCATGGTGCAGCATGCCGCCGGCAAGACGACGACCTCGATGGAGTCGGGCCTTGACACCGCTTCCGGCATCGACATCCGCGTGCGCGAGTCGATCACGGACGACCTCTACGCCCGGATCTACAACTACATCACGATCAACAGCGACACGGGCACGCTCTACGAAGACGGCGTGCTCTTTGACGGCTCGGCCCTCACGCTGGGCAGCAAGACCTACGGCGAACTCACGCTGGGTCGCTACGGCGCCTTGAAGTCCACCGACGGCGACATGAGCGTCTTCGGGCACGCCGAAGGCTTTTCGCCCATGGGGGCGAACATCCCGAACGCGGGGTTGGCGTACACCTTCACGTGCGACGGCATGGTGAACAACGCGATCGGCTACACGTCGCCCAACCTGAACGGGTGGGAATTCCTCGCGCAGTACTCCAACGGCAAAGTGACGGAAAAGCCCACCAACATGAATGACGGGCGCTTTGCGTCCGCGGCCGTGGTCTACAACAACGACGGCAACTTCCGCATGGGCGTCATCCTCACGCACCGCACGCATGGGGCGGTGCGCCCGGCGGGGGATCAGGAATTCCGTGCGGACCACAAGGCGACAAACGACATCATGGTGTCGGCGAACTACGACTTTGACGCCTTCCGCCTTTACGCCACCTATCAGCACGTGGAAAACGGCCTCGGGCCCAACACGATGCTGCGCTATCAGCACTTTGGCTTTGCCGACGGCAAGAAGGGCTTTGACACCGACTCCTTCATGATCGGCGCCCGCATCCCGGTCGCTGGCGGCAAGCTCTCCGCTGCGATGCACGCTGCCCGCTCCGAATTCAAGGGCGACAACCCCAAGAACCTTTCCACGACGGGCTGGCGCATCAATCCCGCCGTCATCTATCGCTATCCCTTGTCCAAGCACACCCGTCTCTGGACGAGCGTCACCTGGAGCCATGGCTACGGCATGTACCGTCGCGTGAAGGACGCGCCCGCCGACACGCCTAACGCCACCACCTTCGGCGCGGGCCTTCTTCATTCCTTCTAATTTCTCACTGGAGCATCTTTCATGAATATCAAGACTCTGGCGCTGGCCGCCTCCGTGGCCGCCGCGCTCACTTCCGTGTCCGTTCCCGCCTTCTCCATGGGCGCCGTGGGCGGTCCCGTCGTCCGCTACGCCTCGATTCAAGGGGAGCTTGGCGAAGTGATCGTCAACCCCAACAAGATCGCGCCTCTGACGGCCGTGATCAAAAACGGCGGCTACGACTTGGAAAGCGCGGAAGTGACGATCGTGCCGAAGAAGGGCGGACAGGAGATCAAGTACAAGGTTTCGAAGTCCCAGCTCCTCACAAACGCTGGCATTCCGGTCTTCGGCCTCTATGGCGGCTACCGCAACGAAGTGAAGGTCTCCTACGTCCGCAATTTTGCGGGCAAGAAGGAAACGAAGAACGAAACCTACTTCATCTACGCCAATCCGGTGAACTGGATCAACCAGGGCACGAACATCGAAGGGCCGAACGACTTCAAGGCGACGGTGAAGAAGACGGATCCCGCCTTCAAGGACCGCCTCTACCTCGTCAACAACCTCGCGGATGAAACCGGTCTCAACAACCGCGTGATCTGGAACAACCCGATGGGCGGCGCTCTCACCTGGAACTTCGTGCCGCAGATTGCCATCGTGGACAGCACGGGCGAAATCCGCTGGTACTTGGATCCCCGCACGATCTGGGATCCGGAGTCGATCTACTCGGCGGGCACCATGATGGGCTTTCGGCAGAACGCCGACGGCGCTCTCACCTGGGGCTTCGGCCAGCGCTACGTGAAGTACGACATTCTGGGTCGTGAAATCTTCAATCGCCGGCTCCCCGCGGGCTACAACGACTTCAGCCACAGCCTGGATCCCGCGCAGAACGGCCACTACTTCATCCGCGCCGCCTCGTCAGACCATCGCCGCACCGACAACAAGCGCGTCCGCACGGTGCGCGACATCATCGTTGAAGTGGACCAGAACGGCACGGTGGTGGATGAATTCCGTCTCTTTGACATTCTCGACCCGTACCGCAGCGACGTGATCAAGGCCCTGGACCAGGGGGCGGTGTGCCTTAACATCGATGCGACGAAGGCGGGCCACACGCTGACCGCGGAAGAGCTCGCGGCGCAGGACAAGAGCGACAACTTCGGCGACATCGCGGGCGTGGGCGCGGGCCGCAACTGGGTGCATGTGAATTCTGTCGATTATGACCCGACGGACGACTCCATCATCATTTCCTCTCGCCATCAGTCCGCCATCATCAAGATCGGCCGCGACAAGAAGGTGAAGTGGATTCTGGGCGCGCCGAAGGGCTGGCGCAGCCCCTGGAAGGAAACGCTTCTGACGCCGGTGGACAAGAAGGGAAAGAAGATCCAGTGCTCTGACGTTGCCTGCGAAGGCGGCTTTGACTGGACGTGGACGCAGCACACGGCGTTCCGCATCGACGCCAAGTCTGACAAGAACGTGATCTGGGTTTCCGCTTTTGACAACGGCGACGCCCGCGGCATGGAGCAGCCGCCGCTTCCGGACATGAAGTACTCCCGCGCCGTGATCTACAAGATCGACCAGAAGAAAAAGACGGTGGAGCAGGTTTGGGAATACGGCAAGGAGCGCGGTCACGAATGGTTCAGCCCGGTGACGTCCTTGACCGAATACAACCCGGACAAGAACTCGGTCCTCACGTACTCCGCCACCGCCGGCGCTGCCTTTGACCTTCACACGGGCGCCTTCCTGTCAAACCCCAATCCGTACCTCTCGGAATTCAAGTGGGGCGCGAAGGAGCCTTCCGTGGAAATTCAGTTCACGAACACCTCTGGCTATCAGGCCATGGTGTTTGATGTTCAGAAGGCCTTCAAGTAATTCGTAGAAGAAAAGCCGTCCGCGAGCCCTCGCGGCCCGCGGACGGCGAACCATGGAAAGAAACAATGGCAGATTGGAAGAAGATCACGCTGACGGCGGCGGCTCTGGCGTCGCTCGGGGTTGCAACGGCCGCGGACGCCTGCACGCGCTTTACGTACGTGGGCGCGGACGACGCCGTCTACACGGGCCGCACCATGGACTGGTCGGTGACGGACGACGTGGCGCTGCACTTGATGCCGCGCGGCGTGAAGCGCGTGAGCAAGGCCGAGAAGGGGCGCCCCGCGCACTGGACGAGCAAGTACGGCTCGGTGATCGCCGTGTCGTTCGGAAAGTCCTTGAACAGTGGCCTCAACGAAGCGGGCCTTGCGGTGGACGGCCTCTGGCTTGAAGTGACGGACTACGGCGACGCCAACAAGGCAAGCCGCAGCGTGGGCGGCAACGAATTTCCGCTCTACGTGCTCGACAACTTTGCCACGGTGGCGGAGGCGGTCGCCTTCCTTGAAAAGGGAAAGCTCGGCATTGCGCAGGAAAAGGTGCCGGGCACCAACACGGACTTGAAGCTTCACTTCATGCTCACGGACAAGACGGGCGACAACGCGGTGATCGAGTACCTGAAGGGCAAGATTCACGTCTATCGCTCCAAGGGACAGGCCGCCATGACGAACGACCCCGTCTACACCGAGATGCAGGCGGTGGAGCAGCTCTACCGCGACCGCGGGCTCGAAAAGAACATGCCCGGCACGTCGCACGCAGTGGACCGCTACCTGCGCGCCGTGGGCTGGATGAATCAGGTGAAGCACGACGAGAAGCTCGCGCATGAGACGGTGCCCGACTACTACAAGGTGATGGGCATCCTGCGCACGGTTTCGACTCCGCTGGGGCTTACGGACGCGGAAAACCCGCAGAACTGCTCCACGCTTTGGCGCGTGGCGACGGACCTCACGAAGGGCGTCTTCACGATCGACTCCGCCTATGCGATGACGACCTTCACCGTGAAGCTTTCGGACTTGGATTTCACCGGAAAGGAGCGCGTCGTTCGTCTTTCCGACTTGGATCGGGCGGATTCCCAGAATCTTGCTCCGCTCTTTCGTTAATTCGTCTTTTTAACTCCTGGGGAGCGGCGTGACGTCGCTTCCCGAAAACAGATTTCATCATGCAGCGCAGAACTCTTCTTTCCGCCGGCGTTGCCGCGGCGGCTCTCGTTTCGCTTCCCGCCTTCGCTGGCACCGAAGGCACGGACTACGTGGTGCTTGACACGCCGTTGCCCAATGCCGAAGGCACCCTCGTCAAGGTCTTCTCTTACGACTGCCCCTTCTGCT
>CAVACW010000033.1:0-24451 GCA_963587345.1 uncultured Oscillospiraceae bacterium | reverse complement strand
ACTACCGTTTCCGCGCACGACTTGGTCCTTCGGGATTGAGAGCGAAGCAAGCCTGTCGGGGTTCTGACAAGTTTGGCAGGTTTAAAAAAACGGATTGGCCTACGTCAAGCGGACGCTCAACCTGAAGCTCTTTCCGTGGCTGGCAGAGAATCGAGCGCCTTCAAAGGCAGAGCTCGAAAAAGCCGGCGCGGCGGTCGCTGCTTTGGTCGCCGATCAGCGAACCAAGACGCAGATGCGAAATTCGCCGAGCAGGCGGCAGGAGACGACGGTTCGTGAGCTGCTCAAAAGCATCGGCTATCGCGAAGTTCCGGCGCGAGAAGTGCTGACGCCCCGTGACTTCCCGGCGGAAGACGAGGTGTTCTCTCGCGAAGCGAAGGTTGGCGAAGCCAGGGCCGACGTAGCCTTCGGCTTGGCTGACGGCCGCGTCATGCTGCTCGAATGCAAGGTGTCCAACTTGGAAGTGAACTCCTACAAGCGCCTCAATCACGAAGTGACGGATAAGGTCGTGAAATGGCGAAGAACCTTTGGCGAGTCGGCGGTATGCGGCTGCATTCTTCAGGGGGTGTTCAGGCCGGAGAATCTGATAGCGGCGCAGGCCGAAGGCGTGGCGATTTTCTGGTCAAATGATCTGCAGCCTCTGATCGATTTTGTTCGCCGGACGGAAAAACGGCGCTGACGATGGCGGGCGTCGGCGGGCGGTGCGGCATTTTCAGTGAAGGGCGAGCCTTGCGCTTCGGATGCGTTAGGACTTTTGAGTAGCCCCGCGGAGTCAGAAAATCAGCCGACTCCCTATAATGTTCCACAGTCAGCGCTACTGCGTTCCCTGAGCGTGCTCATTGGAAAGAGCAGGGCATCTATTTCAATCCGGCGATCGTCAGATTCTCGTCGGTTTTTTTAAGAGTGCAAACAATGTCTCAAACGATTCTGCAAAGCGTTCCCGTCGGCGAGAAGGTCGGCATCGCGTTCTCCGGCGGTCTGGACACCTCCGCGGCCCTGCGCTGGATGAAGAACAAGGGAGCTCTGCCCTATGCCTACACGGCGAACCTTGGGCAGCCTGACGAGGACGACTACGAAGCGATTCCGCGCCGCGCCATGGAGTACGGCGCTGAAAACGCCCGTTTGATCGACTGCCGCCCGCAGCTCGTGGCAGAAGGCATTGCGGCCATTCAGTCCGGCGCCTTCCACATCGCCACGGCCGGCATTCCCTACTTCAACACCACGCCGATCGGCCGCGCGGTGACGGGCACGATGCTCGTCGCGGCAATGCGCGATGACGGCGTCAACATCTGGGGCGACGGCTCCACCTACAAGGGCAACGACATCGAGCGCTTCTACCGCTACGGTCTCCTTGTGAACCCCAACCTCAAGATTTACAAGCCCTGGCTTGACGTGCAGTTCATCAGCGAACTGGGCGGCCGCAAGGAAATGAGCGAATTCCTCAATGCCGAAGGCTTTGCCTATCGCATGAAGACGGAAAAGGCTTATTCCACCGACTGCAACATGCTGGGCGCCACCCACGAAGCGAAGGATCTCGAGCACCTCGACAAGTCCATGAAGATCGTTGAACCGATCATGGGCGTGGCGTTCTGGGACGAATCCGTGAAGATCGCCCCCGAAGTCGTCTCCGTCACCTTCGAAGAGGGCATGCCGGTTGCTCTGAACGGCAAGAAGTTCGCGAGCGCCGTGGACCTCATGTACGAAGCCAACGCGATTGGCGGCCGTCATGGTCTCGGCATGAGCGACCAGATCGAAAACCGCATCATTGAAGCCAAGAGCCGCGGCATCTACGAAGCCCCGGGCATGGCGCTTCTCTACATCGCTTACGAACGTCTTGTCTCCGGCATCCACAACGAAGACACGATCGAGCAGTACCACATCAACGGCCGCCGTCTGGGCCGCCTCCTCTATCAGGGCCGCTGGTTCGACAGCCAGGCCATCATGTTGCGCGAAAGCGCCCAGCGCTGGGTGGCTCGCCCGATCACGGGTGAAGTGGTGCTCGAGCTGCGCCGCGGCAACGACTTCACCATCCTCGACACGAAGTCCCCGAACCTCACGTACGAACCCGAACGCCTCACGATGGAAAAGGGCGATTCGATGTTCACGGCCGTGGACCGCATCGGTCAGCTCACGATGCGCAACCTCGACATCACCGACACGCGCGCCAAGCTGCAGACCTACGCGAAGACGGGGTTGCTTACGGGCGGCGAAGGCTCCGTGGTGCCGATGCTCACTGGCAAGAAGGCCTAAGCCCTCATGTCGAAGGTGCTCCGCGCGAACGATCGAGAGTCGCGCGGAACACTGGCTTCAAATAGAAACGCTTCTCGATATCGCTGCCTCCGCGCTAGCGTCCGCTCATTTTCGGCGAGACCGGCGCGGAGGCTTCTTTTTGTCTTTTGACGGAGATTTTTGAACGCACGAAGTTCAATTTTTGCAATTCAATGGAAAGCAACATGAATCCGGCCGGGCAGGAAACGCAGGATACGTCTGCAGCCCCGAATTCTTTTGTTCAAACGGATCACTTTGAAACGGAGGCCGAGCTCGCTCGCCACAGCGCGGGCGATAGTGGCTGGACGCACAGCGCCGCTCAGGTGAAGACGAGCGTTCTGGGCGTTGCGGTGGCGCTGACGCTCGGGTTCTCGATCGTGGAGCTGCTGGGCGGGTGGTGGTCGAATTCCCTGGCGCTGATCGGCGACGCAGGCCACATGGTGACGGACTCGGCGAGCCTTTTGTTCGCGCTCATTGCGAACATCGTGGCGCGCCGCGGCGTGGACAACGATCACAGCTTCGGCCACGGTCGCATCGAGGTGCTCGCGGCCTTTGTGAACGGCATCGCCATGCTGGGCGTCGTGATCTGGCTTTTCATTGAGGCGTACGAGCGTCTGGCGGATCCGCCGCAAGTGGCGGGCGGCTCCGTCATGATCGTGGCGGTCGCAGGCCTCGTCATCAACATCCTGGTCGCCCTGAGCCTTTCCCGGGACAAGAAGAACGTGAACACCCGGTCGGCTCTGGTGCATGTGATGGGGGACCTGCTGGGGTCGGTCGCCGCCATCACGTCGGGCGCATTGATCTACTTCGGGGGCGAGCGCTTTGCGCTTGCTGACCCCGTGCTCTCCGTCTTCGTGGGGCTTTTGGTGCTGCATGCCACATGGGGCGTCTTTCGCGACACGACGCGCGTCTTGATGGACGGCGTGCCCGAAGGCGTGAGCTATCAGGCAGTGGGGGATGCGCTGCTGGCGGTAAAGGGCGTGGAGGAGGTGCATGACCTTCACGTCTGGACGATGGCGCCGGAGCACTCGGCGGTGATGGCGCATCTGCATCTTGCGCGCGGCACGGACTGGCCCATTGCGCTTTCCGAAGCCCGAGAACTCCTGAAGGAGCGCTTCGGGATCGATCACGTGACGCTGCAGCCCGAAGACGCCGCCATGGCGCACGGCTGTCGCTGGGCGGATCATGGCGTGCGGTGCCGGTGCGACGAAGCGAAGGCGTGTCCGCACTGCCTGAAGGCGTGAGCTGAAAGCCATCGAAGGCGCTGTAAGATTCGCCCATGACTTGCAGCGCTTATTTGTTTGACTTTGATCTCACCCTGGCGGACTCGTCGGAAGGCATTCTGACGTGCTACCGCGAGGTGCTCTCGCGCCACGGCTTTCACGCGACGGACGAGGCGGTGCTTCGAACGGTTGGACGCACCGTGGCGGAGTCGCTGTCGCTACTGACGGGCGTCACGGACCGGACGACGATCGACGGCTGGCGCGCGGAGTATCGCGCCTGCGCCGACCGCTGGATGAACGCGGGCACGCGGCTTTATCCTGAGACGGCGGCGGTGTTGGCGGAACTGCGCGCTCGGGGCGTCCGCATTGCGGTGATTTCAACAAAGATCCGCGAGCGGATCGAGGACTTTGTGGCAAAGCACTTGTCCGCGGGGACGGTGGACGTCATCGTAGGCGGAAAGGACGTGGCGCAACCCAAGCCCGATCCTGAGGGGCTCCTTCTTGCCATGAAAAAGCTTGGAGTGGCGCCGCGGGACTGCCTCTACACTGGCGACACGGTGATTGACGCCGAGGCCGCCCGCCGGGCGGGCGTGCCCTTTGCCGCCATTTTGCGCGGCCTCACGCCTGAAGCCGCCTTTGCCCCGTACTCGGTGAAGCGCTGCATGACGACGCTTTCAGAAATTTTGACGCTGAATTAACATGGAAAACGAATTTCCTCAGAGCCGCGAGCTTCTGGCGGAGCTGCGGCTGATTTTCTCTGACTTGCCCGAATTCAAGGATCCGGAACCCATCCGCGCCGACGAGGCGGCCGCCTGCCGCCGCATGGCCGAAGAGAACGTGCGCCTCATGCGCCAGACGGACAGCAACGAAGCGCTCGCCAAATTGATCGAAGAGCGCACGGCGCTGCCGTTGACGCTGGCGGACGGCACCGTGGTGCCCGTGACCGAGTCCCTTCGGATGTGGGAGCTCGAATTTCAGAACCAGATCATGTTTTTCCGGCACCGCCCCGAGCTGCGCAACGTCTATGAAGCGCTCGTGACGGGCTGGTACGCCGACGGCGAACCCATGACGCTCCTGCGCCTCATGACTTTTCTAGAAGTGAAGACGGGCGCTGTCACGATCAACTGAGAACCGCAAAATGGACGAAATACTGATCAACTGCGCGATGCGCGAAACCCGGGCGGTGGTGCTCTCTGACGGGGTGTTGGAAGACATCTGGATTGAAAGAAACGCGAGCCGGGGACTCGTGGGCAACATCTACAAGGGGCGCGTCATCCGCGTGCTCCCCGGCATGCAGTCCGCGTTTGTGGACATCGGGCTTGAGCGCTCGGGCTTTCTGCACGTCGCCGACATTGAAAGCGCCCGCGAGGCGGGGGGCGGCATGAAGCCCATTGAGAAGGTGCTCACCGAAGGGATGAGCCTGTTGGTGCAGGTTGCGAAGGACCCGATCGGCACCAAGGGCGCGAGGCTCACGACCACGATTTCGCTCGCGGGCCGCAAGCTCGTCTACCTTCCGCACGACAGCCACATCGGCGTGAGCCAGCGCATCGAGGACGAGACGCTGCGTGAGGCGCTGAGAGAGCGCGTGACGCAGTTGAGGAGCGCCTCGGAAAAAGGCGGCTACATCATCCGCACGAGCGCAGAGGAGGGGGCCACCGACAGCGAGTTCACGGACGACATGGGCTACCTCGGGCGGCTCTGGGCGGAGATTGACGACAAGTCGCGGCACCTGCCCGCGCCCTCGCTTCTTTACGACGAGCTCTCGCTCGCGCAGCGCATGCTTCGCGACAAGGTGACGGCTGCGACCGAGACGATCTTCGTGGACAGCCGCGAGGCGTACGCGAGCCTGAAGTCCTTTGCCGAGCGCTTCGTGCCGGGCGCTGCGGCAAAGCTCGCGCTCTACAAGGCGGAAAGGCCCCTTTTTGAAGCACGGGGCGTCGATGCGGAAATCGAGAAGGCGCTCTGCCGGCGCGTGGACTTGAAAAGCGGCGGCTACCTCGTCGTGGATCAGACCGAGGCGATGACGACGATTGACGTCAACACCGGGGGATTCGTGGGGCGCCGGGACTTTTCCGAGACCGTCTTCAAGACGAATCTGGAGGCGGCGCAAGTGATTGCGCGGCAGCTGCGGCTTCGAAATCTGGGCGGGATCATCATCATCGACTTCATCGACATGGCCTGCGCCGAGCACCAGCGGGCGGTGCTCTCCGAACTTCGCCGCGCTTGCGAGAGCGACCGCACGAAGCACACCATTTCGGAATTCACCGAATTGGGGCTCGTGGAGATGACGCGAAAGCGCACCCGCGAGTCGCTCTCTCACGTCTTGTGCGAGACCTGCCCCGTGTGCGAGGGGCGAGGGATCGTGAAGACCGCCCGCACAGTCTGCTACGACATCCTCCGTGAGATCGTCCGCGAGTACAAGCAGTACCGCGACGCGCAGGAATTCAAGGTGCTCGCCAGCCAGAGCGTGATCGATCTCTTCCTTGAGGACGAGGCGGACGCTCTGAACCTCCTGCAGGACACGATGGGCAAGCGCATCATTCTCGAGGTGGAGAACTGCTACACGCAGGAGCAGTTTGACGTGATTCTTCTGTAGCCGCTCGTTGGGGCGGAAGAAAAAAGGCCGGCGGCTTTCTGTCTGAAAGCGCCGGCCTTTTCGATTGAAGAGCGAGGAGCTTACGGCGCTTTGCCGTAGAGGTCCTTGTTCACCATGGCGGCGACGCAGCTGTCGCTCCAGACGTTGAGGGTCGTCTCCACGGCGTCAATCACGGCGTAGAAGGGGAGAATGACGCCCATCAGCACGAGGGGGACGTTCATGCTTGCGAGAAGCGACGCCGAGAGGAAGAAGCACCCCATCGGCACGCCCGCGTTCCCCACAGCGGCAATGGTGGCGATGACGATCCAGGCAGCCATCGTGCCCAGGGTGATGTCGGCGCCTGCGTTCTGCATGAGGTAGACCACGGTCAGGAGAATGAAGGCGGCGCAGCCGTTCATGTTGATCGTAGTGCAGATGGGAAGCACGAACCGGGCTGTCTCGCGGCGGATGCCGAGGCGGTTTTCGGCGCTGGCCATCGTCACCGGAAGGGTGCCTGCGGAGGACTTCGAAAAGAAGGCGACGGTGAGCGCAGGGAGCATCGCCTTGGCGACTTTCAAGGGATGGTGGCCGCGCGCGACGAGCACGAGCGGAAGCGCGACGAACATCTGCACGAGGTTGGCGGCGAGCACCGTAATGAAGTAGGTGCCGAGGCCCCCGAGCTCAATGCCGGAAGCGAGGTCTTTGGCGAGCACCGACACGAAGCCGAAGATGCCCACGGGGAGCACCTTGATCACCCAGCCAACAATCTTGAAGAGAATTTCCTGCAGGCCGGTGAAAAACGCCATCAGCACGCGGCGCGGCTCCGCCTCGGGGAGCTTCGCGATCGCTATCCCCACGGCGGCCGCGATGAGAAGAACGGAGAGAACGTTGGCGGAAAGAAAGGGCGCCAGAATGTTGTCAGGGATGACGGACTCGACGTACTTCAGGTAGGAGCCGCCGTTGGCGTTGGCGAGCGCCGCCACGGGTTGAGCGGCAGCGATGGAGACGTTTGCGGGCGCAAAGACTTCGTAGAGAAGGGCGGCAAGCGTCGCGGCGAGCACGGTCGTAAAGAGCGTGTAGAAGATCGTGCGCCGAAAGAGGCGCCCGGAGTTCGCGGAGAGGCTTGCCAGCGTCGAAATGATCGATACGGCGATGATCGGCACCGCCACGAACTTGAAAATGCGGATGAAGAGCGTGGAAATGAAGTCGGCGACGGCGTGGCCCGTTTCGCCGCCCCAGACGCCGTTGGCGGCGCCTAGCGCTGCGGCGATGAGGTAGAGCGCCAGAAGAAGCCAGCCGCCAGCGCTTGCCTTCATCGCGGGATTGTTCTGATTCATGGGGAAAAATTCCAAAATCAAGGTGTGAGAAGCGACGCCGGCTGCGTCAGAAGACGAATTGACCGGCGACGCCGTCATTGTGCCGCAGAAAGCGGACGCCAAGGACGGCGTTGCCGGTCAATCGGATGACAAATTTGTCGAAATGACCGGGACTGCCTGACTGAGTCGAATCAGGCGAGGTAGCCGCGCAAGAAGAGCTGGAGGCCGAGGCAGACCATGACGACCGCGAGGAGGATCACGATCCAGCTCGGACGGATCTTCTTGGCGATCTTGGCGCCGCCCTGAGCGCCCACGAAGGCGCCGGCGCCCACCGCAATGGCAGGCAGCCAGACGATGTGGTCCAGGACGGCGTGGCTCACGACGCCCACCACCGAGCTCACCATCAGCACGAAGGTGGAGGTGGCGACGGCGATCTGCGCCGGGAACCCGAGGAGGAACACCATCATCGGCACGTGAACGACGCCCCCGCCGATGCCGAGGATGGAGGAAATGAAGCCAACGCCGAAGGAGAGAACGATGCCGAGCGTCTTGTTGAATTCCGCGTGCTCGACGTCAAAGTCTTCGGGGCGGGCGGTGGCGCGCTTGCTGCGGCTCTTCCAGAACATGAAGAGTCCGAGGAATGCCAGCGACACGCCGAACGTCATCGAAAAGCCCGGGCCCGAGAAGTATTCAGAGATGTAGCTGCCGGCGAAGGCGCCGGGGATGGTGGCGATCGCAAAGGGAATGGCGGCGCGGAACATCACGCGCTTTTGCTGGATGTAGGCGAGCGTCCCTGAGATGGCGTTCAAAAACACGCCGAAGAGGCTCGTGCCGATCACCTGCTGCACGGTTTCAAAGGTGTTGCCGTGCGGGGGCATCATCGCGAGCATGAAGAGGGGAACCATGATGAGGCCGCCGCCGATGCCAAGGAGCGCGCCCACGACGCCGACGCCGATGCCGACGCCAAAGAATTCGCAGAAGTTGAGAAGTTCGAGCATGTTGCCTGCCGTTTTTTGGAGAGGGCGGCTCGCAGGGAATCGGCCGCCGAAGCGGGGATTGTAGGCGTGAAGGTCAAAAAAAGCCCGAGGCAAAACGCTCGGGCTTGAAAAATGCGAAACGCTTCAATGCGCGCTTTTAAAGAGGGAGAGCTTTAAAAACGGCCCCTCGGGAGCATTTCGCACAGGGAGATTCGGATCAAGCAGTTCTCGATCCGACCCTCACTGTAGCGATCTTGTAGGTGAAAGCCAATAGGGGTATTTACTTAGCTTTTCCAAAGCCCTTTTCCAGCTCATCGGCGCTCATGCGGATGTCGATGTAGGGCGCTTCGATGTCGGGATGCTTTTCGTGAAAGGCTTTCCGTGCGGCAAGTGCTTGAGATCGCAAAGCGCTCACTTGCCCCATCAGGTCGCCCGTGCGCTGCGCCGCGAGAAAGAGGCGGTCTTCAAAGAAGGACGGATGCACGAAGCCCGCGAGAATGAGATTCTTCACCTTTTCTGAAGCTGAGTAGAAGCGGGGCGTCCACGCCGAGCGCGGAAGGCTCAGCACCCAGTTGTGAAAGCGCTGGATGCCATCGTTGATGGTCTTGAGCTCCTCGGCCGGAAGGTCGGCAATGATCATGCCGGGAATGGTGTCGAGATCGTCGTCTTCTATCGTCATCGGATTGTCCTTTTGAAAAAAGCGCCGAAACCCTGAGGAAGAATTTCGGCGCCAGGCTAAATGGGCGTTAGGCCGCGTACTTGGGGTCCGTGTGGACCTGTTCGAGCGGGCCTTCGTCCACTGCCTCCACCTTCACGCGGGGACGGCCGGGGTACTTCACCGCCACGTAGGAGTAGGGCTCGGCGAGCGACGAATCGGTCTGAACCTGTTCGAGGCCTGCCTTTTCAAGGTTGGCTTCAAGGCCTTCGGCGATGTTGTGCGCTTCAGGCGCGGCTTCCGAGGCCTTTTCTTCAACCGCGGACGGCGCTTCAACCGGGGCTTCCGACACGACTTCCTCAGAGGGAGCTGCGGGGGTTTCGACAGCGGGCTCCGCCCTTACTTCGGGCGCGGCAGCTTTTACGGGCTCAGCCGGCGCTTCCGCGTCTTCAGCGACCGGGGCGTCGTTCATCACCTGAACGGCTTCCGTCGTATGAGTGGGACGGCGACGGCGGCGGGGACGGCGACGGCGGCTGTCGCTTTCAATCATGGGCTCGGCGTCGTTTTCAGGCGCGTCGCTTTCGATTTCGGCGGCTTCCTCAACTTCAATCGCATTCATTTCGCTCAACGGCACAATGGGGGAGGGCCCCTTGCGGTCGGCGTAGCGCGCTTCGTTCAACGCGGCATTGATGTCGTCAGGGTTCATTTCCGCAGCGGGCTTCACTGCCGTCGCTTCCGTCGCTTCGGCGACCGGCTGGCGGCGGGGACGACGCTGGCGCACGGGCTTCGCGGGCGCTTCTTCAGCAGCCGGCGCTTCCATGGGCGCTTCCGTTTTCACGGCCTCGGGCGCTTCAGCGGGCTGAGCTTCTTCGGCGGCGGGAGCGGCCGCTTCTGCAACAGCCGCCGCAACGGCTGCCGTCGTTGCTACAGCGGCATCTTCCGTCACCGGCGCTTCTTCGCGGCGAGGACGGCGCGTGCGGCGGCTGCGGCGCTCTTCAGCGACTGCGGTCTTTTCCGCTTTTTCCGCGGCTGGGGCTTCCGTCGTCACCTCGGGCTTTTCCGCGCGAACCTCCTCGCGCTTGGCGCTGCGACGGCTGCGGCGGTTTTCCGCATCCTCCGACTTTTCGGCGCGCGGCTTTCTTTCCGCGCGTTCGGGGCGTTCGCTGCGCTCAACTCGGCCGTCCTTGGCAAAGCGGTCGCGACCGCGTCCGCGGCGGCGATCACCGTCACGGCGATCCTTCTTCTCGGCGATCTTTTCCTCGGCCTTGGGGGCGGCGGCTTCGGGCTTCTTGTCGCCCGTGGCGGCGCCAAAGAGCTTCGTTACGGCGGCGACGAGGCCGGCGAAGAACCCGGGCTTCGCGGCAGGCGTCGCAACGGGGGCCGCGGGCTGAGCGGGCTTTTCCTCGACCTTTTCGTGCACCGGCGCGTAGTCCGTGGGGAGCACGTTCTTGATGACGGGCACCTGCTTCGGACGTGCGGGCTTGTCTTCCACGGACTTCAGGGCGTACGGATCGTCCGCCACTTCCTGCAGGTCTTCGGGGCGCTTGTAGCTTGCGACATCGTCGTCCAAACGGTTGTCGTCAGAGCGCAGGCGCTCGATGTGGTAGTGCGGGGTTTCGAGCATCGTGTTCGGAATGAGCACGACAGGCACGCGGTAGCGGGCTTCGAGCTTGGCGACTTCCGGACGCTTTTCGTTTAAGAGGTAGGTCGCGACGTCCACCGGCACCTGCGCGTGCAGCGCGCCCGTGCCTTCCTTCGTCGCTTCCTCCTGCAGGATGCGCAGCACTTGCAGAGCGCAGCTTTCCGTGTCGCGGATGACGCCCACGCCGTTGCAGCGCGGGCAGGTGATGTGATGCCCTTCGGACAGGGAGGGGCGCAGGCGTTGGCGCGAGAGCTCCATCAGGCCAAAGCGGCTGATGCGGCCGATCTGGACGCGGGCGCGGTCCGGACGGATGGCGTCCCTGAGGCGCTGCTCGATTTCGCGCTGGTTGCGGGGCTCCTCCATGTCGATGAAGTCGATCACGATGAGGCCGCCCAAGTCGCGAAGACGCATCTGGCGCGCGACTTCCTCGGCGGCTTCAATGTTGGTCTTCAACGCCGTCTCTTCAATGTCGGCGCCGCGGGTGGCGCGGGCGGAGTTGACGTCCACGGCGACAAGGGCCTCCGTGTGGTCGATCACGATGGCGCCGCCCGAGGGCAACGGCACCGTGCGCGAGTAGGCGGACTCGATCTGGTGCTCAATTTGAAAGCGCGAGAAGAGCGGCGTCTCTTCGCGATAGCGCTTCACGCGGTTCACCATGTCGGGCATGACGTGCGCCATGAACTGGCGGGCCTGTTCGTAGATGTCGTCCGTGTCGACGAGGATTTCGCCGATGTCGGGCTGGAAGTAGTCGCGGATCGCGCGAATGACGAGGTTGCTTTCTTCGACGATGAGAAAGGGCGCCGGGTTTGCGCGCTTTAATTTGGCGCCGTTCTTTTCGCTTTCGGTGATGTAGTGCGTCACCGTGCGGCCGTTTTCCTGCGTCACGTACTCGTACTGCGGCGTGGCGGCTTCGTCGATCGCTTCCCAGAGCTTTAAGAGGTAGTCCAGGTCCCACTGCAGTTCTTCGACGCTGCGGCCGATGCCCGCGGTGCGGGCGATGGTGCTCATGCCGGAGGGAAGCTGGAGCTTTTCCATTGCTTCACGGAGCTCCTGCCGCTCTTCGCCTTCGATGCGGCGGGAGACGCCGCCTCCGCGTGGATTGTTCGGCATCAGGACGAGGTAGCGCCCCGCAAGGCTCACGAACGTCGTCAAGGCCGCGCCCTTGTTGCCGCGCTCTTCCTTTTCAACCTGAACGATGAGCTCCTGCCCTTCGGCGAGCGCTTCGCGGATCGTCGCGGTGCGCACGTCCACGCCCTGCTTGAAGTAGCTGCGGGACACTTCCTTGAAGGGAAGGAAGCCGTGGCGCTCTTCGCCGTAGTCCACGAAGCACGCTTCAAGGCTCGGCTCGATGCGCGTGATGACGCCCTTGTAGATGTTGGATTTACGCTGTTCGCGGCCAGCGACTTCGATGTCGATGTCGACGAGCTTCTGGCCGTCCACAATCCCGACGCGGGTCTCTTCCGCGTGGGTTGCGTTAAAAAGCATGCGCTTCAATTGATTCTCCCGGGCCGCCCTGACGGGGGCAGGCTAAAACCGCCCGGGACGCGCGATCGATGCGCTGCAGCTCGTGAGAAGAAAAGTCGTGATTGGCGAAGCCTGCGGGGCAGGCTCGTCCGGGGAGAGGGCTCGCCATGCCTGCAGAAGGCCGCCTGCTCGACGAGGAGCCGCGGCTTCCGGCTGTGTCGGTCCGGCGCAGGGCGTCAGACGCAATGGGGAGAGCACATGGACGCAGTCGCCCGTCCGCAGGAAGCCTGCGGCAGCTCGATCCCTCACAGATTCAGAGGCACAGTGAACATAAGGCCCGCTTTTCGCCGCACGACGAAGCGCCGGGTGCAGCAGAGCCAGCACTCGGGCAACGAGCGTCATCAAAAGGTAAGCGGCGGAAAGCACGTGAGTTTCTTCTTATCAGAACCGCAGCCGCAAACAATCAGTTCGCGTCCGCAGGAATCCGGCCTTCGGGCCGCCTTATCCGCTGCTCAACAAAGCCGCTAAGGGAAACTTCGGAGCGAGCCGGCGATGAAGACGCGCCGTCCGGTCGGACAGACAAAAAATTTTTACCAAACCCGCGCGGAGTCAGCGACTTGCGGCAACGCGTGCAGCAGTATCGGCTCCGACGAGCGGGGTTGCCGGCTTTGGGTGGCAAGACCGGCGCCGGTGTCTCGGCTAAAATGGCCGGCACCTTCGTTCCTGAGCTCCATTCAAAAGGGCCTCTTTTCGGGCTTTTCCATTTCGGAAAAATACGAAAAACGCCCTCAGAGCGCGGGCCACAGTATATAGACTTATGCCACCGATTTCACCACGAGACGTCGTGTCTCCCAAGCCCGCTGCGGCGCCTGTGAAGGCGCACGACGTGCGCGCCGTCGCCCCCGACAAGGTGACCTACATCGAGATTGACGAATCCGCCGACGGACAGCGTCTCGACAACTTTTTGCTCAAGGTTGCCCGAGGCGTCCCCAAGAGCCATCTCTACCGCGTGATTCGCGCGGGCGAGGTGCGTGTCAACAAGAAGCGCACGGAAGAAAAGGCAAAGCTTGCCCTGGGCGACATCGTCCGCGTGCCGCCCATTCGCGTGAGCGAATCGGCCGTGAAGGAAAAGACGGCGCCCGCGATTTCCGAAGCCGAGCTTCCGATTCTTTTTGAAGACCGCGACCTTCTTATCGTGAACAAGCCTTCGGGGCTCGCCGCCCACGGGGGCTCGGGCGTCGCCTTCGGCCTCATCGAGCGGCTTCGGGCCGCTCGGCCGGCGGCGCCCTTTCTGGAGCTTGCGCATCGGCTGGATCGCGACACGTCAGGAGTGCTCGTTGTCTGCAAGACGCGAAAGGCCCTCGTGCGGCTTCACGAGATGCAGCGCGAAGGCAAGGTGGAGAAGCACTATCGGCTTCTCGTGACGGGCGACTGGGTGAACGACCGGCAGCACGTGAAGGCGCCGCTCGCGAAATACACGCTGGCAAGCGGCGAGCGCCGCGTGCGGGTGGACGCTGAAAACGGTCTTCCCTCGCACACGATCTTCACGAAGATCGCTCGCTACGGGGATGTCACGTACCTTGACGCGGAATTGAAAACAGGCCGCACGCACCAGATCCGCGTGCACGCCCTGTCCGAAGGCCACCCCTTGGCGGGCGACGACAAGTACGGTAGCTATGAAGCCAACGCCGCGATGGCCAAAGGGAGCCTCGGCGCTCCCCTGAAGCGGCTTTTTCTGCACGCGCACGAGCTCGCGTTTCGTCATCCGGTGACGGGCGAAAATCTTGTCGTGACGGCGGACTTGCCTGACGAATTGAAGAAAGTGCTGGCGGCGCTTGACGCGCGCGCCGCGAAGAAAGCGGGCTAAACGGAGGGGGCTCGACATGACTGACACGAAGCGCCACGGGCGCTATGAACTCTACGTCTTTGACTGGGACGGCACGGTGATGGACACCACGGCGCTCATCGCCCGCGGCATTCAGGAGGCGGCGCGAGCCCTGGCGCTGCCGGTGCCGGATTTGGAAGTCGCCCGCGGTACGATCGGGCTCGGGGTGGAGGAGACGATGGCGATCGTGGCGCCGGCGCTGCCTCGCGAGCGCTGGGAGGAATTCCAGAAGGCCTACCGCGACTGGTACATCGTCCGCGAGGCGGAGGTGTTCCTTTTCCCGCACTTGCGGGAACTGCTTGACGGCATGCGACGCCATGGCATTCGCATGGCGATTGCTACCGGCAAGAGCCGCCGGGGCCTCAATCGCGTCTTTGAAAAGACGGGGATCGGCAGCTACTTTGAAGTGACGAAGACCGCCGACGAGTGCTTCTCAAAGCCCCATCCCCAGATGCTCGAGGAGATTTTCCTTGAGACGGGCGTGGCGCCTGAAAACGCCGTCATGATCGGCGACACAGGTCACGACCTGCAGCTTGCGGTGAACGGCCGCTGCCACGCGGTGGGCGTCACCTACGGCGCGGCGCACCGGGAGGAATTGGAGGCGCTGCCGCACGATGCGCTCGCGGACAACGTGGACGAATTGGCCGCCGCTCTTGGGCTCTACGACATCCTGCAGGAAGAGCTGGCGCGGCCCGCAGCGGCTCCCAGCGCCAAGTAAAGCATTGGTTCCCGTGAAAGGGACGTTCTCGAAATATCAGGAATCATCATGACGAAGAAGGTTCTCATCATTGACGCCGGCTGCCAGAATTTCGGCAAGGGCGGCACGCTCAATCACGAATTTGCCGCGCTGGCGGCCGTCGAGCTGCAGAAGATGGGCTGGTCGGCGGAAATCACGCTCGTGGATCGCGACTTTGACCTCGAGGCGGAAGTCGCCAAGGTCGAGGCGGCGGACGCCGTCATCGTGCAGACGCCCGGCTGGTGGATGAGCACGCCCTGGCAGTTAAAGCGCTACGAAGACCTGGTCTTCTGCTCCCCGAAGCTTTGCGGGGGCGACGGCCGCAGCCGCGCCAACCCCGAAAAGAAGTACGGCTCGGGCGGCTTCCTCACAAAGAAGCACTACATGCTTTCTTCGACTTGGAACGCGCCTCTGGAGGCCTTTACGGATCCCGCACAGTTCTTTGAAGGCCGCGGCATCGACGGCGTCTTCATGCCGCTGCACAAGACGTTTGAATTTATTGGCATGAAGCCTCTGGCGAGCTTCATGGCAAACGACGTCTTCAAGAATCCCACGATTGAAGCGGATTTCGAGCGCTTCAAAGAGCACCTTGCGACGGAATTTGCGAAGATCGCTTAAGGCGAAAAGGTTTGATTTTTGTCTGCCGTGCTCTTTTTCGTCCGGCGGACTTTTTGATGAGATGGTAATGAATCGAATGATGCAGGCCGCGGTGGCGGCAATGACGATGGTGGTCGCGGTGGCGGCGCAGGCGGAGTTGAAGGACTTCACTGTGAACGGCGTGACGGTGACGAAGGCGCAGCAGGAGGCGCAGGCGAAGGAGGTGATGGCGGCGCGCCGCGCTCAGAAGATGACGCCTGGGATTGAAGACGAGGTGCGCCGCCGCTTGACGCGAATCACGGCCGTGGCGCAGGACGCGAAGAAACAGGGGCTCGACAAGGAGTCGGAAGTGAAGGCGGAGCTCGCCAACGCCGAAAGCGTTGTGCTCTACAACAGCGCGTTGGCGAACTTTTTAAAGAAGAATCCGGTGTCGGAAAAGTCCGTGAAGCTCATCTATGACGAGGAGCGCAAGGCCTGGGGCGAGACCGAGTATTCGATCGCGCACATTCTCGTGAAGGATGAGAAGGCGGCGAAGGCCGTGATTGCCGACCTCAAGAAGGGCGCGGACTTCAAGAAGCTCGCCGCGGAGAAGTCCTTGGACGAAGACACGAAGGATCAGGGCGGCATGCTGGGCTGGCAGTCGGCGGCGGTCTTTGGGCCCGAATTCCGCGGGGAAGTGGAGAAGCTCAAGAAGGGTGAAGCGGCCGCGCGTCCTCTGCAGAGCGCGGCGGGCTGGCACGTGATCTACGTTGCGGACACGCGTCCGACGCAGGACTTCCCGACGATTGAAGCAAAGCGCGCTGAAATCAGCGAGATGATTTCACAGAAGATGCTCCAGCAGTACGTGACGGATCTCGAAAAGAAGGCCGTGGTGAAGTAGTCGCCTTCGCCCAAAACAAAGCCGGACGCCTCAATTTGCGGGACGTCCGGTTTTTTTCTGCGAGTGGATCTTCAGGGGGCGGCGTGCAGGAGTCGCGCGATTGTCGCGATGTCCGCGGGCAACGTGCGGCAGCAGCCGCCGAGGCACTTCACGCCCAAATGACGCCACTCCTTCGTGAAGTGCGCCCACGAGGGGCTGTTCACCGGATGGTGCCAGGTCTTGGTGGCGGGATCGTAGGTTTCGCCGGAATTGGGGTAGAGAAGGAGAGGCTTCGCGGTCACGGCGGCCATGCGCTTTAAAGCGCCCGCGGCGAGCTCGCGCTTCACGCAGTTGAGGCCGACGGCGTCCGTGGCGGGGCTCGCATCGCAAAGCCGGGCGGCCTCTTCAATGGGCGTGCCGTCGGCGATGTGCGCCTCGTCCCTGAGCGTGAAGGACACCCAGGCGGACAGGCCGCGCTCTTCAAGCATCTGTAGGAGCACGGCGACTTCGTCCAATCGAGGCTGGGTTTCCACCGCAATGAGGTCAGCCCCTGCGGCGGCCAAAGCGTCCAGCCGCACGCGGTGAAATTCGCGGAATGCCTCGGGCGTGAGGGCGTAGTCCCCGGTGTATTCGGCGCCGTTTGCAAGAAAAGCGCCGTAGGGGCCGACGGAGCCTGCGACGAGAAGCGGGCGCTTTGCGTGCGACGCGAGATAGTCGTCGCGGGCTTTTTGCGCAAGCGTCACGGACAAGCCGATGAGGCGCGCGGCCTCCGTTTCGTCAAGGCCTTTTTTCGCAAAGCCCGCGGCCGAAGCCTGATAGCTTGCGGTGATGGCGACGTCGGCGCCGGCTTCAAAGTACTGGCGGTGCACCGTGCGGATCTTGTCAGGGTCGTCAGTGAGAAGCCGCGCGCTCCAGAGGGCGTCGTTCAAGTCGCAGCCCAGCGCTTCAAGCGCGGTGGACATCGCGCCGTCGATGACGACGGCGCCGCCCGTAGCTTTGATGAGGTTGCAGAGCGGATGGTGCATGGCAAAAGGCTCACAAAAGGAAAAGTGCGCAAAGCTTACCCGAGCGGCGGGACGGACGACGTCTTTCTGGCGGACTTTTGACTTGGGATGTAATACCTCGTGCACGCGAGGAAGCGCCGGGGCCCGCGGTGTGTAAAGTGGCGGGACCTTGACTTTTTTACTGGGTTTTCTCATGAACAAGCGTACTTTCCTCACAGGGGCCGCTGCGGCGTGCCTCGGCTTTCTTTCCTTGTCGACGTCGGCGGGCGAGCCCGTGCTCACGGCGGGCATGGACGCCGCCTATCCGCCCTTTGGCTCGCAGGACTCGAAGACCCGCGAGTATGTCGGGTTTGACGTGGACGTCATCCGCGCCATCGGCAAGAACGCGGGCTTCAAGGTGGTGGTGAAGAACCTCGCCTTTGACGGCCTCATTCCGGCCTTGAAGACCGGCAACATCGACATCGCGATCAACGACATCACGATCAGCGAGGAGCGCGCGAAGAGCGTGGACTTCTCTCACCGCTACTACATCGCCGGCCTTGGCGTCGTGGTGAATGCGGACAACCACACGATCAAAAGCGCCAAGGACTTGGAGGGAAAGCGCCTTGCGGCTTCCATCGGCTCCACGGGAGAGATCGCTGCAAAGGCTGTTCCGAACGCCCGCGTGAGAGTCTTCAATGAATTGAACGAGTGCTACCTCGAGCTTCGAAATCGCGGCGTGGACGCTGTCATTAATGACATTCCGACGAACGACTACTATGTCGCAAAGGCCGGAAAGGGCAAGGTGAAGACCGTGCCCGTGGCGCTTTCGACGGAGGACTTGGGCATCGCGGTGAAAAAGGGCAACACGGCGCTTTTGGAGCGCATTAACCAGGGTTTGACGACGATCAAGCAGAACGGCGAATTCGCCCGCATCTACAAGAAGTGGTTCGGGCGCGAACCGGCGGCGGAGCTGCTGCGCGATTGAGAGCGGCGCGGGGACTGAAAAAAGAGGACAGGCCTTCGTCGGGTGCTGTCCTCTTTTGTTAGGCGCGAGGCTTCTTGAATCGCTTGGCGTGCGGCGCGGGGCCGTGCGGACGGGGCGCCGAGGGTTTCACCGAGGGCTTCGGACTCGCTTTGGGCGCCGTGAGCGCGAGCACGGCAAAGACTGTGGGGAGCTTCGGCAGCTCTGGGAGCGCCTTCTTCCAGTCAGCGGCGGTTTTGGTGACGATGGACTCGCCGTCGCCCGTGACGTCGGTGGCGGCGGTGACGAGCGTTGTCGGATGGAGGGTTTCCGCGAGCGCCGCGAGCATCGGGTTGTTGCGGTAGGGCGTCTCGATGAAGAGCTCGGTCTCCTGGGCCGCTGCGCTTTCGCGCTCGATCTTGAGAATCGCCGCCGTGCGCTCGTCGCGCTCGATGGGGAGGTATCCCAGAAAGCGAAAGCGCTGGCCGTTCATGCCGCTTGCCATGAGGGTGAGAAGGAGGGACGAGGGGCCTACGAGGGGCTTTACGGGGATGCCGAGCTCATGGGCGCGCCGCACGAGACCCGCGCCGGGATCGGCGACCGCTGGGCACCCGGATTCGGAGACGATGGCGGTGTCGAGCGCTCCGTCGGCGAGCAGGGGCGCAAGCCACGCGTCGTACTGCGCGGCGTCAGGCTCGTGCCCGATTTCAATCACGTCGAGTGTGTCAATGGCGTCAGGATGCCCGGCCGCCTTTAAAAAGCGCCGGACGGTGCGGGCGTTTTCCGCCAGAAAGCGCTTTGTGCGCCGCAGCACAGCAAGCGCTTTTTCTGGGAGCACCGCGTCAAAGTCCGTCTCCGCAATGCGGTTGGGAAGTAGATAAAGCGTGGCAGGCATGGCGTTTCAGGCCGCAAGACCCGCAACGGGGGGAATCCCGGCGCGCGTCAACATCGTCGTGACGCGCATCAGCGGCAGGCCGATGAGGCTCGTGGGATCGTCGCTCGCGACGGACTCCATGAGGGCGATGCCGAGCTTTTCAATTTTGGCGGAGCCGGCGCAGTCAAAGGGCTTTTCGCGCTCCACGTAGTCGCGGATCGCTTCGTCCGAGAGCTGGCGCATCGTGATCACGGTGTCGCTCACCGTGTCCTGCGGCGGCAGCGCGGGCGAAATCACGCACACTGCGGTGTGAAAGACGAGGCGGCGGCCCTGCATTGCCTGAAGCTGCGCCACGGCCTTTTCAAAAGTGTGGGGCTTTCCGAGGGGCGTGCCGTCCAAGTCGCAGACCTGATCCGAGCCGATCACGACGGCGTCGGGGTGGTTCTTCGCGACGGCTTCGGCCTTCAAATGTGCAAGGCGCAGCGCCAAGGCCGCCGGGGCTTCGCCAGGCAACGGGGTTTCATCGACGTCGGGGCTTTCGCACGTGTACTGAAGACCCAGACGGTTGAGGAGCTCGCGGCGGTAGCGCGAAGAGCTCGCTAGAATCAGAGGCGTTTTAGTCATAGTGGGCGGCATTGTAATGGAGCCGCCTCTTTAAGGTTTTGCGGGATGACTCAATTTCAGACGATCGACATCTTTGATCTGGCGCGATTGCGCCGCACCGTTTCCGGCACGGCGACGCTGGCTGACATGCCGGAATTGGAAAAGGCGCTGGAGGGCGAGGCTCGCGCGGGCGAAGTCGAGTGGACCGCGCAGGGGCTTCCTGAAGTAAAGGGGCGGCCTGCCGCCAAGCTCTCCGTGAAGGCGCATCTCGTGACGCAGTGCGTGCGCTGCGGCAAGCCCTGCGCGGTGGACATCGAAACCGAGGTGCCGTTTGTCTTCACGAAGACCGAGGCCGAGGCCGACGCCATGCCCATCGAGGAGGACGACGGCTATGACGTTGTCGTGGGGAGCCGTCGCTTCAACGCGACGGCCTGGGTGGAGGAGGAGCTCATTTTGTCGCTTCCCGCCTTCCCGCAGCACGAGGACTGCGAGCCTGACCGCTCCAAGCTTGAAACGGAGGAGACGCCCGAAGAAATGGAGCGTCCGAACCCGTTTGCCGTTTTGGCTGGCTTGAAAAGCAAGTGAAAATCGGTAAAATTAAACCTTTGCGCTATTGAAATTCGGGAGCTTTTCTGTTTTGTGCACAAAGTTCGTGCGGCAGAGTGGAAAAGCCCAAAGGCTTTGCGTATAATGGCGCGCTTTCAAGTTTTCCCTCGTGGGGTGTAAAAATGGCTGTTCAGCAAAATAAGAAGTCCGTCGCGAAGCGCGGCAATCATCGTGCTCACGACTTCCTGACCAATCCTCCGACCGCTGTTGAAGCGACGACCGGCGAAGTGCATCGTCGTCACCACATCAGCCCGACCGGTTACTATCGCGGCAAGAAGGTCATTGCCACGAAGAACGACGCCGAATAAGTTTTTCGAGACCGTCCGACACCCTAAAGTGCAGCGGTTCCCTGACGTTCTTGCGAAAGCGATTTCACAAGGCGCCAGAGCAGAAGATGCGCCGAGGCTCCCACGACTTGTGCGTTGGGAACGAGGCGGATAAGTCTGACACCTCTGGATACTCGGAGACAAAGTCGTTCGTCGCGTTCCGGCCGCTCGCGCGGTTGGATGGGCTCAGACGAAAAGGCAGATTGAGGCGGAAAGCAATTTCCGAAGCAGTCTGCCTTTTTTGTCGCCTGCCGCCAGGTCGTCACGCTCGGTGATTCGGATGATGCGTGAGCAGGCCGGTGAGTCGGTACAATCCTCGGGCAGTGTTTCTAAAAGAAGGCGTCACATGCTTTATTCCCGAATTCTTGCGGCGGGGAAGGCGCTCCCCGCGCGCTATGTCACCAACGACGAGCTGGCTCAAAAGCTCGCTTTGGACGGCATTGAAACGAGCGACGAATGGATTCGCACGCGCACCGGCATCGAGGGGCGCTACATCGCCGAAGAAGGCCTCACCACCTTGGAGCTTGCGCGCCGCGCGAGCGTCGAGGCGCTTGAAAAAGCAGGCGTTGCGGCAAGCGACATTGACCTCATCGTCGTGGCGACGACGACTCCGGACGTGGTCTTCCCTTCCACGGCGTGCCGGCTGCAGGCGGCCTTGGGCGCCGCGGGGTGCGCCGCGTTTGACGTGCAGGCGGTCTGCTCTGGGTTTGTGTACGCCTTGAGCGTTGCGGACGGCCTCATTCGCACGGGGGGCTACCGGCGTGCGCTCGTCGTGGGCGCTGAAATTCTCTCCCGCGTCGTGGACTGGAAGGACCGCTCGACCTGCGTCCTCTTTGGGGACGGTGCGGGCGCCGTGGTGCTCGAATCTTCCGACGCTCCGGGCATCTTGTCGCACCGCATGCACGCCGACGGCACGTTCGGCGAAGAGACGCTGTCGCTTCCCGCGCGCATCGAGGGGGGCGAAGTGGTCGGACGCGGCTTCATTCACATGAACGGGCGGCAGGTCTTCAAGCTCGCGGTGAGTTCGCTCACGGACTCCGCCGTGGAAGTCTGCGGCGCTGCGGGACTGAAGCCCCAGGACGTGGACGTCTGGGTGCCGCATCAGGCCAACAGCCGCATCATCCGCATGATTGCCGAAAAGCTCGCGATCCCTGAAGAAAAGACGGTGATGACGGTGGCGCATCACGGCAACACGTCGGCGGCGTCGGTGCCGCTTGCGCTCTCCGAGGCGCTTGAAGCCGGCCGCATCAAGCCGGGCGACAACGTCCTCCTGCAGGGCGTCGGAGCCGGCATGACCTGGGGCAGCCTGCTCTTGAAATGGATCTAGACAATTTCCTCTGAAAGGAATATTCAAAATGAAAATAGCCTTTGTGTTTCCCGGCCAGGGCAGCCAGTCGGTCGGCATGACGGCGGGGCTTCTTGATTCCCCCGCGGCGGCTGACGTCTTCGCCCGAGCCGATCGAGCGCTGGGCGAGCCCCTCTCGCAGCTCATGGCCGAGGGGCCGGCGGAAAGCCTCAACCTTACGGTGAACACGCAGCCCGCGCTTCTGGCGACGTCGTTTGCGACCTACGCGGCGTGGCTTGCCGCGGGCGGCGTGAAGCCCGCGCTCACCGCCGGGCACAGCCTGGGCGAATACTCCGCCCTCACCGCAGCCGGGGTCTTCACGCTTGAAGACGCCGTGCGCCTCGTGCGCTTTCGTGCGCAGGCAATGCAGGAGGCGGTGCCCGTGGGCGTTGGCGCCATGGCGGCCATTCTGGGGCTCTCTGACGACGTGGTGGAAGCCTGTTGCGAAAAGGCACGCGAAGGCGAAGTCGTGGAGCCCGTGAACTTCAATTCGCCCGGCCAGGTCGTGATCGCCGGCCACAAGACGGCCGTCGAGCGCGCTTGCGAAGCGGCGAAGGCGGCGGGCGCCAAGCGCGCTCTGATGCTGGCGGTTTCGGGGCCTTTCCACTCTCAGCTTTTGAAGGGCGCAGCGCAAAAGCTTGCCGGGCGTCTGGCGGAAACCGCCGCGGCGGCTCCTCAGCTTGACGTCATTGCCAACGTGGACGCCGAATTTGAGCGGGAGGCGGACGTCATTCGCCGCAATCTTGCTCTGCAGGCCGCCAGCCCCGTGCAGTGGGTGAAGACCGTGCGCCGCATGAAGGCCGAAGGCGTGACGCACATCGTCGAATGCGGTCCGGGGCGGGTGCTCGCGGGGCTCATTCGCCGCATCGAGCCCTCGATTGAAACGGCGAACATCAGCTCGACGGCGTCGATCGCCGAGCTTCTTGCCAAAGACGGATTTCACGCGTAAGGAGCGACTATGGAACCCATTTTGAAGGAAACGGCGCTGGCGGGGCGCGTGGCGCTTGTGACGGGCGCGACGCGCGGCATCGGCGCCGCGTGCGCGAAGGCGCTTTCTGACGCCGGCGCCTATGTCTACGGCACCGCCACGAGCGAAGAGGGCGCGGCGAAGATTTCGGCCGCCCTGGGCGAGAAGGGCCGGGGGATGGTTCTCAACGTCACTGACCGCGCGGCCTGCGCAGCGGCGGTGACGGCCATCACGGAGGAAAAGGGACGCATCGACATTCTCGTCAACAACGCGGGCATCACCCGCGACATGCTGGCGATGCGCTTGTCGGACGACGCCTGGGACGCCGTCATTGCGACGAACCTCACGGCGGCCTTCATTCTGACGCGCGCGGTGCTGCGCCCCATGATGAAGGCGCGCTACGGCCGCATCATCAACATGTCTTCCGTCGTGGGCAGCATGGGCAACGCCGGCCAGGCGAACTACGCCGCGGCGAAGGCGGGGCTCGTCGGCATGAGCCGGTCGGTGGCGCAGGAAGTCGCGAGCCGCGGCATCACCGTGAACTGCATTGCGCCGGGCTTCATCGACACGGACATGACGCGAGCGCTCGCGGAAGATGACCGCGAAAAGCTCGCCGCGCGCATTCCGGCGCGCCGGCTCGGACAAACGGATGATATTGCCGGCGCCGTGCTCTATCTCGCCTCAGACCTTGCGGCGTATGTCACTGGCGCCGTTTTGCCCGTGAACGGCGGATTGTTCATGGGATAGTGTTTTTGCGGGTGAAGCCTGATAAAATCCTGCTTTCGTTGGGAGTGCTCAGCATTCCTTTGACACAGAATTCTTACTACTTCCTCTCCTCGGAGACGTTAAATGGACGATTTGGAACAAAAGGTCAAGAAGATCATTGCCGAACAGCTGGGCAAGAACGAAGCCGACATCAAGAACGAAGCTTCCTTCATCGAAGACCTCGGTGCTGACAGCCTTGACACGGTGGAGCTCGTGATGGCTCTCGAAGACGCCTTCAAGGTGCAGATCCCTGACGAACAGCAGGAAAACCTGCGCACGGTTCAGCAGGCGATCGACTTCATCAAGGCCAACGTCAAGGCCTGATGACGGCATCGGCGGTTTTGCCGCGAAGCCCCTGGGAGGGCGGCGCGCGCAAGACCCGGGAAAAAGGGCCTGCGGGCCCTTTTTTGTGCCCGCCGACTTCACAACTCATTCAAGCTAAGGAATTGACAGACATGCGTCGCGTCGTTGTCACCGGCCTCGGTGCCGTAAGTCCCGTCGGACTGGATGTGGCTTCCTCATGGGAAGCGATTCTCGCCGGCCAGTGCGGCATTGATAAGATCACCCATTTTGACGCCTCTCAGTTCGGCGCTCAGATTGCGGCGGAAGTTAAGGGGTTTGATCCCGCTCAGTGGCTCCCCGCCAAAGAAGCGCGCCGCCTTGACCGCTTCATCGCCTACGCCTGCGCGGCGGGCATTCAGGCTTTGGATGACGCCGGCCTCAAGTTTGAAGAAAATGAGGACGAGGCCAATCGCGCGGGCTGCATCATTGGTTCTGGCATCGGCGGGCTTGACATGCTCTGTGCCAACTACAAGGTGCTGATG
>CAVACW010000032.1:0-24496 GCA_963587345.1 uncultured Oscillospiraceae bacterium | reverse complement strand
GTCTTCCACCTTGATGTCGGTGCTCTGGGCGATGAGCTTGTTGGCGGCGGCCTCTTCTCGGAGGACAAGCCGCGCGCGATGTAGTAGCTCTGCCGCAGAGGAAAGCCTTTCGGCGTCGTGGTTTTGGCTTCGATATTGACGCGAACAACCGTCTTGCCGTGTTTCACAACGAAGAGCGAATCGAAGATCGTTTTGGTGCTGTCGTCGCAGACTTCGCAGTTTTCGCCCGCCGCGCGTGAACCGACCATCGGATCAAGCGAAGGCAACTTCGACAACGGCGAGATCTTCTTCTCTACGCTTGCCCGCGTCTCCTTGCGAAATTCGATGCAACCAAGCTTTATCGCCGAGGCGACGACCGGGCGCATGCGCAACAACTGCTTATGAAGGTTGTCGCTTATCTTGACACGCTTTTCTGAGCTATTTTTCGCACTTTCCATTTGACGTACTCTTGTTGGTTTTCGAATGACGGAATATTAGTACCATCCATTCTGAAAATCATATATTTTTTTCGTACGGCACATCGAATTTGTCAAATTTAGTAACGAGAAAAGCTGGGGGGCGCTCGCTCAAATCTGCCAAACGGAATGCGCTGTGACGCCCGCCGTAAATCTGCCATAGTTGGTACTTATAAGCCGATGCGCCGGTCACAGCGCTGGCGTTGCCCGGCTTCAACTTGCAAAAACGCCATTGGTGCCCCACCAATAGGGCGTTGGCAGGGTGTCGAACCTACCCGCGAATCCTTTCTCCTTGGCTTCGGTCCTCAAACCTTCTCAGCCGCCGGCACTTCCCGACCGTAAATTTGTCATGGTTAGCAAAGAGACAAAAAGAAACCCCCGAAGAAACAAATATCTCGGGGGCGGAACTTCTCAAATCTTGCTACGGCACAATCGCTGGCAAATCGTAAAGCTTGCGAGCGCTGTTCACGGCCTCTAGCGTTCTCTGGACAAACGCCAGATGCTCTCTTTGCACGTCCCGATCCGTTTCTTCACGAGTGCCGAAACTCAAAAAGACTTCATTGAGCTTTTTGCGATTCAGAAGACCTACCTCATCGGCAAAGTAGTAACCGCGAATATTCCGATCACCCGTCGTAATGTCCACAAGCCGGCTTTCGCCAACTAACGTCACTCGCCTTACTGGAATGCCAAAAACAGCATTGAGATCCTTCACCAGCCGAAAAAACTTCGCCTGACTGATCTGCATGATCTTGCACAGATTTCCCAAGACTCGCTTTTGCGGCGGCAGGTTTTCAAGCAAAAAGACCAACTGTAGCAGACTCGCTATGTATTCCCTGTTCGGCCCTTTGGCATGCCCCTGCCCCTCTTTGGGTTCGACTTTGTTGACTACCGTTGTCACGCCGCCTCCTCGCAATCCTCATCACTCCGCACCTGATCTGCCATCACGGAGCCCTCAATCGCCACAATCTGATCGTTAGAAATGCTTGTCACCTTGCCTTGATAGAGGAATGCCTGCTTACCCTTCTCCGCCAACGTCACGATGCTCATCAGCGTCCCGTGTCGATACACGTCGCCGCAACGAACCTTCACGCGATAGCAAAGCGCCTGAAGATTCGAGAGCGTCATGGCGCCGTCGGGCATTTCCCAGCGCGACTGTTCCTTGGGCTTCGTCACAGTCTTCGCTTTTGGCTCAGGCTTTCTATCAACTTCCTCTTCCAAGAAGCTGTATTCGCTTTCCCGCACATCGGGATCTTTGTCCACTTCAGCTTGGTAGCGATCAATTTCTTCCCAGCTTTCCTCTTCCCGTTTCCGTGCCGCTTCCTGAGCCTTTTGCTCGGCTTCAGAAAGCGAAGGAGGAACCGAACTGGCGTCAGAAGCAGTTTCAGTCGAAGCAACGGGCACAGAGGGCGTATTGGTTGGGAGCGAAGCCTCCCCCTCCGCCTTGGCTTCGGTTGAAGCCGCCTTATTGGCGATGACGTCTCGGATGTACAAACACTCGCGGCGCGTCACGTGCTGATCTTCCGTGTCCTCTTCCAGATGCCGCTGAAAGAGCGCCTTGAAGCGCTCAGGATCTCGCGCAGCTGCCGTAGCGAGAAGACCGATGCTGTTTGTATCGCGGAACTTCGTGCGCCGGAAGTAGTCGCAAAGGTACTCAGGGGCCGTGTTCAGACGATTAAGGTCCGTCACGTAGGAGCGCGGTTTTCCCATTTGATCCGCGATATCCACGAGGGTCATCCCCAGATCTATCAATCGCTTGATGCTCAATGCCAGCTCAAACACTTTGAGCGAATTGCGCTGTTCATTCGAGGCGAGCTGAATTAACAAAAGTTCCTCTTGCGAGAGCTTGCGTGGATTGACGTAGACCTGCATTTCCGTCAGTCCGGCCAGCTTGGCCGCGCGCCATCGGCACTCACCATCCTGAATGAAATATTTGCCGGCATACTCTCCGTTCGTCTCTGCCGGTGAGACAAGAATCGGATAAATCTGCCCTTCCACCTTCAGGCTCTTGGCGAGAGCTTCAATCATTTCATCATCAAACTCTGTGCGAGGCTGTTGCAACAAAGGATCAGGGTTCGGCATGATGAAGAGCGTCGGAACGACCTTCACCTCAAATTTTTGTTTGCTTTCAACGTTGAGTGCAGCGGCGATACCAAGATTCGGACCTTTTTTCTTAGTTTTTCCGCCCTTGGCAATTTTAGAAAGAGTAGCCATCATGCTTCTCCTTCAACTTCTGCGGCCAGTTCGGCTGCACGGTTTTCAAATGCTTCAGCAAGCTTGCCTTCTTCCGCCAGCTTGATACGCTTTTCAAACTCCTTAAAAAGATCGACAAGCTCCTCAATCGAAGCCTTAGCGTTCGGCACCATCCAAATCGGGAGACAATCAACCGATGCTCTGGCAATGGGCGAACGATGAGAAATGATCGTGTCAAACAGATACTTGCCGATCTCAGGATCAACCAACATTTGTCCGGCGATGCCACGCTGGAAGCCTGAATTGTCAAGGTCATTCAGAACAACCCCCAGCTGCACGTAATTGAGCGGCCACGCTTCGCGCAGTTTGTCCATCGTTGCCCACATGTCTTTCACACCGGTAATGCCAAAGACATCGATTTTCAGCGGACTCACCACATAGTCAGCGGCGATCATCGGGCCAATAAGACCGGGGGCGAGCTGCGGCTGGCAGTCAATCAGAATGTAGTCGTACTTTTCCATGCACTCCGAGTTGCGCAAGTTCTCACGCGGATGAAAAACGGCAGACATCTGAATTGCCGTGTCCTTGCCATCCGCCAATACCTCGGTGAACACCTGAGAAATATCGGTACGACCGCAGATCAGATCAATGCCGCTCTTCGTCGGCGTCGGCTTGATATTCGTGAAGTCTTGCTTGAAGAGATCGAACATCGTCGTGGCGCCGTCAATGGGCTTGTTCTTAACCGGGGGTTCAGTCGGATCGTCGCTCTTAGTAAAGCCCAGCAAATTGAACGTTGAATTTGCCTGCTTGTCCATGTCGATCACGAGGACCTTTTTGTTTCGCCGCGCCCGAAGGTAGTGGGCAAACTGGACGGTCAGCATAGTCTTGCCGACGCCGCCCTTTTGGTTGGCAAACGCGATGATCTTGGCAGTCATTGGAAAACCCCGGGTTGGAATTGTGATGCAACGAATACTATCAGTTATTGATACACACTTTATTAAACGGCATGATCTGTATCAAACGTAATGGATGTTTTTGCTCGAAAGTGTTGCTTTTTGCGTCATCGTGTCTTCATGAAGACACGGATTCGCCTCCGACGAACGAAAAATCGTTACGTCTATCGTTGCCTCTATCCTCAAATGGTGTCTTCATGAAGACATTTTCTTCCCCTTTCTCGTCCAACAGACACAAAAAAGGGCGGCCTAAGCCACCCTTCTTTTGCCTCTGACAAAAATGCAGGGACTAACTCGCGCTTTTGTTGTGTTTTGCGAAATAGCGTATTAAACGCGCTTCCCCACTTCTAACGAGCTGCCCACTTTCTATAAGCTCATTCAAAATCTTCATGACTGTCGGGCGAGAAAGTTCAAGATACGCCTCAATTTCAACACGACTTCGTCCCTCAGGACTCTGCCTGATGAAACGCATAACATCAGCTTCTCTCCCCGACTGTTGACCATTGACAACTCTCGGAAGTTCTATTTGGAAAGAGCGAACAATATGTTTCAACTTTGGTTTCTGATCATATTCGGCATATGCACGAAAAATGTCGCCAAAGCCCGTCCCACTTTTTTCCATCCAATGCAGGCGCATGAATAGCTCGGCTAGCTTCTCATTACGACAGAAACTAGCACCTTCAGCTAAAGCGTCTTCAAGCGTTAGCTCCGACGGTATACCACCTGGCGTTAGAAAATTGATGACATCCGGGTGAATGTTCACTGCCACCTGAAGCGGCGACGTGTAGTCACGGTGCGCCAGCGTATTGGTCAGGGCTTCTCTAAGAGCGATTTGCGGCCAAGGATACTTCTCTTGCCTCGCGAAATCTGATGATTCTTTATCGATGATCGGCACATTGACTTCGGAGAGTTGATCTCTGACCGTATGCCATTGCCGAACAATGGGACCAGAAATCTTGGTACAAGAATCCACCTTGCCGGAGGCCGCATATTTGTTAATAATCACCCGAAATGGGTTTTGATCTGAAAGCAAAAGTGCAAGATTCGTAAACTCATGATCTGGATTGATCAGGCCATAGCCAAGCCAATTCGCTTCGGAAAATGGAATGCCGTGATCTTCAAAGATCTTTTTTGAATCTTCGAATGTCAACTCTACTTGATTGCATGGACGGCTCTCCCATGTACGCGGATCTCCACGGCGAATGATGCGCATAACTTCGTCAAGCGTGGCCGTGACTGTTTGACCGCCGAGTCGGATATAAACGCCGCCTTCTGTCAAGACCTTTCCGCGAAAACTATACGGTCGTTCTGATCCCGGAGCAATCAAGACAGTAGTGATGATCTTGTCGTCCATGATCTGTTTGCGGACCTTTACCAGTCTGGACATGGATGGCTCCACTCCATCGCGGGCAAAGCTACGAACACTGCGCTCGACCTGATCGTAGTTGCAACCTACAACTTCGCCGTCATCGGCGACACCAATCATCAGAATGCCACCAAAATCGTTGGCGAAAGCGATCATCGTTTTTTTTGCTGTTTCACACCATTCGCGCTTGTACTCAAGCGTTTGGCCTTCCGGTTTCGATAGTTTCATCATAGAAATTACGCGATTCCTTCTGCAACTCGTACTAGTCAATCAAGGCTTGCTTTCACAAGCCTCTGCCTTTAGGTAGGGGAGGCTTATCTGTAAAATCTGTCAAACTCGACTTAGCAGATGTTAGCAGATAACCCAAAAAACTTTACAGATACTACAAAAAAGGGCGACCGAAGCCGCCCTTTTTCTGCGCTGTCCGTGTCTTCATGAAGACATTTCAGTCCCCCTCCGCTGCCAGCTGAGGCGCGGCAGGATAGAGTTGCCACAACTCCTGACACGTCTCCGCAAAGTCCGAAGCAGAATGGTAAGTGGTGATAAAGTCACTCACGACCTTTGGCGGCTGATTGCCCGTCAAGGCAAGGTACGCCTTGATCGAGGTGCGAGCCGGGGTGCAGTTCACCGCCGTGTTCTGGCGACAGACGATGGATAACAAGTATTGGTGCAACTCATCCACCACGCAACGAGCCTCCAGAGGACCAAGACCAACGGCCTTCTCAGCAATGCCCACGAGCCCCTGCTGATAATTGTTGACGCTCGTCTGCCCATAGAAAAGCTCAGGGCGCAGACTGCGGCGCGTCTGCACAATGGCTTGCGTGATCCGATCTCGAAGACTGTTCAACTGCGCCTGAATGGCTTCCTTAGCCAGCGCAGGGTCCTTGAACTTCTGCGAGAGCAACGTGAGCCACCACGCTCGGGTCATCATGTACGCCACCGTATCCAAATCCGCAGGCATTATGAAGACATCGAATCTCATGCTCAGGGGAGGCACCTCGTCCGTCACATTACTGATGAAGACAATGGGAGCGGCACTTCCCTTCTTGGCCTTGTAACGAAGACAGAAAGGCTTGGAGAGGTCAAAGGTAGGATCAAACTCGACGGTATGGACTCCAAGCTTAACCGCCTTTTGAATAGCGGCGCAGCAGTCCATGTAAGTCATCTTGCCCCACGCCACATCATCACAGAAACAACCCGAGGCAAGTTCGGGATGCTCCTTGAGCATGGAGAAGAGCTTTTCCATCCCGCTCTGGGATTTTTCGCTCTTCTTGACGAGCGCATCAAAAGCGCGATTTTTGAGTCGATTGAAGAAGGTCATTTTGATAGCGATGGACGCGAGTTGGAGAAGAATACAGCCTATCGCCAACGCCGCTCTGCACTGAAAGACTTTGTCGCGATTTTCGCGACAAGCCGCCACGCGAGGGAGACCCGTGTCTTCATGAAGACACAAAGCGATCCTCTATTGGCTCCCCTACGCTAGAAATTTTTGTCTTCATGAAGACATTCTCTGCTACCGCTAGAAAAAGTCTTCGCCCCAAAAAAACGTCAGTCGCTCGTGTATTCATGAAGACACGAGCGCCCCTTTCCTATTGCTGTTGGCCTGCCGTGTTGCAGCAGTCCAGCCACCGCCAAACGACGTGGATCGGGTCCTCGCCATACCCCGGAATGATCTTCGCGAGCCCCCAGATCAATGACGTTTGCCCGATGGGATGGTCGCTATGGTTCTCAGGGATGGGCCAGAACATGTTGAAGCGGTACTGCTCCTTGGGGAGCCAGTTCAAGAGCGAGCCGCCGCACATCGCGTCCTTCCCTACGGAATGCCATTCAATGCCACGACGATGAAGCGCTACGAGAATGCGCGCCGCCATGAGCGACGTTTCCGACATAGCCCCTGCCAGATCGTTCACGTTGCCCGAAGCCGGATAGAGAATACCCCACGATCCCGCGCACCAGTACATCTGGCGTATCGGGTGCCCCAAATTAGATGCCAAAGCATCGGCAATGCACGACACAGGCCCCAATGGCGTCGCAAAAAGAGCAGCTTCCGGGTTCGTGAAAAAACTCACCTCATCGTAGTTCCAAGTCGGGTCAACCTCCGAGAAGTACATGATGTCGAGGTCCATGAAGGCCCCCGGATTGCAGTTCTTCGGAAGCCACAGATCCAGCATCACGAGAACAGGGAATGCGTAGAAGTGATAGTGGCGGAACGTCTTGCCATCCGCTTCTTTAGTGGTAGCGGCCTTCCGCTTCTGAGTGCCTTGAAAAAGCTTGTTGAAGGGAAGGCGAACGCCATTGATCGTCGAAAGACAACCGCTTTGACGCTCGAACTCGGCCAATCGCATCGGCTCCCAGAAGGACGTGCGAAAGCCAAAGTGGGGCAGAGCGCCGTCCTTGTCGGGACACGAGCAGAAGTAGTTGTCAGCGGCGTTGTCAGGGATGCGATCCTCGTAGGTCTCGCCGGCGATCTTCGAAGTATTCACGCCGGCGACGATAATCGGGAAGATGCACGTCCAGCAAAGGTCAGTGATGAGCTTGCCAGAAATGACGTCCGCATCGTTGCAGCCTTGGTCACCGGGAACGGTTTCGCCCGTCTGCTGGCCTACTGTCGAACCGTTTTCTGAAATGTAGCCGCCGTACTCGTTCGTGATCTTGTCGATGGAGCCTTTGATGACGTCGTAGGTACCCGTAGCGCTTTCTGCTTGAGCGCCAGCCATCGAAAGCCCAGCCAAGAGGGTGATGGCGAGCTGAATGAATGTCTTCTTCATTTTTGCTGCGCCTCCGCCCGCTCACGATCCTGCTGAGCGATGATTTCCTCTTCATCCTGCGTTGGGCCGAACTCGGTGACGCGGAAGACGTGCCGGTCATTGTCGGCGTAGATGAGGGCCGGCGTCTGTTCAAGCGCCCACGTCTCCTTCACTTCCGGCGTGAGCATGAAGAGATGCGCGTCAAAGTAGTCGGTGATCTCCTTGTAGGAACCCCAGCCAAAGCCCTTGTCTCGGTCAATCTGCGTCCCGACGAGCAGAGGCTTCTCATAGCCTTGCGCCTTGTACTGGGCAAGGATCTGATCGACGCGAATCTTCTCGCGGCGCGAAAGCGGATTGAAGACGAGCATGTTCATCGTGAAGGGGCGGATTTCCAACGGATTGACGTGCTCGCCCTTGTAGCGAATCACGTTCCCGGCGGCATCCTTGATGTCGTTCTCCACGACGAACGTCGGGTCAATCTCACGCTCGCGATTTTCCTGCGCTGTAGGCAGGACGTCGAACTTCTGCATGGTCCACGCTCGTTCAAACGCCTTCTTTTTCTTCTCAGCCCAGTCGATCTTCGCGACGCGCTCCTTCATGACGTCGATGAGGTTCTTTTCAGCGATCTCCACGACGTTGCCTTCGGTGCCCAAATCGCCCGTCTTGCCGTCCTTGATCTCGGAGAGCAGCCACTCGTCGTTGGTGAGGCCGCGCACCTTGCCCAGCATCTTGGGGTAGGCGCGTTCCTTCTTGCCGGGAGTGGGACCGCCCTTCAAAGCCCCCTTCGTGCGAACAAGCGTCGGCACCACCTTGACGTCGTAGGCGTCAAAGAGGCCGGGATCCAGCACGATGTTGGGCGTGGGCTCTACCTTGGAGGCGAGCAACTGCATCTTCCGAACACCCGTGGCGATGTTCATGCCGGCGGGGATGCCCTGCATCACAAAGAGCACATCCTCGCGCCCCTTGTTCATGCGAAAGGCTTCCAGAATGGCCTGCTCACTCATCGAGTAAGAAACGAAGACCAGCGTCCTCTCGGGCGCGTTGGCGGGGATTTCGGTTGAACTTGCCGCTTCCAGCTCGCGAGAGAGTGACTGAATCTCTTTATCCACGTTTGGCAGCGCCTTCCGCACGTCAGGGTGGTCCTCGACCACTTTCCCCATCGATTTGAGAAACCCTTCGCGTCCGTCACCTCCCGAGACGGATCGAAGCACCTCGTTCAAATCGGCGGAGAACTCAGAATCCTTCTGGCGGGCGGCTTCGGTGCTCGCCGTCACGTCCTTGCTAAAGTTGAGCAGGGACTGCATTTTGGCCTTTTGCTCCTGAGCCTTGGTTGCTTCTTTGGCGCGAGGCGGGGGATCGTCCTTGCAGTCGTCACAGTAGTCTTCCGGCTCAGGCGACGGAACCGCGGTCAAAGCGCCTTGGGCCTTCAGCGCTTCCTGCAGGGTTTTGGCTGACTTGGTGATGTCGTCGATTACCGAACCCATTCCACTTGGCACCGGTCGGTTTTTGAAATAGTCCGGGTCAACCGTTTGCGCCGACGCGTCGCGAATGCCGAGCAGGGTTTTCAGCGTGTCGTCAAGCAGGGAAACGGGTTTGCCGGAGGCGGGCGTCTTGGCGTCTGTCCCGTCCTGATTCTGATGAATGATGTAGCGCCGCTGTTCAGGCGTCTTGCCGATGTCAGGGAAGAGGGCCTTGATGCGCTTTGTCTCGGGGTTGTTGATGTCCGAGATGTCCACCTTCTCGTCTGACGAGTAGATGACCTTCGAGCCCAGATCACGGCGTACAGGCTCCGACTTCTTGAACTTCGCGACGTACGGCTTCTTCTTGTTCGGGCGAATGATCTGCTTCAGCCGGTTCTCTTCATCAAAGACGAGGTATTCCGGCTGGCCGTTCACGTAGCGGATCTGCGTGTTGGCACTGCGAACAAGCTGGCTCTCTTCGGGGGACAGCCCCGGCATCTTGTAATTCTTCGACGTCTGGATCGGCCCGTGCTTCTTTTCGTACTCAGCGGCTTCACGCGCCTGACGTTGCCACATTTCCAGCTGCGTCTCTTTGGGCTTTTCCACGGGCTGAATAGTGCCCGCCTTCACGCCGTCGTTGTACTCCTTCACCATGCCACCAATGGCCTTCCATTGAAGGTCCTTCATCTTCTTCTGGCGCTCGGTAATAACGCGACCCTTGCTGTCCTTGCCAACCACGGGGTCAATGACGGGCGTGATGTTGTCAAAGTTGGGCATGCGCATTTGCTGGCGTACGCCCTTGCCGTGATTGGTCACCGTGGTGCCGATGATGGAGCCGTCCGGCATGACCTTCATCTCGGAGTAGGGCTCTTTGGAATTGACGAAGTACTTGACAGTTCCGCGCACAGCCTGATCGGTGGCTTCGGTTTCCGCCGTCTTGGCGGGTTCTGTCGCAGACGCCTGAAGACTCAGGATGGAAAAGACTGCCGCAGCCACGAGCGTGAGGCGATTAGTGGTTCGGTCGATGCAAGACATACATTCTCCCGATGATTTGATCCTTTGAAACGACGCCCCAGTAGCGAGAGTCGAAACTGCGACGACTCGTGCCCATCATCCAATACTCGCCGTCCTTGAGGGTTTTCTTTCCCGTGAACTTCTTCAAGGTGTTGGGGTCAATTTCGTGCGTCTCTCGGTCATGCAACCAATAGAGTCCGCGAGCCACGTATTTGCCGTTCACGAAGATTTCTTCGGAGTCGTTGATCGACACCGTGTCCCCAGGAACCGCTCGAACGTACTTTCCCATCATGCGATCAGCAGGAAAGGCGGCTACGAGTTTCTTTCCGGCGCGGTACGCGAAGAGCTCGTCCTTCACGGGAGTGCGGTCATACTTGTCGATGAGGAAGACGTCGCCTTCGACGCAATGCGACTGCTGACGATCCAGACCAATCTCGAAGCGATCTCCGAGGTACCAGAGTCCCGCCACTGTCCCGGCGCAAATCAGCGTAGACACCACGCCCCAGCGAATGAGCTGTCCCTTGGTTGCCGATTTGAGCGGTGCGCAGAAGCAACTGACGCGCTCTTTGAGCCAATTAGCGCTGGGCATTGGGTTGTCCTTCATTCAGCGTAGGTACGTCGTAGCCGCCCACAATGCCGCTGTCATCCGCTCCCGGCACCAGCTGAGAGGGGAGGAGGCGGTACTGATCCGGCGCGGCGATGATGGAGCGCGTGTCCATGACGATCAGCCCCTTGTTTTCCAGTTGGGCAATCGCTTCACCCACCTGCTGATATGCCTGCGTGGCGTCAATGCCCTTGGACTTGGCAATGCCAGACGCGAGCTGAAGCATGTCCACGATGGCAATGGGAGCCTTCGGCTGGACGGGCTTCGGTTGAACAAAGTGCGCAAAGAGAATCGAAGCCCCAAACGCCACCAGTGCCGAAACGACGCCCGTCGTGATGCAAGCCGACATAGACACGCCGTGAGGCTTCTCAGGAGAAGCGGGAGGCGGGGGAGGGGCAGGTTGATAAACCGGCGCTTGCAGGGGAACGCCTTGCGGCGGGTAAGGCTGGGCGTAGCCGGGTTGCTGATAGCCGTTGGGCGGGACGTACTGCGGCGGGACTTGTCCCGGCGGTACGGCGTTCGGATAAATCGGAGCCTGCGGAGGCTGTTGCGGCTGCGAGGTGGGGAAATTCTGTTGAGTGGGAGTGGACATTCAAAGTCTCCACGGACATGACAAAGGGCCGCTTCTAGCGGCGTGTCCGTGGATTATTGAAAGTCGGTCAAGCTGAAAAGAACACTTTCCAAGCGGAAATCGCGAAGAACTAGCCTGATGAGCGTGGGGCTGAGGCTTCCTCAGACGCAAACATCATCCGATTTGAGGGCAAAAATAGGGCAACCCTTCTGATTTCAGAAGCAAATATCGCATGGCAAGAAATGAACATTCCTGGCTCTTCGTTCCTTTTTCTTTGTCTCGTGTTGGTGAGAATTTGAGCGTTTTCTCACACGGTACGAAGAGACATTGCCATTGATTTCAGGGAATAAATATGCCCGGCAACTTGTGTAAGTTTCATTCTTTTCTCACCTGACGCCGTGTCTTCATGAAGACACAAACGAAGACCTTCATAGCGCTCCAAAATGTTGCTTGTAGGGTGGCAACTTCTGTTACTTTGATGTTCGTTCATCGGTGGTTGCCTCTTTGGAGACCGTGAATTGTCTTTGCTACTAGTGAGAAAACGACTAGATGAGATATGCGGTTTTCTAAAAAATTGCATTGATTTTGCGGAATAAAACTAGGCGGCAACTTGTGTAAATTTGCCCAGATTCTCACCAGTAGTTTCTTGTTCGAGACGGAGAAAATCGCATGGCAACAAGTGAACGCCCCCTATTGCTGACAACAAATGAAGCAGTTGCTAGGACGAGCATGGCAAGAAGTGAACATTCCCGGCTCTTTGTCCCTCTTTCTCTGCCTCTTTTTGGTGAGAATTTGACTGTTTTCTCACATGGGCTAAATGGATACGGCCATTGATTTGATTTAGAAATACCTGCCGGCAACTTGTGTAAGTTTCCTTCAATTTTCACGTGGAGCAAAAAAAGAGGGCTGTTCCCAGTCCTCTTTTTCTTGAAGTAACTTCTAATTTTGAACTATATCAATAATGTCCTCATCAGTCTTAATCCCTTCGGCCTCTGGATTAGCTGCGGGATGAGTCGAAGCGAGGTTTTGGCAGTGCTTCAAGCGGTCATACCGCTTTTGCTCCTTGCCGTTTAATGCTCGGTAGCCAGGTAGTCCCTTATTGATTGCGTCACCTCGTTCTAGGATATTCTGATCCTTATCGAATTTATCCAACCATTTCCTATAGTTTTTCTTCTTGTACAGCTCTCGAATGTCTTCAGTCTTTAGTAGCCCCTTGTGCGTTCCTATAGTAATTCCGCGGAAGTTCTGAAGTCCTATCAAGCCTTCTTTGTTGAAAATGGATGCTTCAAGCTTAGTGAGAAATTCTTTTGGTTTCAAAGGATCTGGTACTTTTGATTTGCAGTGCTTCCAGTTGGAACGAAAGAAGTAAACCATCTCTTCCGCGCACGGTTTCTTGGGTTCTATCGCTAGAGAGATGCCCAACAGGTCATCTGAAGCAATCATTTGATAGAGCTCGTCGCGAATGTAATGAAGATTGCGTCCACGGTATTCGCCATCTTCATCAGATTCAAAATCTAGTCGGCGAGCTATCAGTTTCAGTCGAGTCTTGAAGTAGGTTTGACGTCCTAGCGCGCTGTGCAGATATTCGTACCACTTCTTTTCTGCTGGATCAAGGAAAAAGTAGCCGATGCGGTTCAGGGTCAGAATGGCTTCATTTTTAAAGAAAAATGGAGTCATCCAAGTTGCAAATCGGACGAAGAACCATACGTCTTTAGTGACGTCTGTTTCATCGCGAGACTCTCCGTCTTTCGTGACTTCGGACCAGTCCAGAATGAATGACGAATGGTTGGAAACCTTAACGATCTTGCTATTAGGATCCTTCGGTTTGCGATAGAAATTAACGTTAATTGATTTCAGTCGATTCAATGAGTTACGCAACGCATTAAGTTGAGAACCGCCGTTGTTGTCACGTTTGGTGAACTTGAAGAAGCCTTGAGCACTGAATGTCATGCCATGGATTTTTGATGCTTCTTCGCTGATTGACAGGCGGTCATTCGCTGCCTCGGATTTCAAGGCACTGATGCAAAACTTGATGACGTCCGCGTCCGTAATGCTGGGGCCGCCGTACTTGGGGTTAGGGTCCAGTTCCAGCGTCACCGTTTCTTGAGGGAACTCGAACGTGTGATAGCGAGGCTTCACGTAGGACTTGGTGGGGAAGAACGGCAGATGCATGAGCATCACACCATTTTTCAGCGGAGCCAAATCGTAGTTGCCATCGAGATTGTAAACGGCTTCGGTTTGAGGTTTGGAGTAAGCGGTAATGCCGCCTTCCAGCTTTACTGCTTTGCCGACATTGGATTCGCCAGCCGTCAGATCGTCGGCGGTTGACAGATCCAGCGCGCCTTGGGTGTCTTCAGTCGCTTTGCTCTTGGTTTTACGTGTAGTCCGTGCCATGCGTTGCCTCTTGGCTTTGATCCTCAAACCCCATTCGCAGAGCGGCGCGTCGAAAATTTGAGCGAGCCTATTATGGGTATATTTCTTTGTTAAAAAGAATGTTAAATATAAAGTTAGATTACGCGCGCGCACGCGCGCGGTTACTGTTTTGCAACTACTTGATCTTAAAGCGAAATACAGCAAACTGATTACACAAGTTGCCGCCTAAGCCTGGATTTTATCATTACACAAGTTGCCGGGGTGAAATTACACAAGTTGCCACCTAAAAGTTACACAAGTTGCCACCTAACGAGTATTTCAGGGAAAAGCTTTTAGATGGTGGAATATTCTCTTTTGTCATCAGTGTTCTGACTGCAAAACCCATAAAAAGTTATCCACATTCGATATCGACTTATCCACACATTATCCACAGAGTTATCCACAGTTTTTCGCCTGTCCACAGAATTATTCACATTGGAGTTTAATGGATTGTTGTTAAGTTGATTTCACGTGCTTAAGAAGTAGGCACGTCAGTTCTCCTAAGTTTTTGCCCGTAGCCTAATCCTTTGGAAGTCCTTCTTTTTGTGCAAGAAAAAGCCGCCGATCCGAAGACCGGCGGCATGTCTTTACCGCTTGAAAATCAGGCAAAGAGCAATTGCCAAAGCGCTGACGGAGAACGACACTTCGATGTTGACGTGCAGTTCTCCGCTGAGCCATAATGCGCTCAACGCGCTAAGGCACACGAGATTGTGTTTGGGAAGCATCTCGTATCTCCTTAGTTCGGAAAGGCCCGGAAGGTGAGATGTCCGGGCTTTTCTTTTGTTTACGATCCTGTCGGCGAAGAGCACCGCAGGGCCTGCAACAGAGATCGGCGCGCATTCTACCGATCCGCCCTTTGGCGCAAGGCGAGTTGCTTCAAGCGGCTTTCGACACCTTCTGCAATTCTTCGAGGATGAACTCCTCGTACTCTTTTGTGAACCCCTCTACATTGAGCTCGCCCTTTTCCACGAGCTTCAGCTTCTCCTCGAACTGTGCCGTGAGCTGGGCGCTACGTACTCGGGCCGAAACCTTCTTCAAGAGCTCTCGCCCATGATCCGAGCAGTGGAGCGCCTTCCCGTCTGTGACAAGGTATTCCTTGCGCTTCAGTTCCGAAATGATGGCGGCGCGCGTGGCTGGGGTGCCGATGCCGCCCACTTCTTTCAGCTGGGCCTGTAGCTTCTCGTCGTCAAATGAGCGCCAGATGTTCTCCATTGCAGCAATGAGTGTGCCTTCGGTGAAGCAGGCGGGCGGCTTCGTTTGCGCTTCTTTGCCAGAAACGCTTTCTACGCGTGTTGAATCCCCTTGGACTAGGAGGGGTAGGGCTTGGGTCTCCTCGGCGCTTCCAGGGCCCTTCTCGGCCCCGCTATAGAGCATCTTCCATCCCTTCCTCGTCACCACTTTCCCGGAGGCGGCAAAAGTCTCGTCGCCGAGCGTCAAAACGATCACAGTGGCGTCGTATTCGTGCACGGGGAAGAACTGAGCGATGTAGCGCTTGGCGATGAGGCGGTAGAGGTTCTGCTCCTTGTCGTTTAACTTGTCCCAGCGGGCGGCATTGTCGACGGGCACGATGCCGTGGTGCGCTGTGATCTTCTTGTCGTTGAAGGTTGAGCTCTTAATCGAGGGATCGGCCATTGAGGCCGCCTTGGCGGCGGACGGGCAAGTGCGGCTGATGGCATCAAGGACGCGCTTCGCGTCACCGTGCTGAGATTCGGGGAGGTAACCGCAGTCCGTGCGCGGATAGCTCGTCACTTTGTGCGTCTCGTAGAGCGATTGACAGGTGTTGAGGGTTTCCTCGGCGGTGTACCCAAAAAGGCGGCTTGCTTCAATCTGAATGTCTGCAAGCGAATACACCTTGGGCTGGCTCGCCTTCTTGTGCTTCGTCTCTGCGGACAGGACGCTTGCTGATTGCACGCCGGACAGCTGCGAGACAAGCGCTCTTCCCCTGTCAAGGTCAATGAGAAGCTTTCCTTCCTCGTCCATCCCCGGCTGATCGCTGCGCGGCCTCCATTTGGCCGTAAAGCTCTGGCCTTGAGAGGACAGGTTCGCCGTAATGGAAAGGTAGGGCTGAGGCTTGAAATTTTTCACGGCGTAGTCACGACGGGCGACCATGGTGAGGGTAGGGGTCTGCACTCGACCAACCGCAATTAATTCCCCCTTGCCGTCAGCCGGGCGGTTCGAGAGCGTGTAGGCGCGAGAGAGGTTCATGCCAAGCAGCCAGTCCGCGCGCGAGCGTCCACGGGCGGCGTCCCGCATGCCGGCATATTGGCGGTTGTCTCGAAGGTTCTGAAGGCCCTTTCTGATCGACGCGGGATCGACGGCGGACACCCAGAAGCGCTCCACGGGCTTTTTGGACTTGAAATGCTCGATCACCTCGTCCACGAGGAGCTGGCCCTCGCGGTCCGGGTCTCCGGCGTTGACGAGGGAGTCGGACGACTTGATGAGTTTCCCGATGACGGAAAGCTGCTTCTTGACGCCCTTGTCGGCCTTGGGAAGCATGATCCATTCCTTCGGGAAGATCGGCAGGTCCACCATGCGCCAGACCTTCGTGCCTTTCTTCGTCTTCGGGACGGAATCGGGGAGATAGACGTCTGGCTCGGCTTGTTCCAACAGGTGCCCGAAGCACCATGTGACGATGTCGCCGTTCGAGCAGTTGATGCACGAGCCGGTGGCGTTGACGACGCCCAGCTCGGCTGCAATGGCCTTGGCGACGGAGGGCTTTTCAGCAATGAAGAGACGCATAGGGAAGGTCCAAAAAGAAAGCGCCGCAGAAGCGGCGCGGGTTGAAGGGGAATCAGTGCCTAGCCGCTGGGAATAAGAACGAGCCCAGCGCGGCGAGCACAAAGAAGATGAGCATGGCGGCGAAGACCAAGGGACCGATGACGAGCAGAACGCCCGCTAGCACAAAGAGCACCAGCGCAAAAACGAGCGTCACGACGCCATAGAGGGCGGCGGAAGCCGCTTGCCGAAGCCAAGGAAGAGGGGTCATAGGCGTTGGGTGCCGTTTGTGAGGTTGCGGAACGCTTCGAGGCTTTCTCGGCTTGTCTGGGCGGCGTCGCGGTAGAAGTCATTCACGACGCCCGCAAGCCGCTTGATGGAGGCCGGGTTGAGGTACACGACCGATTCCTGCGTTTCGGGCATGAGATAGAGCCGGAGCGGCTGGAGCGTCGCGGTGTTGTTCACGAAGTCGAGTCGCAGAATCCACTCGGCGAGGCGGTCTACGAAGACTTCCTCTGTGGTGGTGAGCTCGTCGTTCACGAGCCGGATGTTCTTCTGCTGGGACTTCCAGCCAAGCGGCTGGGAGACGAACGCCTCCATGCCGGACGCATTCGTTATGGGGGCCTCCAGGACGTAGTGGCCGTCGGGCGGAAGCTGAGTGGATGGGATGACGTCGTTCTTGGACATGAGAATGATCGGCTTGTAAGGATGTTGGAAAACGTCGGGCATGGTGATTTCCGGCGATGAGATGGTCCTATTGTCCGAAGGCGACGCCTCGCAAAAGCCTCGGTTTCTCGCGGTTTTCGCGAAAAGAAGCTGTGCAAATGGGGAAAAGAAAAAAGGCGGCCGTCCGCGAAGACGCCGCCCTTCCTTGTTCGAAGCCGCTCCCCGGCAGAGCCGAGGAACTGCGCTTTATCGAACCCGGACTTATTCCAAGCCGTTGTCGAACTGAGCCACCGCGACCGGCACAGCGTCCGCGCCGATGATCTGATTGATCACGTACGGGCCGTACTGGAGGACGATTGCCATGCCGAGACCGACGGCAGCCGCCGCGACGGACTGACGGACGAGGCCGAAGCCGATGCCGAGGATCAGCGCGCCGAGAGCGAGCACCTTGCCGAGAGCGCCCTGCGTCCAGCCGACGAGCAGTTCCCACACTTCGTCGAAGTCGGTCGTGTTGGAGGTCACGCCGTCCACGGCGCCGACGCCCTGAGCAGCAAAGGCACCGGCGGAAGCGGTGGCGACTGCGCCGCCCGCGAGGGCGAACTTAGCGATCTTCTTAATGTTCATTGGTGTTCTCCTTTAAGAACGTAGTTTTGTTGCCTTGGGAGATCGTCTCCCTTGGTGGTTTTGTTGGAAGCCAAAGCACCGATGAGGGCGCTCCGGCTCCTTTGGTCAAGCTTTATTCGAGGCCGTTGTCGAACTGAGCCACCGCGACCGGCACAGCGTCCGCGCCGATGATCTGATTGATCACGTACGGGCCGTACTGGAGGACGATTGCCATGCCGAGACCGACGGCAGCCGCCGCGACGGACTGACGGACGAGGCCGAAGCCGATGCCGAGGATCAGCGCGCCGAGGGCGAGCACCTTGCCGAGAGCGCCCTGCGTCCAGCCGACGAGCAGTTCCCAGACTTCATCGAAGTCGGTCGTGTTGGCGGTGACGCCATCCACCGCGCCGACGCCCTGAGCGGCGAAAGCACCGGCGGAGGCCGTGGCAACCGCACCGCCCGCGAGGGCGAACTTGGCGATCTTCTTGATATTCATTGGATTCTCCTTAAGAATCAGATTGAACAAAATTACTGGTTGTTTCCGAGTTGTCCCTTGTTAAACCGTTCGAGGGCGTTGTAGCCATCGCGCGGCGCGGCAGGGGACTTCGGTTTGGTTGACCACGAGCCAGTGGCCTGAAGCGGAGTGAACGTCCGGCTATTGATGCCGTTGGGGCCGTTCGAGTCATCCGGGTAGATCCACCGGCGCGGTTCAATTTCGGTGTAGACGATGCCCGGCGCTACCAAGTCGCCGTTCGTGTCCACGTAAGGGGCTACCCAGATGCGCATGATTTGCGCCGGGGTGCGAATGGGGACGGGATCCGTCGGCAGGGCGGGCGTCACGTAGTTGTTGATGACTTCATCGCCCTTCACTTGAAGCGTCTTCCCGGAAGCCCCCATCGTGGGATCCGTCGTGATGATCACGGTGCCCGCCGGGGCTTCGCCCTTTTCAACGGCAAGGCGCTGCAGTTCCGGGTTCACGTCTTCGGAGTAAACGCAGTCAGCGCAGTCTTCGTTGCGCGAGTCCTTGCGCATCGGCGAGGGCACGATGCCCTTTTCGCTCGTCTCGTAGACGTCACGGGCCGAGTGGCAGTAGGAAGAGCCCGGCATGCCTGAGCAGGCGAACTCCTCTTCGCCCACGTTGAACGCGCCGCAGCCCGTAAGCGAGGCTGTGAAGCCAATGGCGGCGAGCGCGAGGCCGATTCGTTTCATCGTCTGTGTTTTCATGTTTAGCCCTTGGGATTGATGACGTTCTGGATCTTTTCGCCGAGGCTCGTGTCTTCATCGGGCTTCGTCGCCTTCACCTTCGACTCCTTGATGAAGACAATGTCCACTTCACGGCCCGCGCTGATTTCCACGACCGGGACCATGGCGTCGGCCAAACTCATGTAGAAGTCCGCCACCTTTTCGAGCGCCTTCTGAGCACCCTTGGCGAGACCGCCCTTCGCGGCTTCAGAAGACCAGTTCTTTTGGTACTGCACCGAGTTGGAAGCCGACGTCGAAAGGACGGACACCGGGCTGTAGTCAAAGGCGTCGCTCATGCCGGAGAGAAAGCCCGCGACGAGCGTCTTCGCGATGTACTGGCCCTGCTTTGAGACCAAGCGCCCCTTGATGCCCGCTTTGCCGTCTTCGCCCGCGAGGTAGCCGGAGACGTTGGCGTTGATGATGGCGCCGTCGTTTCTGAGGCACGAGAGCGTTTCCGTGCGGAGCATGGCGCGGGAGGTGGACAAGTCACCACGGCCAGACGCCAGCATCACGCAGCCCTTGAAGTCGCTGCGAAAGCGATTGGGGAGCAGAGCGTTCTTCGTGACGCGGATCATCATGGGCGTCGGGTTGTCGTACGAGCCCTTGCCGGTGGGATAGTCCGCGCCGGTGATGATGGTGCCCGTCACTACGGAGCCCGCCGGAATCGTGAACGTTGCCTTGGCTTCGGCCTTGGCACGTTCTTCCGCAGCCGCCGCGCGTTCAGCGGCTTCGTCTTCCGACGGCTTCGCCTGACTCACGACCGAAATGCGGAGCTTGCCCTTGCCTTTCACGTTCTTGCCCTTGCCAGAACCGCCGCCAGCGCCGGAACCATTGCCGCCGCCGGAGCCGCCGGAAGCACCGTCACCCGAGCCGCTGCCATAGCCGCCGGAACCGCCGCCATAGCCCTCACGGGCGAGGCGATCCTGCTCCTGCGCTTGGAAGGGATCGTCCACGATCTCCACGGTTTCACCGGGCGCGCCCTTCTTGTCGGGCGTGATGACCGTGGGTGCCGAACGACGGAAGCTCGGATCACGGTATTCCGCGCGCACCTTGGCCAGTTCGTTGTTCAAGGCTTCGAGCTTTTCGTTCCACTCGCGCATCACCGCGTTGTCTCGACGGTCAGCGGCTCGCTCCTGATAGAGCTGTTCGACGCGACGCGTCAAAGCCGAGGCGCGATCATCGAGGCGCTTCAAGCGACCGGCCAAGACGTCAAGACCGACGTTCTTGGAGGTGTTGTTGGTGAGGACGTTCACCACGGCGTCGTTCTTGGAAGCCTGCTGATTGCGCTTCAGTTCAACCGTGCCGGATTCGTCACTCGTCGTGATGAAAGTGATGACGCTCAGGACGACGATGGCCGCGCCGCCGATGGCGGCGAGCTGCTTGCCGCGCGGCGAGAGCTTGGCCCAGGCGCTGGAAAGATTTGCCATGACCGCCCCCTTTAGTTGTACTCACGCTGGATGAGAGGCTTGCGCACGGACTCGACGTCAACTTCATCTTCGTGCTTGACGGCGATGTAGACCTCTGTCTTCTGGCCGGGCTTCAAGACCTTCAAGGGCCAGCTCGTCACGGCGGCAATGCGCCAGCCGCCGCAGTTCTGCTCACGGAACTCCACGGGGCCGTCGGAAACGTTCGCGAGAACGCCGACGTAGAAGTCGAGATTGAAGCCTTCCATCAGCTGACCCTTGCGGAAGTCAACCGCAAGGCCCGGATGCTGGCAGTAGGGCACGGGATCGGTGGAGACCACCTTTCGGAGGCTATAGCCGTTGGGGATGTTGCCCAAGGCAATCGAGCGCATGGCAAGACGAATCGTGTCCACGTAGGGCTGAGACGTTTCCCACGCCTCCGCGCGCTTGTTGGAGTGGTGCCCCGTCTTCGTGCGGATCTGATCCACCACGTCGTCCGGGAGCTTGAAGCGAATCTCTCGCGGCGGCATGGCCTGCGGCATCATCGTGATCGAGAAGGCGATGTCTTCATGGCCCTTCTCCGTAATAAAGGCCGTGACCGGGGACGAAGTGTCCGTTGTGATGTAGATCACGCCGTCGCGAATGCAGACTTCGCCGCATTCCGACCCGCGCCCGCCGGTGAGCGACGTGCTCACAATCTGCGGGTCCTTGAAGGGCGTCAGCAAGCGGTTCGGGTGCTCGCGGGAAATCGGCACGTAGACGTTCTCGCCGGGCTTCACGCTCACGATGTTGGAGGTGTTCAACACCACCTGATTCACCGGCGCCTTGAAGTCCTGCCCCGTGGGCCGCACGACGGAAGGTGTCGTGGGCGCTGCGCCCCCTTGCCGGCGCATGGTTTCAAGCGCCGCGCGCTTCTCATCGGGCGACGCCTTGTCGCTCAGATAGCGCGAGGGAACCGAGGGAAAAACGGGATTACCCGCCTTGTCCGTCTTGGGCTTCACAAAGGAGGGCTTCGAAATGTCACCCAGCCCCACATTGGCGTCGGTTGCCGGAGTAGCCGGCGTCTGCGCTTGCGCGAGACCCGCTGAGAGAGCGAGAACGGCGGAAAGAATGAAACGGTTCTTCATGATTAGAGCTTCTTGTCGGAATCGGTGGTGAGGCTCGGATTGATGTCGGCGGCGTTTTCCTTGTCGCGCTTTTCCGCAGCGCGGCGGGCTTCCTTCGCCTTCTTGGCGGCCTCGACCTTCTTGGAGCGCGTGATTTCCAGCTGCGTCTTCGCCGGGCCTTCGTAGGTGTCAATCGAGACGATCATCGGGGCGTAGTTCGCGATGCGGATCCCGAACTCGTAGGTGCGTTCTTCCTTGCGCTCGGTTTCAAAGGCGGAGCCAAGGCGAACGAAGCTGTAGCCGTTCACGAAGACCTTGCCGCTCGTCTTCTCGTACGTGACGCGGCGAGGCTCAAAGCGCATCGTGATGCGCTCTTCCTGCAGCTGCTTGGCGTTGGCGACGAGCCCTTCGAGCGTTGCGTGATAGATGCGCGGAGAAAGGAGCGGGCTGATGCGGTCACTGATGAACTCGACGTTGGAAGGCGTCACGTTGCCGAGCAGTTCCGCAAGCGCAAAGCCCCACGATTCGATGTAGGAGCGGGATGCGTCGTTGCGCGTCACCTGAGCGTCTTCGGACAACGTCCACGGCGTCACCGTCAAGATCGTCGGGCGGGACGCGAGCGTCACGACGAGAAAGCACGTCGTGCAGGCGAGGACTGCGGTGGTGAGGCGCAGGAAGCGCCCTTCCGTTTTGAGTCCCTGAAACGTTCCGAGGTATTTGTTGAAGTTCATGCGTTCATCCGTTGGGCAAAAGGTTCATCAATCAGGCAGTCTTCTTCACGGGAAGAAGCGTCGGATGAACGGGTTGATCTTCAGAGAACGCGAGCGGCAAGCGCCGCAGCCGTGCCAGTAGAGCCAGTGAAGCATGAAGCCGTCGGCATGGTTGTCGCGGAACTTCTTGTAGAAGCGCGTGATCACAAGGCCCAGGATGGCGCAGAGGATCATCTGGCGGATCATGATTCCGAAGCCGATGCAGATGAAGAGCGGAATCACTTCGTCTGCGCTCCACAAAAGAAAGCGCGGCGGCTCGTCAGCATGCACAGGAATTCGGATCGGTTCAGCCATCGTTCACTACGAAAAAAGTTTCTCTGAAGACTCGTCGTCCGCTTCGGGCGGCGAGCGGGGGAAATTTTTTCGGATGTCAAGTTCGTTACAGCTTGTTTCCCAAGTTGATTTCGCTCGGATGCCTTTTTTCGAGCGGACAAAAACTTGACTTCGTTTAAAAACAACGGATTAGGAAAAAGGTGTGAACCTGTTCACAAAAATTCTGATTTTGGTGAACTGGCTGAAGCAGATCGCATTGATGCGACGGGAGAACCCTTGCGGCGTTTGGTAGAACGCTTTTGCCTTCGCGAATTTCGCGAAAAAGTCGGCAAAGTCAGGCAGGACGGGGCTTTAGAGTGGGTTCATCTTTTCTTTCACGAGGATCCTCGTCATGTCCATCACTCGCCGGCAGCTCGTTGCTGCCACCCTCTTTGCTGCGTCTGGCCTTGCCGTCGCAGGTCCCGCCGTCGTTCCCGTGATCTGGGATGGCAAGAAAATGTGGGAGACCTTCGAAGAGAAGGCCGTTGGGTTTGCCTTCCCGCACGAAGACGGCGCCCCGAAGGCATACGTCACATTTGACTCGCAGTGCCCTGACTGCATTCGCCTTTTTGACCGCGTGAAGCCCCTCTTGCCGAAGCTCAACCTGATTTGGTGCCCGATTGCCTTCTTGAATGTTCACTCCGAACCGCAGGGAGCTTCCATTCTCGCGGCGCCTGAGCCTTGGAAGAAGCTCTTGGAACAGCACGAGCACTTCCGGGACGCGGACTTTCGGGGCTTCAAGTACATCCCGATGGAAATCCCCATGAAGAGCCGCGAGGACGTTTGGACCAACACCAAGCTCGCGCGCCGTGCGGGGTGCCGGGCGGTGCCGTACGGCGTTTACAAGACGCCGAAGGGCGAGTATTTGCCGTTCGATGAGAACCTGACGACGGCGGAGTTTGCTACGCTCTTTGGAGTCAACTGAGATTTGCGGAATACGAAATGACGGAAAGAGAAGAAATCGCCTACAGCGCGGCAAAGCACTTGATCGTGGACATTGAAACACTGGGCATTCAGCCGCCGGCGCCGATCCTCACGATTGGAATGGTGGTGCTCGACTATCGGGCGGCCGTCGAGGGCGCACCTGCGGTGAGGACCTTCTACCTTGGAGTGGATCCGAAGGATTGTCTGGGGGCGGTGAACATTGAGACGCTGAGGTGGTGGGAACGGCAGGTTGGTGCAGTGCGCAAGGCGGCTTTCAACACAGTCATCACGCCGAACGCCTTGCAGGCGGTGGCAGACATCATGACGCGAGAGGCGCCAGACTACTTTTGGGGAAACTCGCCTGACTTCGACTACGGGCACCTTGAAGCGCAGTTCGATGCCAAAGGAATTGACTGTCCGTGGAATTTCTGGGCGTTGCGGGACATTCGTACTGTCAAAGGTCTGCACTTGGGCGAAGGAGAGAGCGAACTGATGGCGAATGGTGATGAGATGTCAGGCTTTGCGCCGCACCATGCGCTCTACGATGCCTTGAAGGAGGCGCAGATCTTGAAAACTGCCATCGAGAGGTTGAGGGCCGCAGGACTCGTGTAGCAAGGAAGCGTCTCCTGAGGAGAAAACAGCGGTTGGGGAAAAGACGCTGCCCAAGCTTGTCACGAAATCCTGACGAGTGCTCTCAGGCGGCGAAAGTGCCACGCTCTGTCAGTGCTCCAATGACCAAGCGGGCGGCAGATTGCTCTGTCGCCCGCTTGGTTGGGAAATTACGGCATTAGCCGAAGGCGGTTAGAAGACGTACTTCAAACCGACCTTGCCGCCCACAGAGGACGTGCCGTCCTTGCCGCCGCCCACCATGAAGTTGGCGTTGATAAGGAGGTTGCCCTTCTGAGCGCGGATGCCGAAGTCACCCTGCACCGGGCTCGTGTCGATCACGGTCTGGTCAGCGCCGAGAACGGAGATCTCCTTGT